>JBCCAQ010000043.1:0-24705 GCA_039814735.1 Cyanobacteria bacterium P01_A01_bin.15
ATGCGATTGCGATCAACCACGACACGCTCAGTACCTACCTCAACGCCTGGATATGTCATGAGTTGTTGGCGCATTCCCCAGTGTGTGGCGGCTCGATATCCGTTGAGTAGCCCCGCTTTTGCTAAAAACTCTGACCCGCCACACACAGAGGTAATAAACTTTGCAGTGCTGCCTTGTTTACGAAAAAACTCAAGCACCTCTGGATCGTCTACAACTGCTGGCTGTTCTAAGCCGCCGCCGACACAAATCACATCTAGGGTGGGGCAATTTGCAAAGGTAGTGTCCGGCAAAATCACCAATCCGTCATCGCATTTAATGGGGTCTAGCGTTTTCCAGATCCGATGCAGTTCAACACCGGGAAGCGTACTAAAAACTTGCTGGGGTCCGATCATATCCAGTGAGGTCATGCCGGGATAAAAGACCAAACCAATGATGTGCTTTTGTGAGTCAGTCATGAATTCATCTCCTTTGGGTGCTTGTGTTTGAATCTCCTCTTATACTAGGAAGCAGTAGCCAACCTGGCATAGTCCTCGATCGAGTACTCTTTTCACCGCTATGACCATTTCCTTAAAGCCATTATTTGAAGAAATTTACCAGGCAAAGGATGAAAATGATTTGCGATCGCACCTTACGCCAAAGATTGGTGAGTACTTTGCCGCCACGCGCTCAGGAATCTTTTTCTTCGATCAGCTTTTAACCGATGGCAGGTTTCAATCCGTTCTCGACCTTGCCCTATCTATAGAACACAATCCTGTAGCGCGTTATATCGCGGAACGTCATACGCCCGCCCATGAAGGATTGGTGACCACACCCAAGGCTTGGAAATTAATCTGTCCTCGTCCCGATCACTGGCACGTAATGGCAGGCCCGATCGTTGATCGGGGTCAATTAGTCGGTTCAGTGGGATGCACTCGTGATCGATCGATGCCTGGCTTTGATACGCAGGATTTAGCCGATCTAAGCGCCATTTGCTTGCACGTATCCGCTTGGACTGTCAGTGTGCGCATCGCACGGAGCAAAGATCCACGTCCATCGTTTAACACCCATCGATTAACACCGCGTGAGTTACAGATTGCCGAATTGGTAGCTTTGGGGCAAACAAATGCAGAAATTGGGCATGAACTGTGGATTACTGAGAATTCTGTCAAGCAAGCGTTGAAGCGAATGTTCCGTAAGCTTGAGGTTTCATCACGCACAGAGATGGTTGCCCGTCTTACTAGAGCAGAGTTTTACCCGTCTAAATCAAAGCAATCTTTATCCAACGTTATGCTGAGCACCGATCGGTAACCTTTTACCTGCACTTTCATTGACCAGCTAGGCGTTTATTGGCTCCAACGAGTAGTTAAGTCGTAGCGGGGATAATTCTCTTTTAGGCTTCCCAAATACTGACAGACAACCGGTATGTTCACCTCCTAGATAACATTTTAATCCGCTGCCGATTTAACACTTTATTAGGTGGAGACTTTCGGTATAATCATCTTCTTTAGATAGAGACTGAGCTGAGATTTTGAGCCCCCGATCATAGATCCAAAGTTCAGGAACCTTTAGAGCTATATAAGCCTCCAACTTAGTTTTAGACGTATAGTCTGACTCGATTGCCAGATCAGGAGGTAGGTCAATCGTTAAATCAAGGCGATTTTTACCAATGACGGTTTGGTAATTTTCTATAAAAAAACAATCATCGGGCTCTACTCCGGCTGTCTCCATTTGGCCGCGAAAAGTTGTTGAACCTAGGGATTCCCAGTCACGTTCCTGACGCAGCAAAATCTTGATAATATCAGATATCAAAACTTTGCTACGCTTGTGATCTAGCAGGGGAACCATGAGTTCTAATATGTTCCGACTATAAGCAATACGGCTGGTGCGAGCCTCACCCAGCGCTCGCAAAATTGATTAAAACTCATGCCAGCTAACGTCAGAAATTGTGATGAGACTTCCCGGTTCGAGGCAAATTTTATTAATGGCGATTGTTGCAACTGTTACGCATTTTTAGCGATAACTTGGCTTCAGGATAACACTGTTGATCAATAGGTCCCTGTTTTATTGTGTTTCATTAAGCAAAATTGGAAGCCATACGGCAATTTCTTTAAATTGATAAAATCTTACCTCGCAAATTACCGGGGCCATCCACACCATAACGATGCAGCATAGTTGGCGTAATGTCATACAGCTGCGCATTTTCTAACACCTGACCCCCCTTAGGCTGCTTCGGGTCATGGAAAATCATCAGTCCATACTGGGCATGGTTTGCATCGTCTGGCCCAGTGTCGTTTCCTTTCGCATACAGCTCGCCGGTGCCGACACTGCCCACCGACCGCCATGCTAGCCAATCAAAATACACCAGCAAGTCTGGAGCCATACCCCGCACCTTTTGATACGTTTCCTGGGGCACATAGGCTTTTACCTCCATGGGAGACCCATCGGGATATGTAATCGCCTCTAGCTCCGCAATCAGCTGTTCACGAAATGCCCTAAACTCTTTTAGCGGGATTGTTCCTCGGGGTTCTCTGCCTTGAATATTCAAAAAGATTCTCGCGTAGTAACCACCTGCGCCCCAAACCTTAGTTTTCTCCCAGTCCACTTCCACCTGATCTAGGGCCGTCGGCTCGCTCGGTTTCTCTTTAAGCGTGAGATATCCCTTTTCCATCAGCCATTCGTTGATGCAGATGCCACCCATCAAAGGCTGTGCCCCATGGTCTGAGACTACCAGTACGGCGGTGTCGTCATCGCACTGGGCCAACAGCTGCCCCACCCGCTGATCTACATGGCAGTAGTAGTCATGGATGGCTGTGGAAAATGGCATATCCGGCCCATAGTCCGGATGACGCGGATCCATCGGTTTCCAAAAGGCATGGTGAATGCGATCTACTCCCATATCCACCAGCATCAGAAAGTCTGGCTGGTCCTGGGCAATTAGCTTCTCTGCCAGGGTAAAGCGCTGATCGCATAGCTTATGAATGTTTGATAGGATTTCAGCTTTGTCTTCTGAGCGAAACTCAGGTACATCCATCATAAAATCAGGCATCCAGCTGCGAATTTGTTCCCCTAGCTCCGGCGGATGGGTGAACGTGACCTTAGGGCTCGGCGTCAGAAAGCAAGACACCATAGAACCGTTCACCTCATAGGGCGGCGATGTTCCCGGCACGCTCAGGGCGGCCACCTTCCAGCCTGATTTCCCCAGGTAGTCCCACAGTCGCGGAAAGCGCACGGCTCGACCATCGGCAATGGTCATGTTCTGATACTCCCGTGTGGCCCGGTTGCGAAAGCCGTAGATGCCTAGCTCCCCCGGATCGCGACCGGTCATCATACAGCTCCAGGCGGGAACTGTAATGGCTGGAATCGAGCTTTCTAAACGGCCATAGCTGCCTTGAGCCATTAGCCGAGAGAGATTAGGCAAATCATCTCGCCATTGCTCAAAGACAAGGGAGGGCTCCATGCAGTCAAGGCCGATGATAATTAAACGAGGGGATGGGGGCATGGGATTGGCAGAAGGGGCAAGGGGGCAGGCAGAGGAGACGTTACCGGCAACCCATTGCTGGGCTACCCTACGTTGGCGAAGTCTTGCCGGTGACAATAACCCGACAAAAACCCGACAAATTCAGGAATTCCAACATCTCCAAATTGCTTAGGTTTCCAGATTTGCCAGATTTAATAATTGCTATTTGCAATCGTTTTACCAAACTGACGCCTCAACACCAGGGTTGCGATCGCACCTACAACCGCCACCAGCGAGAGAATATGCACCACATTAAAGGGAGTCCCAGGAAAGAACCAGGAGTCTGTCCTCAAGAACTCGATAAAGAAGCGGCCAAAGGGATACCACACTAAATACAGCAGAGACAGGTCACCGGGTCTAAGCTGTCTGCCAAAGCGTTTTGAAACCCAGTACAGAAGTAAAAAACCCAGCAGGTTCCAAACAGACTCATACAGAAACAGGGCGTGAAATCGAGTGGTCTCTGGATAGGCGGCTAGGTCATTGTAGGGGGCCAGACGGTGCTGCGGATCGATGCGTAGAGCAAAGGGCCAGCTAGTCGGTGGACCGTAGAGCTCCTGATTGATAAAGTTTCCCCACCGACCGATTGCTTGGGCAATGGGAAGACCCACCGCCGCCGCATCGAGATAAACAAGCGTGGGTAAACGACGCACCTTGGTAAATAGCCACAGGGCGATGCTGCCAACGATAAACGCACCAAAAATGTGAATACCACCGCCCCAAACCTGCAAAATTTGACCAGGATTTGACAGATAGTAGGCGGTATCTCCGGACTGGACAAATACATAGTAGAGACGAGCACCGAGAAAAGCGGGAATCAACACCCAAATCAGCATGTCCCAAAAGTCTTCTGGGTTTTTACCACGGCGTTCAATTTCTTTGCTGGCGAACCAGGAACCGGTGATTACAGCCGTGGCCATCAGCAAACCGTACCAGCGCAGGCCAAAGGGGCCAATTTCAACAATCGTCGGATCAACAGGAGGGTACATGCGCTTATTCTTCTAGGTATCCAAGGTCTTTGAGACGGCGACGCACTTCTGGATCGTCAAATCCACTGGCGCGGGCTTGGGAGTACAGGGCCTGGTGTTCGTTGGCGTCTTGGCTAAACGCCAAAAGAGAATCTTGTAACGATTCCACCATTTCAGGAAAAATCTCGCTGAGGTCTAGGTTCTCGCTGGGGTCATCCTGCACATCGTAGAGCTGCGGCGGATTTTGATCGGTTTCGATCAGCTTGTGATTTCCCACCCATACGGCCCGTCTGGTTTGATCGCAGGCATGCTGAGAAACCAGCTCTGGCTGACGTCTTTGAATTAGATTCAGCACATTTTGTGGTGGAACAGCCTCAGCGTAAACGTAGCGATCGGGATCAACGGTGTCGAGAGTCTCATTTGAGCCCTGGTGTTCCAAGCTAAGTTCGGCTTCTTCTAGGGTGGCTAACCCTGCAGCGGAAAGCACCGTATGAAACAAACAGCGGGTGGAGACTACATCGTCACGCACGATCTTACGCTCAATGGCATCGGTTGGATCGTGGATAATCAGCGGTACTTGAACCAGCTCGTTGTAAATAGAAAGGCTGTGGCCGATGAGCTGTTTCTCTCCTAAATGTTCACCGTGATCCGCGCAGACAACAACATAGGTATTCTCCAAACGGCCCGATTGTTTTAGCTGCCCTAAAAATCTCCCGACCTGCACATCTTGGGCTGCAACTTCAGCGTCATACATGCCGTCTAGGGTGTCTTTTTGCTGATCGCCTAACGCCCCCATCAGTGGGGCTAGCCAGCCGTACACATCGCTATTAAAACGCCGTAGGTAGGTTTGGGCATCGCGATTTTTTAAAACGTTGGGGGCAAACTTTTCGATAAACCCGCGGGGTGGGTGATAGGGCATGTGGGTGCCCATCAGGTTGATAAAGGTAAATACGGGCTGATCTGTTTGGACGCCTTTGCGCTCAATGAGCAGCTTGGCGGCGTCATCTAAAGACTTGGGGGTATTGCCTTTAAAGCTGAGGGCGGTCTGCCACAGGGGCACCATCAGCGGTGTAAATGACAGCGACAGCAGCCAGTCAGAACGGGCAAAGGCATCTTGGACCTGGTTTAGGGCTTTGGCAACAATACGCTTAAACAGCTGGCGATACTTGTCTAAAAAGCTGGAGGGAATGCCCGCCTGGTTGGGTCTAGAGCTGAGCAGACCGCTGTAGTTGAGAAAGCTGTAAAAACCACGCCTGAGACCGTTATTAATGACACCTACCAGGGGGTTATTGCAAAAGGCGGCGGTGTAGTAGCCACCGTCCTGCAGGCGCTCTGCCAGGGTCTTAAGGTGGGGCGGCATGACTGAATAGGACTGCTGCATCTGATGCTGTGAGGGATACAGCCCCGTAAACATGGAGGCGTGGGATGGAATGGTCCACTGACCGGGTGCGATCGCAACCCTAAACCGCGTCGCCCCCTCCGCAAAAGCATCGATATTGGGTGAGGTCGGCTTTTCATAGCCATAGCACGATAGGCGGTCTACACGCTGGGTGTCGAGCACCAAAAAAATTATGTCTGGTTGGTTTGAGGGCATTGAAGCGCAGGGGAAGCTTAATGACAATCCTTACAAAACTAAGTTTAGAGTACAAAGACTATAAACTACCTGAGCGATTGCTTGCGTAAAAATGCATCTACCTGCTGCCGCGTCGGCAGCGACGGCTGGGCTCCGGCTGTGATCACCGATAGCGCCGCCACCGCACTGGCCCATATCACCGCCGCTCGCAGCGGCTTACCCTCCCATAGAGCCACGGCCAGACCACCGTTAAAGGCATCCCCCGCCGCCACCGAATCCACTGCCGCCACCTGAAAAGCTGGAATATGAAAAATCTCTGCCCCTGAGACAGCCACGGCCCCCTGGCTCCCGAGCTTGACAATCACCGTGGGTGTCCCCCGCTGGTAGAGCACCTGAGCCGCCGCTGTGGCCGTTGCCACGTCATACACGTCTATCCCTGTTAACTCAGAGGCTTCCGTTTGATTGGGCGTCAAGATATCCACTAGACCATAGAGGTCCTCAGGCAGTTCGGCGCGTGCCGGAGCCGGGTCCACAATCACCCGGTGGTTGCCCGCCCCCCTAGCCGCTGCTAACACCGCCGCCAGCGGAATCTCGAACTGCATCAGCAAAATTGAGGGGTCAGCCGCCAGCGGCAGTCGTTGCACATCTGTCACATCGACACGGCCATTGGCCCCAGGGATGACCGTAATCTGGTTTTCACCTGCTTCATCCACAGCGATCAGCGCCACCCCCGATGGCCCCGGCTCCCTCAAAATCAGATCGGTCGCCACCCCAGCTGTCTGTAAGCTGGCACATAGCTGGGTGCCAAAACTGTCCTCACCCACCCGTCCAACCATGGTGGTGGGCACCCCCAGCCGAGCCGCCGCCACCGCCTGGTTGGCCCCTTTGCCCCCGGGCACCATGGCAAAGTCAGACCCCAGCAGCGTTTCCCCGGCCTGGGGTAGACGGGTTACCTGGGCCACCAGGTCCATATTTAGGCTGCCAAAAACAACGATGGGCATATGCGAACCTAGGGTTCAAACCCGCCCCAGCTGTCCCCCAGCCCCGTTAGCGGATCTAACCTGGGGGGCTGCTCAGTATCCGGGGGCTCATCCACCTGCCACGGATTGGGCGGTCGGTCACTGCTCCAGGCCCACCAGGCGGTACCACATTCGCACTGGTAAAACTCTTGCCACTTGCGCTTATGGTTGTGGGTATAAACAGGGGCGCGGCGGTTGATCCAAACGGCGGTCGCAACACTGGTGGACTCACCACAGCGCGGACAGCAAAATTTTAGGGCGTGGATGGCGGGTTCTGACCACTGGGGTGGAATCGGTGAAAAAGCTTCCATAAAACGGTTCGGTTAGCGTCTCCTCAGTCAATTATGGTCATGTTTTTCAAAAGCGTGACAGCTGTTTGGGCAGCAGACACGGTCCATCTAGTATTTGCCCTGGCTTTGCTGGATGATTAGCGTCTCATTTTATTATCAAAATCCTAAGACTTTGTGAAAAGCCATTAAGAATCTATAGTTAAACCAGGGCGGCCAGGTGCGTTCCCGGTCAGCTACAGACCTTTAGCAATAGGCAATTCCCGTGAAGGCAATCACCCTGCTCGGCTCCACCGGCTCCATCGGCACCCAGACCCTTGACATTATCGAGCACAATCCTGATAAATTTCGCCTAGTCGGGATTGCGGCGGGTCGCAACGTCACCCTGCTGGCTGAGCAGGTGCGCCAGTTTAAGCCAGAGATCGTCGCCATTCGGGATGAAAGCAGACTAGCAGACCTAAAAGAGGCGATTGCTGATGTGGATCCGCAGCCACAGATTTTGGCTGGGGCAGATGGCATTGTAGAGGTGGCTCGCTACGGTGACGCTGAAACGGTGGTCACCGGTATTGTTGGCTGTGCGGGGCTTTTACCCACCATTGCCGCCATCGAAGCGGGCAAAGATATCGCCCTAGCCAATAAGGAAACCCTAATTGCCGGGGGGCCGGTGGTGCTACCCCTGGTTGAAAAGCACGGGGTCAAGCTGCTGCCTGCCGATTCTGAGCATTCCGCCATTTTCCAATGTTTGCAGGGGCTGCCCAAGGGCGGTCTGCGGCGGATCATTCTGACCGCATCGGGCGGTGCCTTTCGCGACTGGCCGGTGGAACGACTTAAACAGGTGACCGTGGCCGACGCGACTAAGCACCCAAACTGGTCCATGGGTCGCAAAATTACGGTGGACTCCGCCACGATGATGAATAAGGGGCTAGAGGTGATCGAAGCCCACTATCTATTTGGAATGGACTACGACCACATCGATACGCTGATCCATCCCCAGAGCATTATTCACTCCCTAATTGAGACCCAGGATACGTCGGTGCTGGCCCAGCTGGGCTGGCCCGACATGCGGCTGCCGCTGCTCTATGCCATGTCCTGGCCCGATCGCATCTACACCGACTGGGAGCCTTTAAACCTGGCCAAGCTCGCCACCTTGACCTTTAAGGATCCAGACCACGCCAAATATCCCTGTATTAATCTGGCCTATGAAGCGGGGCGGGCAGGGGGCTCGATGACCGCTGTCCTCAATGCGGCCAACGAGCAGGCGGTGGCGCTGTTTTTAGATGAGAAAATCCAGTTTTTGGATATTCCCAAGGTGATTGAGCAGGTGTGCGATCGCAACCGCGATCATCTCATTACCACCCCCTCACTCCAGGACATTCTCGATGCCGATCGGTGGGCACGCACGGAGGTAATCGCCGTCAGCGACACCCTCACCCAGCGTCAGGTAGTGGCCCTCGGCTCATAGGGTAAGATTGGCCAGAGTAGCCGCAGGAGAAGCCGCCCATGGAAGTTTTGGTTGTCATCGGTGCTGTTTTTATTTCGATCCTGGTTTTTACCTGGCTGATCCGCGTGGTCAAGGCCACCATTAAAACGGCATTTTTAGCGGCCCTGATCCTGCTAGGTCTGCAGATTTTTTTTGGGATCGGCCCCGACGCCGTTTGGGATACTATCCGCGACTGGCTGGGCATGGCCAGCAATGCTGGCCGCTAGGCGACGGTTTAGCAAGCTTGAAGATGGAGTATATGGTTGCAGGGTAGCTGTAGAAAATTTGACTATGCAACCCGATGTCGTGGCGTTTGATTTTGATGGGGTAATTTGCGACGGACTGATCGAATATTTCCAAACGGCATGGCGAGCCTATTGTCGGCTGTTTGAGCCCGAAACAAATGAGCCCCCCGCCGGTCTGGCCGAGCGTTTTTATCCCCTGCGGCCTGTGATTGAAACGGGCTGGGAAATGCCCATGCTGCTGCGCGCCCTAATCCTGGGTAAAGCTGACGATGAAATTATTGCGGGCTGGCCGGCGATGGCGCTGCCCTACCTGGCTGCCGCCAACCTGGAAAAAGCCGAGGCGGCCAAAATCTTAGACGGTGAGCGCGACACCTGGATTGCCACGGACCTAGACGGCTGGCTGGCCCAGCATCGGTTTTACCCCAACCTGCTGTCGGTGCTACAAACATGCCTGGGGAAACGCCCCACCTATATTGTCAGCACCAAAGAGGGGCGCTTTATTCAAAAGCTGCTGCAGCAAAGCGGCGTGGCCATGCCCCCCGAACAGATCCTCGGCAAAGAGGTAAAACGACCCAAGTATGAAACCCTGCGCCTGCTCACAGCAGACCACAGGACCCACGGCCAGCCCCCTACAATCTGGTTTATCGAAGATCGGATCAAGGCCCTCCAGAGCGTTAAAAAACAGCCTGACCTAAACCATGTGGAGCTGTTTCTTGCCGACTGGGGCTACAATCTGGCCCCCGAGCGTCAGACCGCCCAGGCCGATGGACGAATTGATCTGCTATCGTTGGACTCGGTAGTACAAAAGTTCGATGCTGCCTAGGCGATCGCATGCTGGATTTATCAAAAATTGCACAGCAAATGCAGGGGATTAGCCAGCATCTGGCCAAAGAGGCCGAGGCGGCACAGGTTCGGCTTGCGATCGCAGCTCAGCTGCTACACCAGGCTCGTCTCCAGCAGCCCCAGCTAGTCGAGCAGCTGCAAACCCATCAGCTCGGTTTTGCCGCCGCCGAACCCGTTGAGCCCCTCGATACCCGAGTCCCCCTAAAAGCCGCTCCCGAGGCCCACACCGTCATTGCCACCGATGGTTCCCAAATCAACCCTAGCCACCACGAAATTGCCTACTGCTATTTGCTCAACATCGGCCGCGTGGTGCTCCACTACGGGCAGAGCCGATTTCCCCTGCTCGACAGCCAGCCCGAGGTAATCTACCGCCCCGAAGACCTGTATGCCTCACGCCGGTGGGGCATTCGCACCGAAGAGTGGATGGGCTATCAGCGCACGGTGTCAGAGGCGGTGGTGTTAGGCGAACTAGGGGTAGAGGTGAATGGCGAGACAGGAGAAAGGGAAAAGGGGAAAGGGAAAAATTTGGAGGCTGGGCACGACCTGACCGGTCAACCATCCAAGGGTCGACAATCGTTACGAAATAAGAAATCACGGCAGCTGTCTCTGTTACAACGCCCTACGGTCCCCACCCTAGCCATGACCGATGGCTCGCTAATCTACTGGTTTCTCGAGCAGCTGCCCGCCGCCGCTCGGGACCAAATATTAGAGCCGATCTTGGCCGCCTGGGATCGCCTGCGAGCGGCCCAGGTGCCCATGGTCGGCTATCTCAGCGCGTCGCGCAGCAGTGAGGCCCTCAATTTTTTGCGATTGCAGAGCTGCCCCCACGAACAGCCAGACTGTCAGAAACACTGCGAGGGCCAAACTGATGGGGCTCCCTGTCAGGTATTCTCGCCCCTACGCGATGTCACCCTGTGGGCCACCCTGCTGGAGCCGGGACAGCGCGGTCCGCTCTTCAAAAGCTCTGCCGACATTTTGCAGCTCTATGGCGACCATCAGGTTTACTTTTGCCACGTGCATGTAGGGGCTGAAATTGCCCGCGTGGAGTTTCCCGAGTGGGTCGTTCAAGATCAAACCCTGTTTGACACGGCCCTTAGCCTGACGCTGATGCAGGTACAAAAAGGGTTTGGCTACCCAGTTTCCCTGGCCGAATCCCACAACCAGGCGGTGGTACGTGGGGGCGATCGCAGCCGATTTTTTGCCCTACTCGAACAGCAAATGATCCGCGCCGGTCTCCAAAATGTAGGCACATCCTACAAAGAAGCCCGCAAACGCGACAGCATTGCCTGATTAGCTATAGTTAAGCTAAGCCTTGACCACGTCTAGAACTGAAGTTTTTCCGCAGAAGAGACTACAGGTTTTGGCTTGGACGTCCTTCAGCTAAGAGACTTCTATGAGCGTTGTTGTTCCTGACACTATTCTCGAAGCCACCCAGCTCAGTGAGGATGAACTCAAACTTGAAATTGCCATCATGCTTTACACAACTGACAAAATCAGCAGTGGCATGGTCCGCAGTTGGACAGGGCTATCTGTCATAGAATTCCAGCACCAGCTTGCTAAGCGAGGTCTCTACCTCAACTATGATGTGGAAGATTTAGCAGCTGATATTGAAACCCTGAAAGCCCTAGACTTACTTTGATTGTCGTTAGCGATACATCGCCCATTACTAATCTGGCTACTGTTGGGCATTTGCATCTACTTCAACAACTTTATGGGTCGATCGTTATTCCCACCGCTGTCTACGATGAATTGGTGTATCCAGGTAAACGGGTTCCTGGCCAACAAGAGGTTCAGCGACTGAACTGGATTCAAAAACAACCGGTTCAAGATATCCAATCCGTTTTAGATATTCAGGCTAGTCGAGCTAGTATCGACCGTGGGGAAGCAGAAGCCATAGCTTTAGCATTGGAACTTGGGGCTAGCCTAGTACTTATGGATGAGCGACGAGGTCGTGCAGTTGGAGCAGCATTTGGTCTCCAAATGACTGGTTTACTGGGTGTTTTACTGCAAGCCAAACAAGCCAACTTAGTAGATACGGTTAAACCATTACTAGATAGCCTGATCGCAAAAGCAGATTTTCGCGTAAGTCGTACGCTCTACGATTTTGCCCTTAAGTCCGCTAACGAGTGAACCAAGTTTATTGATCTTGAAAACAATCTAAAGCCACAAAAATTCATTACATAATAAATATTCCTATCGCGCTTATCGGGAATTCTCTACCCAGCTTGCGATCTTAATCGTACGTTTTTGCAGCCCCGTACCGGTATGTATACAAAGAAAGACGGCAATGCCAGTATTAGATAACGTCTGGCCCGATGTATATAGTTACTAGAGCTGCGGCTGTGAATTCTTTACCTCAACCGCCCAGTCGCCATCTTTGGCACTGCACCCAAACCATTGACGCCCACGATAGCTGGATCCGCTCGCTTGCTGTTGACAGCCAGGCGAGATATATCATCAGCGGCAGTGGCGATCGATCTGTCAAACTGTGGCATTTCAATAATGGACAGCTGCACCAAACCCTGACAGGTCATGGTAGCTGGGTGCGTGCCCTGGCCATTAGTCCCGATGATGAGCTTATTGTCAGTGGCTGTAACGATAGCAGCGTCTGTCTTTGGCAGCTGGAGTCGGGTAAACAGGTAACCGCGCTCAAAGGCCACACTGACAGCATTCGGGCCGTTGTCTTTAGCCCCGATGGTCAGTGGATATACACCGGCAGCCAGGACAAAACCGTGCGGCGCTGGTCGGTGGCCAAGGGCACCTTGCAAAATACGGTGATCACCCACCAGCATTGGATTCGAGCCTTAGCCATAAGTCCCGATGGCCAAACCCTGGTGGCGGGCACCCAGGATCGAGAAATTACCATTTGCGATCCGACGACCGGTCAGGTGCGTCGTCGCCAGACCCACCACACGGGCGAGGTTGTGTGTCTGGCCATTAGCCCTGATGGGGAGCTGTTGGTCAGCGGTGGAGCCGATCGGCAGATTATTTTCTGGCGATTGCGCGATGGCAAGCTGATGGGGGCTCTCAACGCCCACAGCCACAGCGTGAATAGCGTCAGCTTTAGCGCCGATGGCAAACTGCTGGCGACGGCGAGTCGCGATCGCACCATTCGCATTTGGAATATGACCACCCGCAAACTTTTAGATGTGCTGGTGGGCCACGAGAGCGGCGTCTGGTCGGCTATTTTTGCTACCGATAGCCGCACCCTTATCAGCGGCGACTGGTCCGGTCAGATTCGTCGCTGGACCCTCAATAGATAGACCGGCTATAGCCGTCATTACCAGCCATAAATAACTCAACACTAAGCTTTTCAACTCAGCAGCTAATATTAAGGTAGCTGTTTACAATGTTGCGATCCAACTATCCCTATGGAAACCCTAGCCCTAACCAACGACAACGTAGAAAAAGTACTCGACGAACTACGCCCCTACCTCATGGCTGATGGCGGTAACGTTGAGCTGGTCGAACTAGATGGTCCCGTCGTCAAGCTTCGTTTGCAGGGTGCCTGCGGCTCTTGCCCCAGCTCTGCTATGACCCTACGCATGGGTATCGAGCGCCGCCTGCGGGAGTTTATCCCTGAAATCGCTGAAATCGAACAGGTTGTCTAGACCTTTAAAGTCCCTCTCCCTCGGGGAGAGGGATTTAGGGTCAGGGATGATATCCTGATCTACTGGAAAACCCGGTGAACCATAGTGCTTGATCTAAAGCTGATTCGACAAAATCCTGACCAGGTGGCGGCGGCCTTAGCCAAGCGCAGCGGCGACTATACCCAGAGTCTATCTGAGCTGACGAGGCTCGACGGCGAGCAGAGAGGATTGGAGGGGGTGCGATCGCAGCTCCAGGCCCGCAGTAATGAAATCGGCAAAGCTGTTGGTATAAAGATCAAAGGGGGTGCCAACCCCAAGGGCGACGAGGTTAAAGCCCTGCGCGACGAAGGCAACCAGGTCAAAAAAAATCTGGCTGAACTCGAACCCCAGGAAAAAGAGCTAAAAGCCAAAATCCAAAACATTCTGCTCACCCTACCCAACCTGCCCAGCGACAGTACTCCTGAGGGTAAAACCGAAGACGACAATGTCGAAGTACGCCGCTGGGGCGACGAGCTGATTCCCCAGGGAAGTCACTTTCTACCCCACTACGAGCTGGGCGAAAAGCTCGGCATCATGAATTTTGAGCGTTCGGTCAAAATTGCCCAGAGCCGGTTTGTCACCCTGATTGGTGCCGGTGCCGCCCTAGAACGAGCCCTGATCCAGTTTATGCTCGATCGCCATACCAGGGCAGGCTACACCGAGATGCTACCGCCCATTCTGGTCAACTCCGCCTCCCTCACAGGCTCAGGCCAGCTGCCCAAATTTGCCGAAGACAGCTTTAAATGCGCGGACGACGATCTGTGGCTTACCCCCACCGCCGAAGTTCCCCTCACTAACCTGCACCGCAGCGAAATCCTCACCGAGGAGGAGCTGCCCATTCACTACTGCGCCTACACCCCCTGTTTCCGGCGTGAGGCGGGCAGCTATGGCCGCGACACCCGTGGTCTGATTCGGTTGCACCAGTTTAATAAGGTGGAAATGTTTAAGTTTGTCCATCCGGACAGCTCCTTTGACGAGCTAGAAGCCCTCACCAAAGACGCCGAGGATATTTTGCAGCAGCTCAAACTGCCCTATCGGGTGCTGGCTCTCTGTACGGGCGACATGGGCTTTTCAGCGACAAAAACCTACGACCTGGAAGTGTGGCTGCCATCGGCAAACCGCTACCGCGAAATTTCTAGCTGTTCCAACTGTGTCGATTTTCAGGCCCGTCGTGCCGATATCCGCTTCAAAACGCCGGGGCAAAAAGGCACCCAGTATGTCCATACCCTCAATGGCTCAGGCCTAGCCATCGGTCGGACCATGGCCGCCATCCTCGAAAACTATCAGCAGCCCAACGGTAGCGTCACCGTACCCGATGTTCTTCAACCGTATCTGGGCCGGGAGTTTCTTTGAACCATTTCTCCCCCACCTGTTGAATCAGAACGGTAGAATAAAAGTCATGACAACCGTCTAAACAAGCATTTGCCTGTCTAACCGCTTGAAACTGTGCCGATGACAGTTTTTTTGAGCCTAGGCGATTGGGCCAATGTTTGAGTGTCAAGTAATTATTCACTCCCCATCTATGTCCGTTCTGGCCGTCATTTCTGTTATTGCCCTCCTGATTTTTGTCCATGAGTTGGGTCATTTCTTAGCCGCTCGACTGCAAGGTATCCATGTCAACCGGTTCTCCATCGGCTTTGGTCCTATCCTCTGGAAATATCAGGGCTCGCGCACAGAATACGCCCTGCGGGCACTACCCTTAGGTGGGTTTGTCGGCTTTCCCATGGATGACGAAAGCGACAGTAGCTTTCCCCCCAACGATCCTGACCTGTTGCAAAACCGACCGGTGCTAGACCGCGCCATTGTTATGAGCGCTGGGGTCATTGCCAACCTGCTTTTCGCATACCTTGTATTTGTTGTCCAGTTCACCAGCGTTGGCGTTCCCCAAAATTTTGTCCCTGAGCCCGGTGTTCTGATTCCCCAGGTCATGTCCAACACCTCTCCCGCCGCCGCCGCTGGCATCAGGGCCGGGGATATTATCCTGGCCGTCAACGGTCAGTCCTTAGACCAGGGCGAGGAAAACGTTCAGGCCCTGATTGATGCCATCCAAACTAGCTCAGATCAGCCGGTCGATTTGGAGATCCAGCGGGGAAGACAGGAGCTAGACATAACGGTTATCCCGGATGTCTCCCCTGAGGGGTTACCCATCATTGGCGTACAGCTATACCCCAATGGGAGGTTTAACTACAGACGCTCCGGTAATCCTGTCGAAGTGCTCAAGTTTGCCGCTGATGAATTTCAAAACGTATTTGTCCGTACGGCCCAGGGCTTTGTTGACCTAGTGACTAACTTCTCCGAGGTATCGAGTCAGGTATCGAGTCCGGTGGGTATCGTTGACCAGGGTCGCACCATGGCAGATTCAAATATTATCAGCCTGTTTCCCTTTACCGCTTTAATCAGCGTTAACCTGGCCATTATCAATATTTTGCCCCTACCGGCCTTAGACGGAGGGCAGCTGGCCTTTTTACTGGTAGAAGCTCTGCTGGGTAAACCCCTGCCACGTCGCCTGCAAGAAAGCGTCATGCAAACTGGGCTGCTCTTGTTTTTGGGTTTGGGGGGCATGCTGATTGCCCGGGACATCTCACGACTGGAAATTTTTCAGAACGTTTTTCAGTAGGTGTCGCTCCCCCATAATTGCCCGTGACTGCCGCTCCAGCCAAACGCCCCCGCCTGACTAAAAAACGCCGGGCCCTATTGATTCTTGAATGTCTCAAACGGCTCTATCCTGAGGCTCCCTGCTCCCTCGACTATGACAACCCGCTGCAGCTGCTGATCGCGACCATGCTGTCAGCTCAATGCACCGACGCGAGGGTCAATATGGTGACACCGGCTCTGTTTAAGCGCTTTCCGACGGTGACCGACTACGCCGAAGCTGAGGTTAGTGAAATTGAGTCGTATGTCAGGTCCACGGGCTTTTATCGCAATAAGGCGAAGAATATTCGCGCCGCCTGCGAGCGGATCTTGACTGACTTTGGTGGTGAGGTGCCCCAATCCATGGAGGCCCTCACTAGCCTGCCGGGGGTGGCCCGTAAAACAGCCAATGTGGTCCTGGCCCATGCCTTTGGCATCAATGCGGGGGTCACCGTCGACACCCATGTCAAACGCATTACTAACCGGCTTGGTCTCACCAAGCACGACGCCCCGGTTAAGATCGAGCAGGATCTAATGAAGCTTTTGCCCCAACCCGATTGGGAAAACTGGTCTATTCGGCTGGTGTACCACGGTCGCGCCGTGTGTGACGCCCGCAATCCGGCCTGTGAGCGCTGCCAGCTGGCCCCATGGTGTCCGACTGGAGCAAAACTGCTTAAGACGCAGGCCGCCAGCTCGGCAAAAACATTTTAAAAATTGATACGCCTTGGCCAAAGATTTTGCCAAAGACAGGTTTTGCCTCTATTATAAAAGACTGTGATCGACGGTAAATAATAGGAAGCTATCAGCCCAATGGCTAAAAAAGGCATGATTGCGCGCCAGAAAAAGCGCGAAAAGACGGTTGAAAAGTATGCGGCCAAGCGCAAGGCGCTGATGGATGCATTTGACTCTGCTAACTCCCAAGCGGAAAAGCTAGAAATCCATCGCAAAATTCAACAGCTGCCCCGCGATAGCTCACCCACGCGCCTGCACAATCGCTGCTGGCTGACAGGCCGTCCCCACGGTTACTATCGTGACTTTGGTCTTTGCCGCAATGCCCTCAGGGATATGGCCCACCAGGGTTTACTACCTGGTGTTGTCAAGTCCAGCTGGTAGCGGGCTGAGCCGACCCAAAGAATTTAGATATCTAATCTCTGCCACCATTAGCGGTAGAGATTAGTTGTTTAGCCTGAGCCGAGGGGGTGGAAATTCTACCCCCTCGGTTTTATGATTTAAGCAAATATGCCCCAGAGTGCGATCGCACCCAGTCAGTTTGTTGGCTAGCGTCCTTGCCCCGGCGACCTAGCCAACAACCCGTTTTTTAGATCCCCACCCTGTGGAAACCATTGCAACATAATCAGCAACTTGACCTGCTCAACAAAGCTTTCCAGACTTTATTGAGCCATCGTCAGGCTACCTACCTGCTAGTCAATCAACAGCATCAGCTACTTTACATCTGTGGGGATTCCCTCAGTTTGCTGAGGGAATCCACCGGCAGCAGCGATATTCCCCAAGATATTTTCACATGTCTGCCCGCCTCCCTGGGGCTCCCCCTGAGCGAGGCTCTCACCCAAACAAAAACAGCTGGCAGCACTAGACAGGCTGGCTGTCGAGTAGGGTCACAGCCCTATACCGTCACCATCACTGTTAGCACCCAGTTTGCCAGTGACATAGGAGAGTTTTTAACCGTTTTAATTGAGCGAGAAGACCATCATCAAAGTCGCTTAGAAGATTTGGTCAATACGCGGACAGCAGAACTTGTAGAGGCCAACAAACATCTCCAGGCAGAGGTGTTAGAACGGCAGCAGGCTGAGCAGGTCCTAGCGCAGCAGGCCCAAGCACTAGCACGTTCCAACGCCGACTTAGAAGAGTTTGCCTATGTTGTTTCCCACGACCTGCAGGAACCCCTACGGGCTATGACAGCTTTTTCCCAGCTATTGGAACAGCGATATAAGCCGCAGTTAGAAGCGGCTGCCCAACGATATGTTCAACATATTGTAGATGGCGGCACTCGGATGAAAGCAATGATCGATGGCATCTTAGAGCTTTCTCGCATCAGTAGTGCAGCACAGGTTAGCAATTGCCCCACTAGTCTAGAACGGGCACTAAAAACTGCCCTGGAAAATCTAAAGCTTATACGGTTAGAAACTCACACCACCATTACCCACGATACCCTGCCTATTCTATATACGGACGAGAACCATATCGTCCAGCTGCTACAAAACCTCATTGGTAACGCCATCAAGTTTCGAGGCCCAAAACCACCCTGCATCCACATTGCGGTCAAACAATGTAGCCATAAAAAGTGGCTTTTTACTGTCCGAGACAACGGTATCGGCATACCACAAGATCAACAAAAACGAATCTTTAAACTCTTTCAGCGACTGCATAACCAGCAAAAGCACAAAGGTTACGGTATTGGGCTCGCCATCTGTAAAAAAATTGTGGAACACTACCAGGGTGATATTTGGTTGGAGTCAGTCTCTGGAGAAGGCGCTACATTTTACTTTACCCTCGTAGTTGATAGCGCCCAAGACAAAGCTTAAGGTTTGCTTACGGGGCAGTGTGATCCTAACCGTCATAGTTAGCATTGAGTCTGGGTGCCCAATCAGCGTCAGCCTAGCTGACTACTTAGATGGATGTAACTATTCTTCTCGTCGAAGACTCGCCGACCGATGCAGCCATATTATCCGCCGCATTTGACGAGGTTGGCTGTCACTGGCCAATTCAGATTGCCCAAACCGGTGATGAAGCTTTAGCCTTACTACAACAAACCGATAGTAACGCCCATGTTCATCCCCAGCTGATTTTACTTGATCTCAATCTACCTGGAAAAACAGGTCACGATGTTTTAAGGGAAATCAAAGAAAATGTTGTTTGGCAGGCTATACCCACCATTATCTTATCTAGCTCTGCCACTCAAACTGACATTGATAAAAGCTATCAGCTTCATGCCAATGCTTACATTACCAAGCCTACAAGTTTTGGTGAATATCAGCTGGTTGCCCAAAAAATTAACGACTTTTGGCTGAAAACAGCACAGTTACCAGGTGAATAGACCGTTGAATAGAGTTTCCTTTCGCCAGTGAAAACTCGGTGATAATTAGGAGCAGTATACGTAGACACGACAATAGCTGCCCCTTAAGAATAGGTATTTTTGCGATATACAAGTCGTAACAAACTTTTCTAATATGTCCCTAGACCGCTGTTTAGATAATGTTCACCCAGAGGTCTCTCTTACGGTAAGCGTAATTCCTTTCAGTTTTTAATATACCTAGGCAAACATATGGTGAAAGGGATAGATGCTTTGTTGGTTGAGGATAATTTATCAGATGCCCAGCTTTTTCAGGAGCTATTGACCTCATCCGAACTGATAGAAACAACGCTATACCACGCTGAACTCTTTAATGAGGCCATTACGGCCCTAGAGACCCACAACAACTTTGATATAGTTTTGTTGGATCTATGCCTGCCCGATGGTCAAGGTGTAGAGCTTGTGAAACAAATTAAAACTATTGTTCCTAAAGTGCCTGTGGTAGTACTCACGGGTATTCAGGATCAAAATGTGGCGGTAGCTGCCCTGCAAGAGGGTGCCCAGGACTATCTGATAAAGTCAGATACGTTTTCCCCAGAGCGCCTTCAACGCCTCGGCTACGTCGATGTTGGCAATCTACTTGCCAAAAGTATTCAATATGCAATTGAGCGCACAGAGCTAACCAAAAAATTGGAGCTGAGTGAAGAGCGCTACGCTCTGGCGGTACAGGGATCCAACGATGGTATTTGGGACTGGGATTTAAAGATCCAGCAGGTTTGCTACTCCCGTCGCTGGCAGACTATGTTAGGTCTTGAGGAGAGTAATATCAGCAGCAGTCCAGACGAGTGGTTGTCGCGTATTCACCGAGAAGATCGGTCGCTTTTTGAGCGCAGGTTCCAGGAACATATTAATTTTCACTGGTCACAGTTTCAGTGTGAGTATCGGATTTTGCATCAAGATGGCGGCTATCGTTGGATGCTGACCCGGGGAATGGCCCTCTGGGATGAAGATGGGCAAGCCTATCGGATTGCAGGCTCTCAAACGGATATTACTGAACGCAAAAAATTGGAACAGTCTCTGCATAAGGAAAAAGAGCTGGCTCAAATTACCCTACATGCCATTGGCGATGCTGTAATCACGACAGATGAGCATGGTCACATTAAAGATTTTAATCCGGTTGCCGAGAAACTGACCGGATGGGAGGCAAAAGAAGCAAGACAGCGTCCAATTTCTGAAGTTTGTCAGATTATTGATAGCAGCACCGGAGAACTGTTGCAAAACCCGGCACTTCAGGCGATCATGGAAAAACGAGCGGTCAGTCTTAGCAATCATCCCATCCTTATCTCTAAAACGGGACAAAAGTTTGCCATTGGTGATTCGGCTGCCCCTATTCGTTCTGCCAGTGGCGAAGTTTTAGGCACTGTGCTTGTCTTTCATGACGTTACGGAGGAGCGGGGAAGGGCTCAGCAGCTGGCCTGGCAGGCTTCCCATGATTCGCTAACGGAATTGTTCAACCGCAAAAAGTTTGTTCAATCCTTAGACAAGGTTATTGACGAACTCCACACCCAAAGGTCACAGCACATGCTGTGTTACATGGATCTGGACCACTTTAAGGCTGTTAATGATACCTGTGGACATGCCGCTGGCGATCAGCTGTTGCGTCAGGTGGCCGATCTGTGGTGCGGGCAAATTCGTCAAACCGATGTCCTAGCTCGACTGGGGGGGGATGAGTTTGGGTTGCTTTTGTACAACTGTAGCCTGGAGCGGGCGGTTCATATCGCTGAGTCGTTTTGTAGCAGTATTCAAGCGTTTCGCTTTTTATATGATGGCAAGGTCTTTAGCATTGGTGTCAGCATCGGGATTGTGCCAATCACATCTGGTAGTACCACCAGTGAAGAGGTGATGCGATTGGCGGATACGGCCTGCTACACCGCTAAAAATAAGGGGCGAAATCGGGTGCAAATCTACCACCCAGATGATGCTGGCATTACCCGACAGACAAAAGACAGCCAGTGGTTTTCACGGGTAACTGAGGCCCTAGATAACAACCAGTTTCAGCTGTATTATCAAACCATTGAGGCGGCTATGCCTGACTCTACGGACAGTCGGCTGTGTGAGATTTTACTCCGTCTGCCCAACCCTGTTTCTGGAAAAATGTCTCCACCGATGGCATTTCTACCGACGGCTGAACGCTATAGCCTGATGCCTCGAATTGACCGGTGGGTTGTGACCAATTTTTTTAGCTATTTGGTGTCCCATACGCCCGATCCTCACACTATCTACAGCGTCAATCTGTCGGGTTCTAGTCTCAACGATGAGAGTTTTTTGGGCTTCTTAAAACAGCAGTTGGAACAGTATCCGATCAATCCTGCAATCCTTTGTTTTGAAATTACCGAAACGCTAGCGATCGCAAATCTCCAAAAAGCTGTCGAGTTAATCCTTGAACTCAAAAAAATAGGCTGTCATTTTGCCCTAGATGATTTTGGCAGCGGCATGTCTTCGTTTAATTACTTAAAGCATTTACCGGTGGACTACCTAAAAATTGATGGCAACTTTGTTAGGGAAGCACCGACAGACGCCGTCCTATACGCCATGCTGCAGTCCATTAATCACATTGGTCACATTATGGGGTTAAAAACAATCGCTGAGTATGTCGAGACTCCGGTCGTCCTTAAAGCCGTGCAGGCGCTGGGGATAGACTATGCCCAAGGCTATGCCATCAGCCGCCCACGTCCCCTCATATAATGCTAAAAAACGTGAGATTTGTGGCTATGTTTGCTACGATTGCCCCTATGCTGTGGCCAGCAGGTAGCCAGTTCCCCTAGGCTACAGGTGCTAGGAGCAGGTCTCTGACAGGTATTTCGACTATGCGCTATTGGGAGTTTCTAATTCAGCAAGAGGGCGATCAGACCTGGTTGCCTTTAGAAGCAAAACAGGTGGAAATCTTGGAAGGTCGCTATCGGATGGCGGCCCACACTAGCCATTATGAAACGTCTGTTGATGTGCGGGTGAGCCAACTACTGCTGGATGAAGTGCCCCCTCGCCGCCGCGTGCGTAAGCGCAGGGCCACGACAAATGACTCCGGACTGTTGGCTATATTTCCCTTTATACAGCTAGCCCCCGGCCATTGGGAGATTGACTGCAACAGCCCCGATGTGATGGACGATCTCCTGGGGGAGGGGTGGCACTATGCCGTACAGCTCCAGGTGACGCCACGGGATGAGGATGATTGGGAACCGGGCTGGTCAGAGGCCGCTAAAGTCAGCTATCCGGCGGCGGCTCCGGAATCTGTCAGCTCCGCCAACGGACAGGACAACGCGGACGGGGATTCCCCAGCGGCTATGGCCCTCCAGCTTGCGCAGCAGGCCTATGTCGCCCAGCTGGGGCAGACATTGACGCTAGCGGGTCACCTATCGCGCAACCTCGGAGACACCCTGGTCAATCATCAGCTGTGGATACAGCTGCGGGATCCGCAAACAGCTAGCACACTCCAAGAGACGACCTTTGCTTTACCAAACCAGCCGCTGCCATTTCCCTTTTCGGTGGCCGTTAACCTGCCGGATGAACTCTCGACCCAGGTAATTTTGGGGGCGATTTCCCTGCTAGACCGGGATGGCACCGACCTGGCGTCGGCATCGTTTACCGTGACCATTGGGTTAGCCAAAATGCTAGACGCGATCGCAAATCAGCCGGATCTAGAGTTCGAAGAAGAGATCTCCATTTTCCCAGGCTCCACCGAAGCCTTTATCCCCGCCGCCAAAAAGTCAGAGACGCTGTTGGTACGAGACACCCCGATTGTCCCGAGGGAGCTGATCCCATCAGAGGGATTAACCCTGCCACCCCAAATCAAACCGGCCAGCGGACCCGATCGCCTCCCAGAACTCCCCGAGTTTCCTGTTCAACCTGCCAAGGCAGACGCCACAGACGCCACAGACGCCACAGACAGCCAACCGGTGACACCCGCCGCCGTCGCCGACACTGTGGACGAGGGTGTGGACGAGGGCCAGCAGCCCCCCCCAGAGGCCATACCAGAGGCCATACCAGAGGCCATACCAGAACCGACAGAGCCCACGGAGCCGCAGCCGTTTGCCGAACCCAAGGTATTTGAAATTGGCAGTATTGAAGATGACGATCTCGATCTAGCCCTAGCAACGGCGGCCCTTGATGGCGATCCGCCCCTATCCGTTCCAGAAAGCTCCCCAGAGGTTGGCTCCCTTCGACCCGAGGACACAAACCAGGATCCAAAAACCGCCAGCATTGATCGAGCGTTTCAAAAGCTGCAGCTGCGGGAGCGGTTTTGGCAAAAACTCACCCTGCTGACCCAGGACGGCTACCAGCAGTCTTTAGAGATGAAGCGGGCCCTAGACCCGAGCAGTCCATCCCTAGAGACCACAGCAGATAGTTTCCAAAGCCAGGAGTTTGTTGCCTACGAGCCGCCCGCATCACCGGGGCAACCTGGACTAGAACAGCCCATGCCGCCCATTGAAATATGGGCTCCCACCCTAGAGGTGCCCGAGCAGGAGCTGGTGGCCGGGGAATGGATTGCCATTCGGGTGCGCATTCCCACCGGTAGCTATCAGCCCTATGTGAAAGTGTGGATGAACGATTTACAAACCCGTACGCTGATTGATGCTCCGCGACTGCTGATGCAGTTTACCCCCAACGATGATGGCGAACTGGAAACCCTCATGCGGGTGCAGATACCAGATGGTTGTTTGGAACTGCAGTTTGCCGCGATCGCAGTCGACATGACCACCCTGCAGGAAAGTCGCAAGGTGGTACAAAATCGCCGGGTAATGCCCCCGGACGAGTCCTTATCACTGTTTGATGATTTAAATTTGTAACGGCACTGCCAATTTCTACAATCTTCCGCAAACTTTCGAAACAATCGCCATTTACCGGATCAAATCGCAGTAGATTATAACCTAGGTGAGCATGGGCTCGTCGTCGAGAGAGATAGGAGACTTTATAGATGGATACATCCCTTTTACCTCAGGTCATGGTGCCTATCGTGGTTGTCCATGCATTTGCATTTATGATTGCCATGTTCCTGTATGTAGAACAGGAAGAAACATCCGTTTAAGCCTGGGCCAGTCAAAAGTTTCATACAACAATCCCCCTGGGACCTCGGCCCTAGGGGGATTGTTGTGTGTATTAATCGAACTTAACCGACCCTAATCAAGCCTTTGCCAGCCTAGAATCGATGGCTCGCGCTACACACCTGAACCTACGCCCGCATAGGCTCCGTAGAAAAACAAACCAACAACAACGAGTACTCCGGTACCAGCAACCGTCGCCACAATCCAAAGAGGAATTCGACCGTTTTCAAACATGTATCTATTCTCCTACTTGTCACCTATTTTTATGGAAAAGGGCTACAGATGGCCACAGCAACCACCCGTACCTGTCAAATGGCCTAGTTAAAGAAGTAGCTAGAAAACAGCAGGCCCAGTACAAAAATCAGGAGTAAACCAAGGAACAACGAAGTTCGGTTTAACTCAACGGG
>JBCCAQ010000256.1:0-7655 GCA_039814735.1 Cyanobacteria bacterium P01_A01_bin.15
ACGCCTTCGCCCCTCGCCGCCAACTGGTTCGGCGAGAACGAGACAACGCTCGCCGCCACCGTCGCTCTTAACGCCAACCTTCAATTTCGATGGTGGCGGTAACCTGCAAATTAGATAGTCCTGCAACAGTTTGGCGAGAGGTCTCATCTAGACGGATATGAACTTCGACCACTTTGGCGTCAATATTGGCGGTGGGGTCTTCGTTGATCACCTCCTGGGCCTCAACCTGCAGACCAATTCGCTGAACCGTGCCCTGCAGCTCGGCGTCTAAGACCGGTGTCGTAACGCTCACCGCCTGACCGGGCTCTACTTTTGTAATATCGTCTTGATAAACATCGGCGACTACAAACATTTGCCCGGTCTGGGCGAGGTTGGCAATCCCCTCACTAGCGATGGTTTCGCCAGACCGGGTGTGAATTTCGAGGATCTGGCCATCCAGGGGAGCCCGGACATAGGTTTTGTCCAAATTGGCTTGGGCTTCGGCGACGGCTGCGATCGCAGCTTTTACCTCTGCCTCCGCTGCCGTCACATCCACCGGTCTGACCTCCGCCAGGCTATCCAGTCTGGCGCGGGCCTGGGTAATTTGCTCTTGCCCCGCCGACTCAATCCGGACCAGCGACGCCTGGGCCTCTTGCAGCTGCCGCTGGGCCGTAGCGTAGGTCAGCTGTTTCGCATCCCGCTCAGACTCAGACACAGCCCCCTGCTGGTAGAGCGACTCGTAGCGTCGGGCCTCGATCTGAGCGTTTTGCACCTCTGCCTCTAGTCGGGCGATGGTGGCTCGCTGGGTGCTAATGTTGCCAGCCTGGTCGGCCTCAAGACGGGCAATCTCGGCCCGCTGGGCCTGCAGGTCGCCGGTTTGGGCTCCGGCCTGTACCTGGGCCAGCTGGGCTCGGGCAATCTGTACCTCCTGCTCGGCTTTTTGCAGGGCCGCCTGCATCAGATCGCGGTTGTCTAAAACCGCAACTATCTGACCTTGCTCCACCCTGTTGCCTTCATCTACCAGCAGCTCTTGCACCCGGCTTTCCTGGATGGCTGTAGGAGCCGTCAGCTGGATGATTTCCCCCTCTGGCTCCAGATGACCCAAAGCGGTCACGGTGGTAATTTCAGGGAGTGCTACTTCCTCTGCCTGTTCAGCTTGGGACCGCGATGACTGGATGCTACGCCAGGCAACTACACCCATTAACCCTAAAATAACCACGCCGACAATCAGCCAGAGACGACGGTTGCCAGCGTCTGCTTTATAGCCCAGCGTAAAGTTCAAGTTCATGGAGGATTTCTATCGTGCCACTCCTACATTTTACTAAACGGTTTAGTAATGTCAACTTAAATTACATCATTGAGTAGAATTAAATATGCAAATAAAAAAGCTGTATCCTACGGAGCCACCTTGGTAGATCCTCTCCCTGAGTCCACATCCGCATTTCCGCTTGATCCGGTGGGAGACCCCAAGATCGATAAAGCAAATGCGATTTTGTCGGGGGCATTTGAGGTATTTACCACCCACGGATATGCTTCGGCCAGCATGACCCGCATTGCCAAGGCGGCAGGGGTATCAAAACCGACGCTCTACAGCTATTTCCAAGATAAAGAAGGGCTATTCGTCGCATTAGTGCAACAGCTGATGCACAAAAGCGATCAGATGATATTTGCCCTGCCTGTGGGTGGCAAAATGCCCACATCACCTGAGGTGGTGCTGCGAAAAATGGCCTCATCAATGCTCAGCTCAGCGGCCAATAACAAACCGTTTTTGACGTTGATGCGCTTAATTATTGGTGAGTCGGAGCAGTTTCCTGCGCTGGCCCAAACGTTTGTTCGGGAGATCAGCAAACCAATGCTGGAAAGGCTGTCTGCTTATTTGGCGGCTCACCCCCAGCTAACGTTTGCCGACCCAGAAATTGCTGCCCGCATGTTTTCGGGTGCGGTGGTGCACTACTTGATTGTGCAGGAGATGATGGGTGGGAAGGACATTATGCCGTTGGAGTGCGATCGCATGGTCAATGGCCTCGTAGACCTGATGATGGTCGGGGGCCGCTACAAGGAATAAGCACTCTTTAGAAGAACGGTATGGTTGGACTGCTCCGGTCATCTACCCGTCTCAATGCTAGAAAGTATCATCTGGATCCTCCTCACAGGTTTTTTCGCCGGACAGCTCGCCCGACGGCTCCAAGCCCCAGCCCTCGTTGGCATGGTCCTCGCAGGCATCGTTCTCGGTCCCCAGGCGGCCAATGTGCTTAGCTCTGGAGTCCTCGAGGCTGCTGGCTCCCTACGCACCATCGCCGTCATGGTCATCCTGATGAAAGCCGGATTAGGGCTCGACCGCGACAAGCTAGCCCAGCAGGGTACCGTTGCCCTCCGACTCGGTTTTTTACCCGCCACCTGCGAAGCCATCGCCGTTGCCCTGGCGGCTATCTGGCTCTTCAACTTTGATTTAGCCACCGGACTCCTGCTCGGCTGCATCATTGGTGCAGAATCCCCAGCGGTGATCGTCCCAGGTATGCTGCGGCTTAAAAGGCTGGGCTGGGGCGTCAAAAAAGGCATTCCCGACGCCATTTTGACCGGTAGTGCCCTGTCGGATGTGCTACTGCTGCTTGTATTTAGCCTACTGCTAGCCTTTCTCACCCAAGAAACCGCCCCAGGCATCGCGTTGGGCAGTTTTAGCCTCAGCCCTGTGCAACTGCTGCCGCTGCAGGTCATCCTCCAGGTCAGCTTAGGAATCCTGCTCGGCTGGCTTACCGCTCGTTTATTAGTGGCCCTGTTAACCAACCAGACCTGGACTCAGAACACGGTCCACGATGCCCTCGTTGCCGCCAGTGTGGCATTATCGCTAGTTGTTCTTGCAGAACATTTTCCTGTTTTCTCTGGCTACCTGGCTGTCATGGCCACCGGATACTTTCTAATTGAGTTTGATGCCCCCCTGGCAAGACGACTGCGGGAAGGGTTTAACAGTCTATGGGTTGTTGCCGAGATTATTTTGTTTGTATTATTAGGGGCCAGCATTCAGCTCCATGTCTTAGGCGATACTCTCCTAGTCGGCTTGCTGATATTAGCCATCGGCACGTTAGTAGGGCGCTCCCTTGGCTGGTATCTTGCTACGCTGGGTAGTAACTGGACTAGCCAGGAACGCCTGTTTTTACTCTCAGGAAATTCTGCTAAGGCAACGGTGCAGGCTGCCATTGGAGCCATTCCCCTAACTCAAGGAATCAATGGTGGAGAGACCATACTTGCCCTCGCTGCTCTGTCAATTTTAGTCACAGCTCCCTTGGGTGCTTGGGCAATTCCCACCTTTGCACCCAAACTGCTAGAACGAGGTGAGGTAGACCCCACTAAAGTCTTTATCAACCGTCGCGTTGTTCTGCTTGCTGCAGTGGACACATCTCCACTGGCCAAACAAGTCCTTATAAAAGCGGCTGACCTGGCCCGCCGCTGCGATGGCAATGTAGTCGTCTTACATGTACAACAATCTGACGATCCTCAAGGTATCAAACGCCTAAAGCAACAAACCCGACAGCACTTAGCCGATATCCGTCACCGCTTTATCTCCACATCAGGAGCCATTCCCACCGAAATTCTACAAATCGCTAAAGACTATGGAGCGGCAGAAATCATCATGGGTAAACGTGGTCACCGCCCTTTAGAAGACTTATTGGTTGGCTCTGTTTCACGAACCGTAATAGAGACTAGTTCTTTGCCGGTTGTCATTGTAGAAAGAACTTAGGGACCTACTAAAAAATAAGGTACGTGGCTAAGACTGGAGAAAGGGGGAAAAGGATTAGGGCTGGTACTTTATTTGCCAGCGGGTCCCTAAGTCCAAATTTTGTATTTTGGGCTCACATTGCTAACTTGTTATCGAATCTTCAATACAGCCTTGCCGCTAAACCGACGCGCAAGTAAATCGCTGGCGAGCCTGGGAGTCTCTGCCCAAGCAAAGTTAACTTCACCCCGATTGAGCGAGAAGGCTGTGACCTTTACCAAGCTTTGGTGGGGCGGCTGTGGTTGCTTCGTCTGTGAGACTCCGATACCGCCGGGCTCATCCGCGTTCATAATGAGGCGTTTCATCGTTCTCTTCTCGGTAGCTGTGGGTAGACAAAGAATAACTAGCTGGGATCAGGGCGGATTAGGCAGCTTCGATGCCCCGAACGATCGGCTGCGGCTCAAAGTTCTTTGGGTAGTACATCTTGGAGCCAACTTCAATCTAGATCATAACTGTACAGTTTATGTCTAGGCTGTCCGTAAATGTTCAACATCTCGAATCGGTGGCGCACCAAACATCCGAGAATACTCACGACTGAATTGTGAAGGACTTTCATACCCCACCTGGTAGGCGGCATTAGACGCATTACAGTGCTCGGCAAGCATCAGACGACGGGCTTCGAGAAGTCTTAATTGCTTTTGATATTGCAGCGGACTCATGGATGTCATTGATTTAAAGTGATGATGCAAAGAAGACACAGACATCTCCGCTTGTCTTGCGAGAGTCTCAACCTGCATCGGTCGAGCTAAATCAGCCTTGAGCCATTCGATTACCTTAGCAATTCGCTGAAAATTGCTACCAGAGGTGGCAATTTGGCGAACCGCTGTCCCCTGGTCACTGATTAAAAGGCGATAGTAGAGTTCACGGATGATTAGCGGGGCAAGAATTTCAATATCCTGGGGCGTATCCAAAAGTTTTGTCAGTCTGAGTGTGCAATCGAGTAACGGCCGATCAATCGTGCCGACAAATAGCCCCCTAACCGCATTCTCTTGCTGACGCTTAATTGGACCCGTGTGAATCGCGAGATCAAAGATTTGACCGGGATCTATAGTCACCTTAAGCCCCAGATAAGGCTTTTCAGGCGTTGCCTCCGTAACAAATGCGCTCAACGGCAAATCAACTGAAGCAACAAGACATTGAGCCGCGCTATAGGGATAGACTTCGTCACCCAGCAATACTTTCTTTTTACCTTGTACCAGAATGGCAAAGAAAGGGTTAAAGACATCATGTATTGTAGTGGACACTGAAGATGCTCGCTGCAACACCATCGGCGCGATCGCACTTTGATGAATCCCGTCTCCTTTATCGTCCGTATGACGAGTGAGCAGTGACGCTAATTCTTGGCACTGATGTGTAATCGCAGCCTGCTGGTTGGCTGAACTGATGACTTGATCTGCCATATCGATTCATTCAATCGAACTCTACCCAGCATTATAGAGGGCTCATAAAATTTTGACTTGGAGGATTAGGCAATAAACTTCGAGGTTTGTGTATTTATCAGCCTTGCTGCTACCACTACTATGGGCCTAGTCAGACTGATCGATTAGGAGAATTAGGATCTAGTTCATTCAACAAAGTCCACAATGCAAACTCTGATTTTTACGTAGCGTAAAATCATGAATAACAAAATTACAAAAATAACAATTACCGCATTGGCCGGATTTTTAGCAATTATGGGAGTAGCCGCCGAAACCGGTCCGCAATGGATGGATGCATCGCCCCTCCCCGCAGAAAGACAAGAGATTTATGCCGATATCAGAGACGATAAAATATATACCCTTGGCGGTCTGTTCGAAGGCGCACAAAATGTTTCAGACAACTTTTTAGAATATGACGCCGCTAGAGACATCTGGACTGAACTCAGCCCTCTACCGGAAGCACGACATCATGTTGCAGTCTCTATTGTTGAGGATCACCTTTATGGGATAGGCGGATTTATGGGAGGATTTCCCAACTGGGAAGCTCAAAACACCGTATTTGTTTACGATTTTAATACAGCGGAATGGACTGAAAGTACGCCTTTGCCACAGCCGCGCGGTGAACATACGGCTGTGGTCATAGAGGGAAAAATCTATGTAGTGGGTGGGCGTCTTAAAAGAACGCCTGATTCGGCAAACTTTAGCGACCATTTTGACACTGCTAGCCTATTAATTTTTGATCCCATCACTGGAGTATGGTCGTCTGCTCCTGATGCGCCTACCGCTCGAAATAGCCACGCGGCAGCCGTTATTGATGGAAAAATGTATGTTGTCGGCGGGCGTCAGTTCACGGCACAAGAAAGTGGCGAGTATGCCAACGTTAACGTCGCCAGCCTTGAGGTATACGATCCAGAAGCAGAAACTTGGGAAACCCTTGTGCCGCTACCCCAAGCCGCCGGGGGCATAACGGCTACCGCTGTAGATGGCAAGCTGTATGTCTTTGGTGGTGAACAGTGGGTTCCAGAACAAGCGGTTATTGCTGAAGCCTGGGTTTACGATCCGGCGTTAGATCAGTGGACTTCGTTACCAGCGATGCCAACTCCACGTCATGGCATGGCAGCAGGGGCAATCGGCAACCAAATCTATGTGATCGGTGGAGCAACTGAAACCGGAGCGGGTGCGGTTAATACCAATGAGACTCTCTTAGTACGCTGATTAGGCAAATGCTCAAAGGCTATGATGTGATATACGTGATTTACAAAAGACAGATCAAAGATGTCAAAAGAGGTGAAATTTAAAAGCATGACATCCGCTAATATTTCATCCCAGCCGTCTCCAGAATTAGAGCCAGAACAACAGCCGAAAAAACCTAACCAGAAAAAAAGCAAGCTACCGGGGTGGTTGCTAGCAATTTTCCTGATGGGAGGAGGCGTTGGTTTATGGCAGGTGTTTACAACAAATTCTTCATCCACAGCCGAATCTAGCGAACAAGCTCCACCGCCAAAATCTGTTGAAACGATAGCTCTAACATCCGGTACGGGAAACAGACAGGTCAGACTATTGGGGCAAGCGGAGGCAGGAGAAAGGGCCACGTTAAGCCCACAGCTAGACGGGACGGTCCAGAGCGTTTTGGTGAGAGAAGGCGATCGCGTTACTCCAGGAATGACAGTAGCCGTTCTCGACGATGCCGATTCTAGATTGGCTCTAGCTGAGGCACAAGCGAGACTAGCCCAGGAAAGAAGCAATTTGGCCAGGTTACAAGTCGGTACTCGTCCTGAAATAATTGCCCAACGAGAAGCGGAACTAGATTCAGCAAGAGCGAGAGAGTTAGAGGCAAAAGATAATTTAGAACGAATATCAAGTCTGAGCGAAAGGGGGGCACTATCTCAAAGAGATTTGATCGAATCAAGAACCGAAGCCGATGCGGCTAGAAGCGAAAGATACCGCGTTGAGGCTTTATTAGCCGAGGCCCAAGCAGGCGCTACCGAAGAAGAAATTGATGCCCAGCAAGGTTTAGTAGATGCCGCTAATGCAGCCGTCGAACAAACACAGTTGAGGATGCAGCGCACAGAGATTCAAGCAGCCTTTGCGGGCATCGTCCAGTCGCGGGATGTCGATCCGGGTGATTACGTCGAAGTTAGCGATCCTATCGTGACTATCGTTAGCGATAGCTCTTTAGATATCTTTTTAGAATTGCCAGAAAGCTTAAGCGGGCAGGTCGCCCCAGGCATGCGTGTCACCCTCAACGCTAGAGCGTTACCCGACTGGCAACAGGAAACAGAGATTACTGCCGTAGTACCCACAGCCGACACAGCGTCTCGCCGACAGCTGATTAGGGTTAGTTTAGATAGTCCCCCACCAAGATTGCTGCCAGGCATGGCAATTCAGGCAAATTTGGCCGTGCCGATTGAAAGTACAGACACCTTTGTCGTGCCTCGGGATGCGTTGACCAGACGGGGTGATGAATGGCTGTTGTTTGTCGTTGA
>JBCCAQ010000139.1:0-13726 GCA_039814735.1 Cyanobacteria bacterium P01_A01_bin.15
CCAACCGCATGGGCCGGTGAGGGCCGCCATTGCGTCGACCGTATAGTACGCTGATAGACCTAGCTGTTTCGTCTTTGCACTATTACCATGTCTGTTCGTGTTCGGCTTGCGCCGAGTCCCACCGGCAATCTCCACATTGGTACGGCTCGAACCGCAGTCTTTAACTGGCTGTTTGCCCGTGCCCAGGAAGGCACGTTTCTTCTGCGCGTGGAAGATACTGACCTAGAGCGCTCCAAGCCTGAGTACACCCAGAATATTATGGATGGTCTTCAGTGGCTGGGGCTTGACTGGGATGAGGAACCTGTGTACCAAAGCCAGCGCATGGGGTTGTACCAGCCTAAAATTCAAGCACTGTTGGATCAAGGGCTGGCCTACCGTGCCTACGAAACCCCCGAAGAACTCAACGCAATGCGCGAGCGGCAAAAGGCACGCAGCGAAGCTCCCCGCTACAACAACCAGCATCGCCACCTCACACCTGAGCAAATTGCGGCGTTTGAAGCCGAGGGGCGACAGGCGGTGATTCGCTTTAAAATCGAAGACGGTCGCGATATCACCTGGAATGACATGGTGCGCGGACCGGTCCATTGGAAAGGCCGGGATCTGGGTGGTGACATGGTAATTGCCCGAGCGTCATCTGGTACGGACATCGGTCAGCCCCTTTATAACTTTGTCGTGGTCGTCGACGATGCGGACATGGGGATTACCCACGTCATTCGAGGTGAGGATCATGTGGGTAATACGCCCAAGCAAATCTTGCTATATGAAGCTATGGGTATGCCGGTCCCCCTATTTGCCCATACGCCGCTAATCCTCAATGAAAAGGGGGCAAAGCTTTCCAAGCGTGACGGGGTGACGTCCCTTTCAGATTTTCAGGCAATGGGGTTTGTTCCTGAAGCCTTGGCTAACTACATGACGCTGCTAGGGTGGTCAGCCCCGGAGGCGCAGGAAATATTTACCCTGGGTGAGGCGGCCCAACTGTTTGGCTTTGAGCGTGTTAACAAAGCAGGTGCAAAGTTTGACTGGGATAAATTGGATTGGCTCAACAGCCAGTACCTGCATCAAAAATCTCCGGGGGATCTCTTGGAGCTGATTTCCCCCTACTTAAAAGAGGCCGGATACGACTTTAATTTGGAAACCGACCGAGACTGGTTGCTAAAACTATCGGCGTTAGTGGGTCCTAGCCTGACACGGCTAACGGACTGTGTCGATCTCAGTCACTTTTTCTTTACACCCACCATGGCCTTTGCCGATGCCGCCGTGGACCAGCTTAAAAAAGACGGGGTAGCTGAGGCGATGCAGGCGGTACTAGACGCCCTCAAAGCCCACGAAGGTCTAAACGAGGCCAGCGATGCTAAAGGGGTGATCAACCAGGTAACTAAAGCCCTGGGTGTAAAAAAAGGACTCATCATGAGATCCCTACGGGCCGCGCTAATGGGCGATATGCAAGGCCCTGACCTGGTGGATTCATGGCTGATTTTGCATCAGCGGGGGTTTGATCAGGGGCGTTTGAAGGGTGCGATCGCAGTTGCCCAGTAGTGGGTCCGCGCGTAACGGATTGATCGTATCTGAGAAATTACGTTACATTTAGTAAACAATGTAGCTAATAGAACTGGATTGACTTAGGGATAAATGCGATCTGCGTATTTGTACTGTTAATACATTTGTTCTCAAAAGCTGATTTAGACGCAGGCCGTGCTTTGCCACGGTTAGCACGTTAGGACTGTTAATTAAACGAGGCCACCGAGATATGAAGCTTTCTTGGAGAGTCATTCTGCTCTGGACGCTGCCAGCCCTGTTGATTGGGTTTTTCTTTTGGCAAGGCTCCATGGGTGGAGACCCCGCAAATATGAGTCGTAATACGGCCAGTACCCGTATGACCTACGGCCGGTTCTTAGATTATTTAGAGGCTGGCCGAGTAACGGCGGTTGACCTCTATGATGGCGGTCGGACAGCGATTGTTGAAGCGGTTGACCCACAGATAGATAATCGCATCATGCGCTGGCGTGTCGATTTACCGGGCAGCGCGCCTGAACTAGTTGAGCAGCTGCGTGATTCGAATATTAGTCTGGACTCCCATCCCCCTCGCAATGACGGGGCTGTGGTGGGTATTCTGGGAAATCTACTGTTTCCATTTCTACTGATAGCTGGTCTGTTCTTCTTGTTCCGACGTTCTAATGGTGGTGTCGGTGGTGGCCCCGGTCAAGCCATGAACTTTGGTAAGTCGAAAGCCCGCTTCATGATGGAGGCCAAGACCGGCATCATGTTTGATGATGTGGCCGGGATTGACGAAGCCAAGGAAGAGCTAGAGGAGGTCGTTACCTTCTTGAAAAAGCCTGAGCGATTTACGGCTGTGGGCGCTCGCATTCCCAAGGGTGTTTTGCTGGTGGGGCCTCCTGGCACGGGTAAAACGTTGTTGGCCAAGGCCATTGCTGGTGAAGCTGGTGTGCCCTTTTTCAGTATTTCCGGTTCTGAATTTGTGGAAATGTTTGTGGGTGTGGGTGCTTCCCGTGTTCGCGATCTGTTCAAAAAAGCCAAGGAAAATGCGCCCTGCATTATCTTTATTGATGAGATTGACGCTGTCGGTCGCTCGCGGGGATCTGGCATTGGCGGCGGTAACGACGAGCGAGAGCAAACCCTCAACCAGATGCTCACCGAAATGGACGGGTTTGAGGGTAACAGTGGCATTATCGTGATCGCTGCTACCAACCGGGTTGATGTGCTCGACTCAGCGCTGCTGCGTCCCGGCCGTTTTGACCGTCAGGTATCTGTTGATCCGCCCGATGTCAAAGGTCGTGTGGAAGTGCTGGGGGTCCATGCCCGCAACAAAAAGCTGGCGGATGAGATTTCGTTAGATGCGATCGCACGTCGCACCCCTGGCTTTACCGGAGCCGACCTGGCTAACCTGCTCAACGAAGCGGCTATTTTGACCGCCCGTCGTCGCAAAGACGCCATCACCATGCGTGAGATCGATGACGCCGTCGACCGCGTCATTGCCGGTATGGAAGGTACTCCCCTGGTGGACGGTAAAAGCAAGCGTCTGATTGCCTACCATGAGGTCGGCCACGCGCTGATTGGCACCCTAGTCAAGGCCCATGACCCGGTTCAGAAGGTCACGCTGATTCCCCGCGGTCAGGCCCAAGGATTGACCTGGTTTACCCCCAGCGAAGACCAGATGCTAATCTCCCGAGCTCAGCTGCTGGCCAGAATTACCGGTGCCCTGGGCGGTCGCGCCGCTGAGGATGTGATCTTTGGCGATGCTGAGGTAACAACCGGTGCGGGCAACGACCTGCAGCAGGTCACCTCCATGGCACGACAGATGGTTACCCGCTTTGGTATGTCGACCGAGCTGGGTGCTCTGGCCTTGGAAAATCCCCAGGGTGAGGTCTTCCTGGGTGGCAGTTGGGGCGGACGCTCAGAGTACTCTGAGAGCGTATCCCAACGCATTGACGAACAGGTGCGCACCATTGTTGAGCGCTGCTATGACGATGCCAAGCGCCTAGTCGAAGAAAACCGGGCCGCTGTCGACCGAGTCGTTGACATTCTGATCGAGAAGGAAACCCTGGATGGTGACGAATTCCGTCAGATTGTGGCTGAGTATACGACGGTTCCTGAAAAAGAGAAGTTTGTACCGGTGCTTTAGGGCTGGGTCTGTTGAGACTTGTCTAAAGGCGGCTGACTCTCCCTAGGGTTGGCAACGACTCGGAGCTTCAAATAGTGAAATGGTGGGGTAGCTTTGGCTATCTCACCATTTTGTTTTTTGGGAGGATAGCCCAGCAGACGGCGGGCAGGGGACGGATAAAACTGATTATGTTTGCGAGAAACCAGTCACCTTTTCTCGGAGTCCGCCCATCACTATTCAACAATGATAGAAAGTAGGTTATTGCTTGATTAATCTTTGAGACCTATGCCTACGCTTTATCTAGCCATTACCAACCATGGTTTTGGCCATGCTACTCGGGCGGCATCTGTAGCGGCGACGCTGCTTCAGCTCTGTCCTGATATACACATTATTGTGGCGACGACGGCTCCCCAGTGGTTGCTATCGTCCTATCTGCCATCCGAGCGTGTTAGCTATCGCTCGGTGAGCTTTGATATTGGAGTATTTCAAATCGATAGCCTGACGATGGACAAGGCGGCCACCCTAGAAAAGCTGCAGTGGATTCGTGCCCATCAAGACGCGATACTGGCTCCGGAAGTTGAGTTTATCCAGACTGTGGGTGTGGATCTGATTTTGGGGGATATTCCACCCCTGGTAACTCAGCTGGCCAAGGCAGTGGGAGTCCCCTGTTGGATGATGAGCAACTTCGGCTGGGATTTTATCTATCGGCCCTGGGGTGGTGAATTTGAGGCCATAGCGGATTGGATTGCGGACTGTTTTAGGGACTGCGATCGCCTCTTCCGCCTCCCCTTCCATGAATCGATGAGCGCCTTTTCTACTATTACTGACGTTGGTTTAACTAGCGGCACCCCTAAACTTAGCGCCGCTGACCTCAGGAGTCGATACAATCTCACCGCTCCGATGGAACGGACCATACTGCTAACATTTGGCGGGTTGGGATTGACCCAAATTCCCTACAAACAGGCCCTCGCCAACTATCCCGACTGGCAGTTTATTACCTTTGATCGGCGTGCGCCCGATCTGCCCAACCTGCTCAAGATTCTAGACCGTAGCCTGCTACGGCCTGTGGATACGATGGTGATTTGCGATCGCATTGTTTCCAAACCAGGCTACGGTACCTTTGCGGAAGCCTGCTGCCTAGGGCGAGGTGTCATCACCATACCCCGTCAGGGATTTGCCGAAGCCGCCCCCCTGCTAGAGGGTATTCAGCGCCACGCCGCACACAAAATTTTAGATAGCGCTACTTTTTTTAGCGGCGACTGGTCCTTTTTAGAACAGCCACTGGACCCACCCACGGGTGCTCCGCTGCCTCAGGACGGCAATGATACCATCGCCCATGCCATTCGCCGTTACCTCAGCTAGGCTGCTAAGCACCCCCACCCCGACGGCGTATAGTCCAAAGGCAGATGCGCTCCAGTCAAAATGGTATCGCTCAAGTCTGCCCCCGATAGGTCTACAGAGCGTAGATCAGCGTAGCTAAGGTTGGCATGACTTAGATTAGCGCCCATCAGACAGGCCCCATGGAAATTAGCCCTGCTGAGGTTGGCCCCGCTCAAGTTGGCCCCTTGAAAATTGGCGTTCTCTAAGTTGGCCTCAGCTAGCGTTGCGCCAACCATCGATGCCTGGTTCAAGATCGCGTTTTTAAGACAGGCCCTGCTAAGGTTGGCCTGGTGTAGGGTGGCAAACTGCAAACTCGTCATGGTAAAGTCGGCTCCCCTGAGGCTAGCCCCGTTGAGGCGCGCTCGATCCAAAATTGCCCTGGCAAAGCTGGTATTATCGCCATCAATCTCTTCTAAAACTGCCTGGGTCAGGTCGGTCTCCCGGAAATCAGCTGCTTTGAGATTGGCTTGTCCCAGGGTGGCCTGGGCTAAGTTGGCCGTATAAAAAAGGCTGTTTTGGAGGTTTGCGTGGCTCAGATTACAGCTGGCCATCTGGGCCATGCAGCCATCTACCTCGATTAGAGAGGCCTCACAAAAGTTACCCTGGGTGAGTATGGCTTCCCTGAGGTTGCTGCCCTGCAAATCGGCCCTGGCAAAGTTGGCTTGCTGGGCACGAACCCTGACCAAACTGGCATTCCGCAGATTGGCCTCACGCATGTCAACATCGTCTAGCTCAGCTAAATCTAGCGTTGCTTGGGATAAGTTGGCTGTATAGAAAATTGCCTGGGTTAGGTTAGCTTTGCATAGATTAGCCCTAGAAAAGTTGCCGAGACAGGCATCCACATAGCTGAGATTAATGTTAGGCAGCTCTGCCCGGATCAGCAGGGCTTCCCTGAGCTGAGGCGCAGATGCTGTAGCTGATTGCTTACAGCGCCAGTGATTCCATGTGCCCACTCCCTGCGTAATGACAATAATCGGACTGTGGAGCAGCATGGGGGACATTCAGGGGTGACTAATGAAACAAAGGTCTGAAAAAACACCTTGACTCAGTAATTTCAAAATTCCCTGTTGAGCAATTGATACAACGGCTACGGAGAAGTTTTAAGCTGTTTATTACAAACAGGGTCACCCTGTGGGAGGTCCTGTTCTATGCTGAAAGCATCTCGAGTCTCTAGTTCCGAGGGCATCGCCATGACTTCTACTACGTCGCTATCTGTACACTATCAAACCGTGCTAACGCTACAGACCCGTGGCAAATCACTACAGCGATTTACAATGCAGGTACAGGATGCTGTCCGTGAATCTCGGGTCAGTATGGGACTGTGTTGTGTTTTTTTACGCCACACCTCAGCAAGTTTGGTAATTCAAGAAAATGCCGATCCTGACGTACTGGTGGATATGGAAACCTTTTTGGCCAAGCTGGTGCCTGAGGGGAGTCATTATCGCCACAGTGACGAAGGGCCAGATGATATGCCTGCCCATTTGCGTACAGCTTTGACCCATACCTCTGAACAGATACCGATTATGAATGGGCGGTTGGCCCTGGGTACCTGGCAGGGGATTTATTTGTGGGAGCATCGTCGCCGTGGCTACCGTCGCGATGTGGTGATACACATTACAGGTATTTGAGGACCGTTGTAAAAGCGCTAGACCCACCTTCAAGCAATTAATTTAGGGGTATTACGACAGGGATGACCATTGATCTGGGGATAACCCCAACACCGCCGCCGGGTTTTCGTTCTGGATTTGTTGGTATTGTCGGTCGGCCTAACGTGGGTAAATCGACGCTAATGAATACTCTGGTGGGGCAGAAGATTGCCATCACCTCACCGGTTGCCCAAACCACCCGCAATCGTTTGCGCGGGGTGATGACCCTGCCGGAGGCTCAGATTATCTTTGTGGATACCCCCGGCATCCACAAGCCTCACCACGAGCTGGGCAAAGTCTTAGTAAAAAATGCGCGTATTGCCATTAACTCTGTGGACGTTACTTTGTTTGTAGTAGACGGGACGACGGCGGCTGGCCGGGGCGATCTGTTTATTGCTGATTTGCTCAAACACAGCGACGTACCGATAGTGTTGGGTATTAATAAGGCCGATCTGCAGTCTGAGACGAAGGCCCAGATGATTGACCTGAGCTATCAGTCCCTAGCGGATGAAAATGGCTGGCCCGTATTTAAGTTTTCGGCGGTAACTGCAGCTGGATTAGCGTCTTTAAACTCGGCCTTGATTGAGCGTTTAGAGGTTGGGCCTTACTACTATCCGCCCGATTTGGTGACGGATCAGCCTGAGCGATTCATTATGGGAGAGCTGATTCGTGAGCAGGTGTTGTTGCATACCCGTGAAGAAGTGCCCCATTCGGTTGCGATCGCAATTGAGGCCGTTGAGGAAACCCCTAAAATCACTAATGTTCTCGCCACGGTCTATGTGGAACGCAAGTCCCAAAAAGGAATTCTCATAGGCAAACAGGGATCGATGATGAAAGCCATCAACACGGCGGCCCGTGAGCAAATGCAAAAGCTGATTGCCGGGAAAGTATACCTAGAAGTATTTGTAAAGGTACAAGAGCGGTGGCGGCAGTCAAGAGTCCATCTAGCAGAGCTAGGCTATCGAGTTGAGGAGTAGTGAGTGCTCTCCCTCAGATGGAAACGGGACTTTCCCCTATGAATTTGGCTTTGCAAGATTTCTAAATAGGGTATATTGCGGCTCAAACAACAGTTTTATTGTACCCGTTGGACCATTGCGGTGTTTGGCGATGATGATTTCTGCGAGACCTCGATCAGGGGTGTCCGGATCGTAATACTCTTCTCGATACAGCATCATGATCAAATCCGCATCTTGCTCGATCGAGCCACTTTCCCTCAGATCGGACATCATGGGGCGTTTGTTGGTACGTGACTCGACGCCACGGCTAAGCTGGGAGAGAGAGATAATGGGGACGTTTAATTCCCGTGCTAAGCCTTTTAAAGAGCGGGTGATTTTTGAAAGTTCCTGGACACGGTTGTCGCTGCTGCCCTCCATCAGTTGGAGATAGTCGATCAAAATCAGTCCCAGTGCTCCGCCATTTTCAGCTTTGAGACGGCGACACTTGGAGCGCATCTCAGTAACTGAAATATTGGGCGTATCGTCAATAAAAATAGGTATCTGGGAAAGAGAGCTAATCGCATGACCCAGGGGCTCCCATTCATGTTGACCAATGCGCCCCGTCCGCAGGCGACCGCTTTCGATGCGGGCTTCTGATGACAGCAGACGATAGACCAGCTGCTGTTTTGACATCTCTAAACTGAAGATAGCAATGGGTTGCTTGTGTCCGCCTGCGATATTGCGAGCCACGTTTAAAACGAAGGAGGTTTTTCCCATAGCCGGCCTCCCTGCCGCGATAATCAGGTCAGACCGCTGAAACCCCTGGGTCATGGCATCTAGGTCATAAAAGCCACAGGATAGGCCGGGTAGCACCATGCCCATGGAGCGTTGTTCAATGTCGTCAAAGGTTTCGGTGAGAATATCTGAGGTGGCAGTCAGTCCCTGCTGCGGACGTTCTTGGGTAAGGCCAAATACCTTTTGCTCAGACTGGTCTAGAACAGTTTCTAGGGGGCTCTCGGTTTCATAGCCGAGCTGGGCAATTTCGCCGCCGATTTGGATCAGCTGGCGGCGGGTGTATTTCTCCATTACCAGCTTGGCGTACTGGTCGATGTTGGCGGCGCTAATAGTGCGGTCAAACAGCTGGGCAAGACGGGATTGTCCTCCGGCCTTTTCCAGCAGATTTTTGTCCTTGAGCCAGGAGGCGACGGTCATCAGGTCCGTGGGTTTACCCTTGGCCTGAAGTTCGATGGCGGCTCGGTAAATCTCGCGGTGGCTACCAATGTAAAACGCTTCGGGGACTAAGATTTCGGTGACGCGGCCAATGGCTTCTGGATCTAACAGAATACCGCCGAGGATAGCCTCTTCGGCTTCGATATTTTGCGGAGGTAGGCGATCAAAATCTGCTTGAAATTTACGTTCTTGGGCCATGGCAACCTTCAGGGGGACACGAAGGACAAAAGGCTATAGTACTTTTGTATTGTATAGCGTTTTCTTGACCTGCTTCAGTGTGACAGATCGCTATCAAAGCGGTCACTGTTTTTATGGTGTCAGGCGGGTTTCTGTGGTGAGATAGCGCCATAGCAAAAGAGCCTGACAAAAGCGTTTACCCCTGGAATATCCGGGTAATAGCGTCAGGCTCTTCTTTATATGCGTTTGTGGAGGGGGCTAGCTGGCAACGCGTAGTCTGAGGTCTGCGGTTACCTCGCTGTGGAGCTTGACCTGCACGGTGTATTCGCCCAGCTTGTTGATGGGGGGGACCTCAATGTCGCGGCGGTCAATGTCTTTGCCAGTCATGGTCTTGATGACATCGGCGACTTCGTCAGAGGTGACGGTACCAAAAATAGCGTCGTCGGCACCGACTTCTTTTTTGATGGTGAAGAGGCCAATGGTTGCGATCGCAGTTTTCATCGCTTCTGCATCCTGTCTGATCTGCGCTAGACGCTGACGCTCTTCTTCACGGCGGCGCTCCACCTGTTTGAGCACACCGGGTGTGGCCCGATAGCCCAGCCCGCGCGGCAGCAGATAGTTGCGAGCGTAGCCGGGGGCCACCTCAACGAGATCTCCTTGATTACCCAGCTTGCTAATGTCTTGACTTAAAACTAACTGAACTCGTTTTGCCATAATAATTCTGCTCGAGCCCAGATAAATCACGCTTTTGACACGCTTTTAGAATTGGCTCCCCGATGGCAGGGGCATTCCTAAACGTGAAAACGGTTTACGTGGCCCAGTCTCCTTCTTTAACCCGTTATCAAACTTGTGCAGTCTACCATTCTATAGAACTAAGCTCGTCCTAGGCAAATTTAAACCGAATCACCCGACGGAGTGAGCCAGGTGGGTGTAGTGGTATCCCGATTGCTAGAACTACTGTGACTGTGTGGTTGTCAGACAACGGTTTGAGAGTATTTCTAAACAACAAATACCCCATGATTTATGGGTCAAGCTTGATGATGATGACCGCGCTGGGTGGTCTAGCCTTGATTCTAAAAGGGTTTTATAATGCCTGGGTATCTGGCATGTGATAGATAGGCTCAATCGTTGCTAATGTCTCGTTACTAACGGTGGTAATAGACTCAAAACATATCTTTCATCCCTCGGATACGACTAAAGGTCCGTACCGGGTCGTTTAGCCTAGCAGCGGTTTGGAGAGCTGGCTGGTCCCAACGCAAAAAGGGATTTGTTTTTTTCTCAATGCCGAGCAGTGAGGGCACCGTTGCCTGCTGCTGCTGTCGTGCTGTTTGTACCTGACGGTAGCGTGACTGTAGGTCTGTATTTTGTCCGTCTACGGTAACCGCAAACTTGAGATTACTGAGGGTATACTCGTGGGCGCACCACACCCGTGTATTATCCGGTAGCTGCCGCAGCTTGCTAAGGGAGCTTACCATCTGTGCTGGGGTGCCCTCAAACAGTCGTCCGCAGCCCCCTGCAAATAGCGTATCGCCGCAGAATAATTCTCCTGGCTCCTGCTCACTCATGGGGGCAAAGTAGTAGGCAATGTGCCCCCTGGTATGACCAGGGACAAAAAATATCTGAGCCGTGCGACCTCCAAAGCTGACCACATCCCCATCATTGAGATAGACCTGTTGCCCAGGAATGCGACCTCGATCGGCTTCGCTGGCATACACCGTGGCATCGGGAAATTTGGTGAGCAGCTGACGGTTGCCCCCCACGTGATCACCATGGTGGTGGGTATTAAAAATATCGGTAAGCACAGCTCCCAATTCTGTTAGCTTGCGCAAAACAGGATCCGCATCGGTTGGATCAACCACCGCTGCTATAGCCCCGTCCTGAAGTAAAAAAATGTAGTTATCTGACCAGGCGTTCAGGCGATGAATCTGCATATGTAGTCTAGGGTTTGGGAAAAATTTTAGCCTGTTTAGGGCTAGTACGTTAGTTCAATGGGAGAGTGTGATTGGTCTGACCACTGTCCATGGTATTTATCGATGACTAAGGGATTAACAGTTATTTTAGGTGAACAGTTTGTCTCTGTTGTGTCCACGTCAATCCGAACACAGGAATAAGGCCGGTGTTTATGGGAGCCATGGCCATGGCGACCAACAAACAGATGAGATTTAGCTACGGGGCGTACATTTCCGTCGATATCTTCGCTGACTTCGGGACCTTCAGGTCTTTGTCGGCGCAGGCTGTAGCCGCTCCCACCGCATATGAGATAGTTAATATTGGCATCGGCCAGGGAGCTGGGATGGGTCTTGATATGCTCTAAACAGTGGGCATGGCCATTAATCACCAGATCAACCACGGCTCTACCCTGCAAACCCTCACCCAAGGTCTGGCGAACGCCTTCAAAGACCTGTCGCAAACGATGACGAACGGCCAGGGTCTGGCTTTGATTCCATTTGGTGGCTTCGGTAACGTAGGGGGGGTGGTGAAAGTAAAGGATGCGGCCTCGAACGGCAGGATTGGTCCAGGACTCAATCAGCTGACGCCGTAACCAGTCAAGTTGTTCGGTATCGACTGATTGCTCTTTGGTGGATGTTTCCAGCTGCTTTTCGATGTCACGAATCTGTTCATCGATCTGTTCAACTTTGCCGATTAGATCATCAATGTGATCATCATCGTCCTGGGCTGTTTCAGTCTTGATCGACAGCAGCTCTGTTTTTTGTTGCTTTAGCTGCTCTAAGCGGTTAGAGAGACGCTGTCGGGACTCCACCCCATCGTTGTTATCCGGCAGTGGTAACGGTGCATTGAGAGTATTAGAGTCAAGGGAGATAAAGTCAATACCTCCGTAGTGAAAGCTGTAGTAGCGGTTGGGCAAGCGTGTAAATTCGCCAGGGGTATACCGCAGACAGCGGTAGTCTTGGTAGTGGGCTGTGTAATGTTTGTCTAGGTGACTATCTAGCTGTTCTTCGCTGAGTCCACGCAAATAATCAATAAAAGCACGGGCGTAGGTATCCCCGGTGTAGGAGCCATGCCAGCTAATATCTAGATCAACATAGGAGCGTATGAGCCTTTGGAAAGGTCGGCTGGCTACCGATAGCAGACCTAGCCACACAGGGACATTGTAGTAGTCGTGATTACCCGGCGAAGGCAGCAAGGGTTTATGAAAGGTCATCTGGTCATAGGCGATTTTCTTCGGATGCTGACCCCCTACCAGGTATTCGCGGTAAGGGTTGATAAAATTCTCAAAGTACTGGTCTCGAGAACCAACCAGGTAGACAACATCCCCAGTGTGCAGAATAAAGCGACTGTCGGCGTCATGGGGGTGCATGAGCTGGGCGACCCGCCGTTGAGGACTGTCTCCTCGATAGCGTCCGGTGCCACTGTCACCAAGGACCAAAAAGGAGAATTTGTGCGCATTACTATGACCGTCATCAATACAAAGCCGTGTTTGGTCAATACGGCGTTTTTGTATGGCGGCATGCTGCCATCGCACGCGATCGCGCATTTTTTCAACTTTTGCCGAAATCGGTGAATCAGTTACTAGCAGCATAGGTCTGAGGAAGCAGCATATTTCGAAAACGTGCCATCTGAGGTTTTTCAGACTAATTCAGACTGAGGGGCAGCTAGGAGATAGGGGCAGATCTAAAAAGGTATGCCCTTTGGAAGAGCATACCTTTTTTACCCTATCTGGTCCGTTTGCTTGAACACCCCGTCAGATGGTGTTAGCCGCCTACTCGGATTAGCTCTACATCAAAAATTAGGGTGGCATTGGGGGGGATGACGCCGCCAGCACCGCGAGGGCCGTAGCCCAGATCGGGGGGAATTACCAGTTTGCGACGACCGCCTACGCGCATGGTGGAAACACCCTCATCCCAGCCTTTGATGACCTGGCCGACGCCGATGGTAAAAGAGAAAGGACGGTTGCGATCGCGACTGCTATCAAACTTTTCACCATTTTCCAGGGTGCCAGTGTAGTGCACAGTTACCGCCTGACCTGGGGTAGGTAGGGCTCCGGTACCCACCTCTAGATCTTCGTACATGAGGCCAGAATCCGTTGTTGTCATATCTTCGGTCATATCCTCAGTGGGTTCATCGGGCAGCAGGTCAGCGGCATCGGCCACCAAGGTAGACTTGGCGCTTTCTACCGTTGCCATATCTGTAGTCAGATTTCCTGCGACGGCGTTGCCGCCCCCAAGCTGGGTAGCTAACGCCACTACACAGCAAACGGTGAAAACCCCCAGACTAATAAAAACTTCTTTCACAGTGTATTCTCCCAGTGCGATCGCGCAAGCGCTATTCAACAGTTCGCAACCTGCTTCCAAATTGTACGTTACGAAACATAAAAATCAGATTGAATCTAGGGCAAAAATTTCTGACCTAGTGCTAACGCCAGTTTTTGTTCTCTATATCCCGGAGCTGGCGTTCAAGGCGATCCAGGCGGCCCCGCAGTTCATCCATCTCAGCCTGCCTGGGTACACCTAAATCCTGCATAATATTTCGAATCTGGCGCTGCAGCTGTTCATCAATCGCCGCTTGATCGATATTGAACTGTGCCATAAAGTCATCGACAAATCCTTTTGCCTGTTCAGGATTGAGTTTGCCATCTTGCACCCAATCTTCGCTCACCTGACGCAGCCGCTCTGCCACTAGTGAGGTGGTACCAATGCCCAACATCAAAAGCTGCCGCAGTAAATTGGATGAGTCCATAACTTGCCCTAGTTGACCTGTGAGACTACTAAACCACATCC
>JBCCAQ010000209.1:0-9749 GCA_039814735.1 Cyanobacteria bacterium P01_A01_bin.15
TATTTGGGGCTTTTGAGCTTATAGTCCTTACCCAGGAAATGCAGCTCCAGCTTGCCCGTGTAGTCGGTGATAGGAGAGAAACTCTCAAGTTCCTCAATGAGACCTTCTTGCAAAAACCAGCGAAAGCTAGAGCGCTGAATTTCAACTAGGTCAGGCAGTACAAAGGAGGATTGGGAAATGGTTAGGTCAGTCATTCGTCTCCTCGAGCAGGTCAAGCCTTGATAAACAGGGTGTAAAAACGAAAGATAAAAAGGTTTAATTAAACCAAAAGGAAATAGTGCTAAGTTACAGACACAAAAATGACTACATAGCCCTAACGGGTAATGCAGTAAAACCAATATTTTGCAGGTGTCTTGCTAGCATCCGACGGATGGGACTGGGCACAATGGGCAATTTTTAAGAGCAACCGCTAGGCATCAACAGTAGGGAAAGGATGAGTGCAAAAAATTAGACTCGCTGGCTGCCATTAGACTAACGCATAGCCGAGGTAGTATATCACAAATCACCAATGGAATTTAATATTTTGTCAACTTTCCTGGACTCAACTTTCCTGAAAATATGGACTTAAAAAAAACAGGTTCCACTTAAATCTTGACAGACTTGCTTAAACAACATGGACATTAAATGCTTTGCATGCTGCCAATCATGGTGAACAAGCGTCACTGAGCGATCGCAAACGAGGCATCGGGCAATTTGAACAGCTCTCGAGCATTGGCGGTGGTTTGAGCCGCAAGCACCTCTAGGGGCACCCCCCGTAGCTTGGCGACAAACTCGGCGACGTGACGCACGTTGGCCGGCTGGTTGCGCTTTTGGCTACGTTTTGGGACTGGCGTTAGAAAGGGGCAATCGGTCTCTACTAGGATGCGATCGCACCCCACCATTTGAGCTGAGGCCTGCACCTGGGAAGCGCTTTTAAACGTCACAATGCCGCTAAAGCTGATGTAGAACCCCAGATCTAGAAACCACTGGGTTTCCTCTGGTGTGCCGGTCCAGCAGTGCATCACACCCTTTACAGGACCGTGCTCCTGCCAAAACGCCTGCAGCACATCGCGCATCGTCATAGCCGCATCCCGACAGTGGATAATCACAGGCAGCCCCAGCTCAAACGCCACCAGCAGCTGAGCCCGAAAGGACTCAATCTGACAGGCCTGGTCGTCAGCCTTAAAGAAATCCAAACCGGTTTCCCCAATGGCGACCACCCGACTATCCGACAGAGCCAGCTGACGAATACGCATCGCCAGATCCGACGTCCACTTATCCATGTCCAACGGATGCAGGCCCACGGCAAAAGACACCTCGCCAAACCGATCGGCAATCGCTTTGATCCCGTCAAACTCCGATGGCTCAACACAGGAATGCACCAGGTGAACCACACCCGCCTGTCGCCAGGCAGAGGCCACATCATCTAGGTCAGGCTGAAAACTATCAAAGTTGATGTGAACGTGGGTATCAACCAGCTGCATGTTTTATGAGGATGAAACCGCTTCGTGCTTTTTGAGAGCGTGGGCAATTTTAGACTTACGACGGGCGGCCGCATTTTTGTGGATGCTGCCGCGCTTAACGGCCTTATCAATCTTGCTAAAGGCGGCTGACATGGAGGTATCGACAGCCTGCTTTTTCTCATCCGAAGGATCGTCAGCATACTCGCCCAAAGCGGCGTAGTAATTCTTTGTCAGGGTTTTAACCGCTGACTTGTAGGACTTGTTGCGTAGACGATTGCGCTCCGTAATCTGAATGCGCTTGAGCGCGGATTTAATGTTTGCCACTATTTGCCACTTTAGTTTTCGTCAGAGTCTATGATTATAGCATCAAAGAATATGATTAAAGTCCTTAGAACCTATTTGTAGGGTCAGACAATCTGCCTGCCTCTAAAAATCCGCGTTAAGCTATAACAGTCATAACTTTTCCCATCCTCGCCACCCGCCTCAATGTTGCGAACTTTGTACAAGCTCAGCGAAGCGCAGGCTGAACTCCAGCGTATTTGCGATCGCATCCACACCGATCAGGTGGTTGAGCAAGAAACCACCGTTCGAGAAATTCTGAGCGCCGTCCGCCATTCCGGGGATGAGGCCCTTCTGCATTACACCGCTAAATTTGACCACCAAACCCTGACCCCAAGCACCCTCCGCATCAGCGGGGCCGAGATTGACACCGCCTATCAGCAGGTCTCCAGCGAGCTACTACAGGCAATCCGCCTGGCCTGCCAAAACGTCAGGGCGTTTCATCAGCAGCGGCTACCCAAAAACTGGGTCACCTTCGAAAACAACGGCGTTGTGTTGGGCAAACGCTACACCCCCGTCGCCCGTGCTGGCATCTACGTACCCGGCGGTCGAGCCGCCTACCCCAGTACGGTCATCATGAATGCCATTCCGGCCCATGTGGCAGGTGTAGAGCGTCTGGTGATGGTTACCCCCACACCCAAGGGTCAGATTAATCCGGCGGTGCTGGTGGCCGCCCAGGAAGCTGGCGTGCAGGAAATCTATCGTGTGGGCGGGGCCCAAGCCGTTGCCGCCCTGGCCTACGGTACCGCAACCATCCCCAAGGTCGACATTATTAGCGGCCCCGGCAACATCTATGTCACCCTGGCCAAAAAGCATGTGTACGGCACCGTCGGCATCGACTCCTTGGCCGGTCCATCGGAGGTTCTGATCATTGCCGATCACACGGCCAACCCCACCCATGTGGCCGCCGATCTGCTAGCCCAGGCTGAACACGACCCCATGGCAGCGGCGATTTTATTAACCACCGACAGCAAGCTCGCCGACAAAGTAGTGTTTGAGGTCAACCGACAGCTAGTTGGGCATCCCCGACAGATCGAAACGGAAAAGGCGATTGCCCACTACGGCATTGCCGTCGTTGTCGACTCCTTGGACGCGGCGGTCAAACTCTCCAACCAGTTTGCCCCCGAACATCTCGAACTGGAGGTCGACGATCCCTGGTCGCTGCTTGAGCAAATTACCCAGGCCGGGGCCATCTTCCTGGGCCATGACACACCGGAGGCCGTTGGCGACTACCTGGCCGGGCCTAATCACACCCTGCCCACCTCGGGGGCGGCCCGCTACGCTTCTCCCCTGAGTACAGAAACATTTATGAAGCATTCCAGCCTGATTCAGTATTCAAAATCAGCCCTTAGCAATGTCGCTGGCGCTATCGATGCGTTGACGTCAGCCGAAGGGCTACCGTCCCACGGAGATTCAGTCAGACTCCGGGTAGAGGAATCTGACTAGGGAAAAAGAATTTTATAAGATCCAAGAATTGTGTCTGCAGAGGCTGCCATAGAACACCGGCACGGCCAACAGTAGGGCCTAACTAAATTCTTAATCCTAACCGGGCGTCTGTCTCGGGCATCTGTCCTAGGAGGCGTCTTCTCGGCGCTTTTGGATATCCAGAAATAGCTGCAGCCTCAGCAAACTGGTCGTCTGGGCAATGTTGAGGGGCAGGGTGGATACCCCTTCCAGGCGGGACTGGACCCAGCCATCGCCCCAGTGCCACTCATGGAAGCCATCCACACCACGGTGGAGCAAAAATCGAATCGTACTCTCAGAGCAAGCTTCTATCGTATGATCGATGCGAATAGGACCGACATAGCTAGAAAAGGTCTGCTCCACCCGTAGCGGTGCCTTAAAACTCTCAGAGAATTGCTGGGGCCACAGCCACTGCCGCAGATGCTCGGGCTGGACCAGGCTCCGCCGTAGTTGAGCAACGGTCGCATCAATTTCAATCCGCAGGGTACTTTGCTGATAAATCCCAAACATGGCGTTAGTAGCTTTTTTGAACAGTGGTACAGGTGATAGAACCTTGAATAACCGATAGGCTGACGCGACGGCTCTACCCCTACAATATTAAGTATTAAGAACTGTAAGCGAAACCAAATCTATGGCGGACCAGCTCATTCGAGCAGTAGCAGCAAATGGCGGTATTCGAGTAGTTGGAGCTGTCACCACCCGTTTAGTCGAAGACGCGAGAATTCGCCACAGACTCTCCTATGTTGCCACAGCGGCCCTGGGCAGAACCTTAACAGCTGGGGCCCTATTGGTCTCCAATATGAAACGGGCAGACTCCCGTATCAATCTTCAGATCAAGGGAAACGGTCCCCTCGACGGCATTTTAGTGGATGCTCGGCTAGATGGCAGCGTTCGGGGCTATGTGGGCAACCCATCGGTGGAGCTACCCCTCAATCCCAAGGGCAAACTCGATGTCGGCACCGCCGTCGGCCCCAGGGGCTATCTCTATGTGGTGCGTGATTCTGGCCTGGGGTACCCCTACACCAGTACGGTAGAGCTCGTATCGGGAGAAATTGGCGACGATCTTACCCAGTATCTAGCGACATCAGAGCAGACACCTTCAGCCTTAATTTTGGGGGTCTTTGTTGATAAAAATGGGGTTGAAGCGGCGGGTGGCCTCCTGCTCCAGGTCCTCCCCAAGGCATCTCTCGATGAGCGTTTGGTTGCCACCTTAGAGTCTCGGATTTCATCCCTAACGGGGTTCACACCCATGCTGCGGGCTAAGAAAACGCTACCTGAGATTTTTGAAGACCTGGTGGGTGATATGGGGTTGCAAATCTTCCCAGAAAGTCAGCTGCTGCGGTTTCACTGCCCCTGCGATGGTCAACGGATGCTGTCTGCCCTCAAGCTGCTAGGGGAGGATGAGCTACAGGATATGATCGACAAACGTGAGCCCGCCGAGGCCATCTGTCACTTTTGCGGAGATACCTACCAGGCGGAATGCGATCGCTTAAGCGACCTCCTGGCAGAACTCAAAACAGAAAAGAGCAATCGGGCCTAGGGGTCTTGCAACTGAGCCATGCGGCGATAGGCAGCGGCCACGGCGTCATCACCCCCGACATTACCCGGAAATAGCACCACTGGCAGGTTAGGAAACCTGGGATGGTCGGCGGCGGTGGTCACCACCGAAACACCGGGAATAACCTGCCCCAGCAGCCGAGCTGAAGTTAGCGCCAGCCCGTTGCTCAGGGTGTCGTTGGAGGTGATACCGCCTTTACTAATAAGAAAGCCAAGATCTGCAGGCAGACCGCGGACAATATCCATCAGCACGTTGGAAATAGCTTCGCCAAACGCCAGTCGGCGGGTAGCATCGGCAAAGGTCAGCTCCTGACGGCTGGTGTAGACTACCGCCGTTTGCCCTTGGTCATAGACGGTTTGCACCTGGGTCAAGATGTCAGCCACCATGGTCGAAGCCTGATCTGGGTTCTCTTTGAGACGGACCGCGTTGACCTCTAACCCGGCCACCCCTGGCTGTTGCAAAAGATACTCCAGCTGGCGGGTTGTTTTTTTGACGTGGGAGCCAACTAGAATCACACCCGGATTGTGACCACGGGTATAGCGGGCCATGTCACTGGCGGCAACCGGCTGGGGTGGCAGGGCGGCGAGGGAAGTGAGCAAACTGGCAGCGCTGCGAAAGAGAAACTTTTTCCCTTGGGCCGCCGCCATCAACAACTCTTGGGAGAAGCGGTCCAGATCGTTTTGTTGTCCAGCATCTACAGCTACGCAAACATTGTTATAAAGCTCTCCTAACCGATCTTTTGTTCCCGATTGAAGTACGTCTAGGGTCAAGCGCTCGACCTGATCGGCGGCGATCTTTTCCCCTGTCTTTTCCGCGACATAGTCGGGCAAATAGCTATGGCTATAGCCAAACACAGAATCCTTGGCAAACTCGGTTTTGTGCACAGGGGTACGCACCCCATCGGCCTCAATATAATGGGTGCTATCTAGGGTAATGCGTCCCGCCTCAAAAAATGCTGGCACCATAAAGTGAGCATCAAAAGGGCCTAGTTCTGCTGCAATCACATCCGTTTCTAGGGGGTAGTGCCCCCGCAGGGTGGAGTCCGAACGGCTCACCACCAGATACTCTTGGGTATTGGTTTGGATCAATGCTTGCTTAAGGTTGCGACAGACCTGACGGGTCGTACGCTCAGCGTCAGCCGGGGTGAGGGCACGGGTGTTGGCCAAAATAAAGAAAATCGGCGCATCGTCTAACAGCCCCTGCACAAGGGTGGCCACGTCCCACTTCAGCAGCAGCAAACAGCTATGGACCGTTTGGGACCCGGTCGGGTCGTCATCGATAGCGATTATTTTGGGCCGGTTAGAGTCGGACATGGAACAAGGGCGTAGGGACATCCATCAGCCTAGTACTATGGTGGACCCAAGAACCAGCTTTTTTTACAGGTCAGCCCCCGCTCTAGATTAGAGTGGATCAAGGCGGCAGGCAGGGCTATTCCTGCGGGTTTGGCACAGCCTTTAGGTTGTCGAGTAGCTGCCCAAAACTCTCGGGGGGCACCCCTGGCGGTACCAGCAAACCACCCAGCAAAAAGCTCGGAGTGCTGCGTAGCCTGAGCTGGGTAGCTAGAGCAATGTCGTCATCCACGGCGGTTTGGGCCGCGTCGCTGTTGCGATCGCGATTAAACTGCTCCACATCAAGCCCAATTTGCTCAGCGAGTTCCTGATACAGGGGCTCTCCTAGGCGGTCCTGGTTGGCAAATAAACCATTGTGATAAATCCAAAACTGATCCTGCTGGCCAGCTGCCCAGGACGCCTTTGCCGATGGCACCGCCTCAGGGTGAATATTTTCAAGGGGCAGGTGCTTGTACACATAGAGCACCTCCTCACCCCGCTCATCCACAAAGTCTTTCATGTGGACAGAGGCAACCGCACAAAACGGACATTCAAAGTCGGAGAACTTTACCACCACCACCTCGGCACCGGGATTTCCCTTAGTAGGCGACTCCCCAATAAAGGTGGCCCGATCCATGGTGGCAAGCACCTGGTTGATCTCTTCCTGGCGAGCCTGCCAATCCGCCTGGGCTGCTTCTAGATCCGCCTCGCTAGCAGGGGGGGCCTCCGACTCCTGAACCTCGGGGGTCTCCGCACTGTCAGTCACATCGGTTGCATCGGTTGCAGCGTTACAACTGACCAGCAGCAGCAGGCTGACTACAGCCGCCGCACGCATTAAACCCGTTTTGAATGCCATGGAGGGACTGACAATAGCAACCCATTAAAACTAACACTTTGCCTTATTGTTGGGGAAATAGGGAGATAGAAAAATGAGCGGAGATAACCCCGTCAGGCTGTTGGTCACCTTGGGAGATATGGCGGGCATTGGCCCCGAGGTAGTACTCAAGGCACTACCTCGGATAACCCAGACAGCAGCCTCACCAAAAATCACCCTGGTTGGCAATCGACAACAGCTAGCTAGCCTTAGCCAGCGGCTGCAGCTCCCCCTGGGGGACTATCCCATCATTGATGTGCCCCTCGGCCAGACCCTTTGCCCAGGTCAGGGCGATGCCGTCAGCGGCGACCTCAGCTTTCGCAGTTTGCAAACCGCTATCTGCAGCTGTATCCAGGAGGGTTACGACGGTATTGTCACCGCCCCCATTGCTAAATCCGCCTGGCTTGCAGCAGGGCACCACTACCCCGGCCAAACCGAGCTGCTGGCAGAAATGGCCGGGGTCAGTCGGTTTGGCATGCTATTTGTAGCCCGCTCCCCCATCACCCAGTGGACGCTGCGCACGCTGCTGGCCACCACTCATATTCCTCTACAGCAGGTGCCCGCAGCCCTAACACCGGAGCTTATGACACTCAAACTAGAACTGTTGCTGGCGTGTTTAGATCAAGACTTTGGGATCGAGCAGCCGAGGATTGCGATCGCAGGTCTCAATCCCCACAGCGGCGAGCTGGGTCAGCTGGGTCGAGAAGAAGTAGACTGGCTGATTCCCTGGCTCAATCGCCAGCGCCAGCGGTTTCCCCACATCACCCTAGATGGCCCGGTTCCCCCCGATACGCTGTGGGTGACTCCGGCTCGGGCCTGGCAGCAAGACTATCACCAGGCCCACCATGGCTATCTCGCTCTGTACCACGATCAGGGCCTGATCCCAGTCAAAATGCTGGCCTTTGACCAGGCGGTCAACACCACCATTGGCCTGCCCTTTATTCGCACATCCCCTGACCATGGCACCGCCTTTGACATTGCCGGTCAGGGCATAGCCCGCCCTGATAGTATGATTGCCGCCATCGAGCTAGCCGTTGAGCTAGCCTGCCAGCGGCGGGCTGCTTGCCTACCCGTTTGAGGTCCCCCCTAGCCAAATAAACCCAGCTGCTGGGGTGGGGGCTGCAGCAAAGACCAAGGCAAGGGCGGTACAGCCACACCCGATTTTTCCAACTGCTCTTGAAAGTAGCGGGCAATGGCAGGCGACTGGGCCTCCATGGGACAGTGCACAAAAAAGTAAACCGACAGCCCCTGGGCCAGCCAGTCACCCACCCGCTGTACCCACTCGGCTAAAAAGTCACGGTTGCGATCTAGTTCGGGATGGCTAATGTAGCGCACCAAAACAAAGGTTGCCGTCGTCTGCGGCAACAGGGGTACTCGAGGTTTTTTTCGCTCAGAGTGCAGCTGCGGATCTGTTTGTGGATCGCTCCAGGTGTAGATTGGGCGCGTATCTAGCAGCACCCGCCCCACCCCAAACCGGGTCAATAGGGTGTTTAACCGGTCTGATTGGGGCGATTTAAACCAATCCAAATGACGCACTTCTAGTGCCAGGGGACTTTTTGGGTGGGGCCAGCTGGCCACAAACTGAGCCAGATCTGAAAGCGAGCGGGGGCTATAGCTGGGCGGCAGCTGGGCAAATATAGGCCCCAGCCTGGGTCCTAAGCCCTGCATCAGGGTCAAAAAATCATGTGCGGTGGCCAGCTGCGGTGCCAGGACACCCCCATGGGTAACGGTGCGCGGCAGCTTTGGACAAAACCGAAATGTGGCTGGCGTTTGCTCAGCCCAGCGCTGTACGGTCTCAGGTGTGGGCGTAGAATAAAAGGTGGTGTTGCCTTCAACACAGGTCAAACGCTCGCCATACAGCTGCAAAAAGTTGGCAGCGCGACTACCCGCCGGATAAAACTCCCCAAGCCATTCCCGATAGGCCCATACGGCACAGCCCAGGTAAAAATTTGGGCTGCTCACATTGCCTGGGACAATAGCGGGTCTAGCTGCCCACGGCCATCGAGGGCATAGAGGTCGTCACACCCACCGATGTGGCGGTCGTTGATAAAAATTTGAGGGACGCTGCGCCGCTGATTGGCTCGCTCAGCCATCTGGTCGCGGGCGGTTGAATCACCGTCAATTTTATATTCTTGGAACGTTACACCTTTCCACCACAGCAGCAGCTTGGCCCGAATGCAGTAAGGACAGGTCTGCCATGTGTAGATTTCGACGTTAGCTTTAACGACATCGGGGTTGCGGCCTAGCAAACGGTTGAGAAATTGCATGGGGGACCTTAGATGACACACACTGATGCTGGGTTCGCATCATCACCCTATGGTAGATCTTTTCTAGACTATCTATTAGCCCTGCAGACTCCGGGTAAAACAGATACTGACCTGATCCGCCCTGGGATATGAACTTAAACACGACTAGGGCATGATCGCTATCACAACCCCAATCAAGATTCATTGGCACAATTAGGTCATTAAGGAATAACGCTTACTGCGGCTCCCACATAGGTGGGGGCCCTTTTTGTATCTGTAGCGGATCAGCAGCAGCATCCTTACCCATATACATACGGGTCGCGGCAGACTCAGGAATTTTCCCCACTGGTCAAATTTTGACAAGCCGACAGACCATCGATAGGCTTAGGGCTGCCTACCCGATTGGAGTGAGTCTATGCCCGACAGCGGCCACAGCGTCAAAGCAGCACTGGCCCAGCGTGATCCCCAAGTCATTGCATCCCTAATGCCCAAGTGGGA
>JBCCAQ010000196.1:0-10636 GCA_039814735.1 Cyanobacteria bacterium P01_A01_bin.15
CACTACAGATCAGCGCACTGACCATCCAAGCCAGCGTTTTCAGATGCCGGAGGTCTTTGTAACGACTATGTTGACGCAGGAAGCTCAACACTTGATCATACAGTTGGGTAGAGGCTGACATGTGATATGACGCTGATGGTTGTTGGTATCTTCAGCTTTGCATGTCCCCTGCCCATTTCTTTGTCAAACCTGATAGATGCTGGGTTACAGGACTTGTGTCAGGCAGTCAGCCCAGACTGTCGCCGCTGTTGCGATCACCAGGGATGGCAAAAAGCTGGTTACAGGCAGCCACGATAAAACCCTGAGACTTTGGAGCACGAAAACAGGCAGTTTGCTAAAAACCTTTAGCGACCACACCAAGGCAATTTACTGTGTGGCTGTTAGCTGGGATGGTAAATTAGCCGCTAGCGGCGGTGCCGATCATACGGTCAAAATCTGGGATATACGCACAGGAGAACTGCTACGCTCCCTAGGTAATTTGTTTTTGGGCCATTCAGAAACAGTTACCGCACTAGCATTTAGCCCCAACGGTCAGACCTTAGCAAGCACCAGTCTAGATAAAACAGTTCGCCTGTGGTCATTAAAATCTGGCAAGGAGATTTATACGCTCAAAGACTATACAGCCCCGATTTTGGCTTTGGCAATCAGCTGGGATGGCAAAACAATTGTCTATGGAGGAGAGGGTAAGCTGCTCAGCATGCGTCACACAAAAACTGGCAAGCCGATTCGCTCATTTCCAATCAATGGCCAACCCAATCGAGCAGTTGCCCTAAGCCGACAGGGTTCTCTCCTGGCGGTGGGTAGTTCGACAGAGATTATACTTTGGAATAGCCATTATCGTAAGAAACTATTGCAACTCAAGGGACATACTAAGACCATCAGCTCTTTGAACTTTAGCGCTGACGGTCAGATCCTAGTAAGCGGTAGCTATGATAAAACGGTTAGGCTCTGGAATGTAAATACAGGAGAGATTATTGATACCCTAACGGGACATCAGGCAGCTGTTTTTTCTGTTGCATATAGCCTCGACGGTAAGCTGATTGCAAGCAGCAGTGCCGACAAAACTATCAGACTCTGGCATCGGGCTTAACCGCCTGCGGTCGAGCCTCTCCAGCAGCAAACTCCGGGACTTGTCAGGGTGCTCTCCTATCTGAGCTGTTTCTAGATTGTTCCACAATATAGCCCTTATCTTGCAGCAGCTGAATCACACTGTCTTCACCTACCAAATGGGCCGCACCGACAACAACCAGATAGTCGTCAGACCGATCAATAAAAGACTCAATGTCGGCTATCCAATTTTGGTTGCGCTGTACTAAAAGAGCATCATAAACCTCTGGAAAATTGGCAACCCCATCTAATACGACGCTTTCAAATGCAGAGACATCTCCCGATTTCCAAGCGGCAACCATGGTCTCCATCGAGGTCTCAAAGGTATCTAACTCTAGAAGTGTTTGCCTGACAAGATCTGCCTGTATGGGGGCCGATAGACCATCAAAGAATCCAACCTGCTCTTCAACGGTTTCAAGGGTTAGGATATCTTTACTCGCAAGGTTGGCCCGCTCAAAAAAGTAGGCGTCTACGCCATAGGCGGGCTCAAAGCCTAGCTGTAAGGCCTGCATATCTACCAGGCTCAGATAGAGAACCCATGGCTCAAAGCTGTTAAATCCTGTAAAGGGTAAACCGATTTCAGCCATGGTCTCCTCCGCCAGGCGATAGGTTTCGCTATCTAGCGCGTTGTACAGCACCTCATCTGGCCTGTCAGGCAGCGCTGCTTGCACAAACGTTTCTACTGCCTGCGGGCTTTTAGATTCAGCAATGTCAATTTCAAAAACAACCGCTTCAGCATCTTCAAAGGCGGCTTGAATCGGTTGGGACAGCGGATAGTCTGTCTCCCTGAGCAAATGAATAGACCCCAGCAGGTACACCGTGTTGCTGGTCGATTCCACTTGCCATAGAAAAACATCGTCCTCGGCGCTGGCTGGTAAAATTAGGCCAACAAAAGAAGCCAATGGTAGCATCGCCGTCAGCCAGGCTTTGGAGACTATAGTTTTAATGGTCATAGCTTCTATATTTGGGGGCTTTACGCTGCATCAATAGTCAGTTTTGCAGCTGGTTTGGCTTTCTAAGATTCAACCCGCGTTAGGTTAGTTACCCGTGGGTCGATAATCTTTTTGCCTAGACCTGGAAATTTAATCGCCAGGCAAAACTTATTGCCAGCTCCAAAAATATGGGTAATGGTCCCTTCGCCAAAGCTACCGTGCACAACTTTTGAACCAACATCCCAATCATCTTCATGGCCGCCAGGTTTCTGTGTCGCTGGTTCAGGATTCTTGAGCTTAGCGGCCCGTTTTGGTGTTGCCTGTAGCCGAGGCAGTGCCGTAGCCGTGTTGGCTAAAATATAGTCCTCCGGCAGCTCACCTAAAAACATGGAGGGAGTCGCGATCTCGCGCATGTTGCCATAGAGACGGCGCTCGCGGGCATAGGTTAAAAACAGGTGTTCCTGGGCGCGGGTAATCCCCACATAGCAAAGACGACGCTCTTCTTCGATGGCAGCGGCATCGTCTAGGGAACGGAAGCTAGGGAATAACCCCTGCTCCATGCCCACCACAAACACTACCGGAAACTCTAGTCCCTTGGACGAGTGCAGCGTCATTAGGGAAACAGCATTACCCTGTTTATCATCATCCATGTCAGAGTTGAGGGCAGCGCTTGCCAAAAACGTTAGCAGCGTCGCATCTTCATTTTCTTCTTCGAATTGAATGACAGCGTTGTATAGCTCCTGTACGTTCTGGATACGATCTAGATCTTCGTCAGTACCCTTATCCTTGAGGGCGCGGATATAGCCTGAGTCTTCGATAACTTCCTGCACCAGTTCTGATGCGGGCATGGTTTCTACCTTTGCCTGCCAGCCCTGGATCATTTTGGCAAAGCCTATAACCGATTTGCTAGAGCGGCCTGCCAATGTCTTTACCGATGTTTCATCTGACAAGATTTCCCATAGGGGCATCCCTAGTTCGCCAGAGGCTTTTTCTAGATTCTCCATGGTGGTTTTGCCAATGCCCCTTCGAGGTGTGTTGATTGAGCGTTTTAGGCTAACCGCATCTGCGGGGTTGGCAATCAGCCGCAGATAGGACAGCACGTCCTTGATCTCGCGTCGATCGTAGAACTTGAGTCCGCCAACAACTTTGTGGGGGACGCTGTAGCGGGTAAGCACTTCCTCAAATGAGCGGGACTGGGCATTGGTGCGATAGAGAATTGCAAAGTCTCCCCACTTTAGTTCAGGATTTTTTTCAATTAGGATGCGAATTTGGCTAACGACGTAGTCCGCCTCCACTCTCTCATCGTCAGCTTTGTAGCAAAAGATTGACTCTCCCACACCCCGCGTGGCGCGCAGTACTTTGTCGATGCGCTCGGTATTATTTTCAATCAGCTGATTGGCGACTTCGAGAATGTTGGCGGTGGAGCGATAGTTCTCTTCTAACTTCACCATGGTGCGGGTATCGTTGTCGGAGCGGCCGTCGCCAAAGTCATTCTGAAAATTCATCAAAATGGTAAAGTCGGCGGCCCGAAAAGAGTAGATAGACTGATCGGCATCACCCACAACAAATACAGAGCGCTGGGTCCAGTTGTCAAACTTACGGCTAGATTCATCGTTGGTTACGAGTAGGCGCAGCAGATCGTACTGGGTACGGTTGGTATCTTGATATTCATCTACTAGCAAATGACGAAAGCGCTTATGCCAGTAGCCCAGTACCTGTTCATTTTGTCGGAAGAGCAAGACTGGAATGCGGATGAGATCATCAAAGTCAAGGGCATTGTTTTGGGCTAGACCTGCCTGATAGTGGCGATACACATCAGCAATTACTCGACCCTTAAAGTTAGGGTTTTCCTTTTCATACTCGTCTGGATCTAGACCCTGGTTTTTGGCATTACTGATGGCATAACGTACGGAGCGAGGGTTAAACTTACGGTCGTCAAGGTTGAGGGTACTGACAACGATATTTTTGACCAGGCTCTGGGCATCGGATTCGTCAAAGATGCTGAAGGCTTTGGTCCAGCGATGTCCCGCCCGGCTCTGATACTTTTCGATATCAAAGCGTAAAATGCGGGAGCAAAGGGCATGAAACGTCCCAATCCATAGGTCCTTGATAAAGGTTTTGTAGACGTAGGAGCGCAGCTGAATTTGCTCATAATCGGGCAGGAGATGCAGGGGCTGACCGTGGCGTCCCTGGGCTTCCTGCTCGGCGAAGAGTCTTTCGATGCGCTCTTTCATCTCCTTGGCAGCCTTGTTGGTAAAGGTGACCGCTAGCAGGTTTTCAGGATCGACTCGATGGTTGAGAATCAAGTTAGCAATGCGGTAGGTGAGGGCGCGGGTTTTACCGGAGCCTGCCCCAGCGACCACTAGCAAAGGTCCACAGAAATGTTCGACGGCCTGACGTTGGGCGGCGTTGAGCTGACTGAGGAAATCGGGAGTGGTCATCGCGCTTCATAAATAGCATAGGGGTGACTTAAGCTTAGTCGGTATTCCAATGTAGCGGAGCGGATAGGGGCGAACATGGCCAGAAAGACAGCGGTAAAGGCGACAATTGTTGGCGGCGGCTATGTGGGTAAAGAGGTAGCTCGCCTCTGGCAACAGCAGGGGCTGACGGTAACCGTAACGACGACTCGTCCGGAGCGTATAGATGAGTTACAAACAGTGGCGGATCGTGTACGGGTACTCACGGGTACCGATATCGAAGCCCTGCAGGACTGCCTGGCAGATCAGCAGGTGGTGCTGGTATGTGTGGGGTCAAAGCGAGGGGCTAACTATCGAGAGACATATTTGGGAACCGCCAAAACCCTGGCGATGGTGTTGCCCAATACCCAGGTGCAGCAGCTGATCTATACAAGTACCTCTTCTGTTTATGGGCAGCAGCGCAGCGCGGTGGTAACCGAGGAAACCCCCGTACAGCCTGTGACGGACAATGGTGACGCGATCGCACAGACAGAACGAACGCTCTTAGCGCTGTTGGGATTACGGGTATGTGTTCTGCGGCTGGGGGGTATCTACGGTCCGGGGCGGACGTTGGCGAAAATTTATAGTCGGGCGGCGGGCCAGACGCGACCGGGTACGGGGGATGCGATCGCTAACTGGGTTCACCTCAGCGACATTGTGGGGGCCATTGAATTTGGACGACAGCACAATCTGTCGGGAATCTATAACCTGGTGCAGGATGAAACGCCTACGGTGAGACAGCTGATTGATACGGTTTGCCAGCGGTATGATCTAGCTCCGGTGCGGTGGGATCCGTCCCAGCCCAGTGCGCGATCGCACCGTGCCCGAGTCTCCAACGCCAAGATCAAAGCCGCTGGCTATCAATTTAGGCATCCTTATTTTTTTGAGGGTGGGGACTTCACAGCCCTCCTTACTTGACCCCTGATGCCAATGTCTCCCGCTGTCCCGTTTCTTCGCTATGCCCCAAGCCGGTCGCCCGTCCCAGCAGTGTCCCAAGTCTGTTATTTAACTGGGCAATAAAGGTAAAGCACACCGGCACGACCACGAGCGTCAGCAGCGTTGCCGTAGAAAATCCACCGATCACTGCGATCGCCATAGGGCTTCGGGTTTCACCACCGGCCCCCCATTCCATGGCGATGGGCACCATCCCGGCCATAGTAGAGATCGACGTCATCAAAATAGGGCGCAGCCGCGTCAGCCCTGCCTCGATTACGGACTGTCGCAGGGCTATGCCCTTAGCGCGGGCCATCAGGGCATAGTCCACCAGTAGAATCGAGTTTTTAGTGACCAGTCCCATTAGCAGCACAATACCAATCAGGGCAAACAACCCCAGGGGTTTTTGGGCAATCATCAACCCCAGCAGCGCGCCACCAACACATAGGGGCAGCGCCACCATCACCGCCAAGGGATAGATAAAGCTGTTGTACAGCAGCACCAGCACCGCATAGATCATAACGATCGCCGTGGCCAGGGCCAGGGCAAACCGGCTAAAGACTTCCTGCATGATTTCAGCATCGCCCGAGGGCTGCTGGGTCACCCCCGCTGGCAAATTAACAAATGCTGGCAGCCCATGGACCTGCTCTAGCCCCTGTCCTAGGGTGATACCTTCCAGGTTGGCACCGATGGTGACCTGGCGCGACCGATCCAGACGGTCGATCTGGGCCGGACCGCTACCAAACCCAACGTCGGCAACAGCGATGAGGGGCACTAGCTGTCCCTGGTCGTTGATCACCTTGAGGGTTTCAATAGTAGATAGGCTGTTGCGAAACTCAGCCGCTAGGCGCACCCGAATGGGAATCAAACGGTCGCCCACATCAAATTCGGCCAGGTTGGATTCTGCATCTCCCAAGGTGGCTAGGGAAGCTGTGCTGGCAATGTCTCTGACGGTGACTCCTAAATCGGCAGCTCGCTGGACATCGGGACGGATCAAAATCTCGGGCTGTACTAGATTAGCGCTGGAGCTAACATCCACTAGACCAGCAATCTGACGCATCTCTTGGGTAAGGGCATCGGAGGCCGTTTTTAGCGCGCTGGGGTTATCGCTGCGCAGGGTAATCTCTAGCGCTTTACCACCGCCGCCAGCTCCGCCTTGGTTTTCAAAACTAATGCGAGTACCTGGGATTTGTCCTAGTACCTGGCGCATGTCGTTTTCAAACTGGCCCCGTGGGACGCGCTCGTTTTTGGGTTTTAGTCGAGCCACGGCTTCGGCTTCGGCAGGCTCCTGGGAGACATAAACACTGTCTACGGCAGGATTAGCCAGCAGCTGCTCGCTGATGTACTGGGTGACTAGCTCAGTTTTAGCCAGGTTGCTACCGGGGGGCAGCTCAATACTGAGATTCGAAAGCCCGGTATCGCCCGCCGCAAAAAGGCTGGTGGGGATAAACCGCGACAGCATCAGACTGGCGATAAAAAATCCCACGGCCAGCCCCACGGTCAAAACACGATGCCGTAGGGCACCCCGCACCAGACGAAAATAGGGTAGTAGTCCCTTGGGTACATAAATATCTCCGGCTCGATAGCCGTCGGGCTGACTGGCTGTTTTGGCATCAACGGGTTTGGATTTGAGCAAATAGGCAGCCATCATGGGGGTCATCAGCCGGGCTACCAGGGTAGAGAACATGGTAGATACCGCCACGGTCACGCCAAAGGGCTGAAAAAACTGACCGGGGACGCCCCCCATAAAGGCCACCGGTAAAAAGACGGCCACGATGGTGGCGGTGGTGGTCACAACGGCTAGACCAACTTCAGCGGTGGAATCCATTGCCGCCCGCCTGGGGGGTTTACCCATGGCGATGTGCCGCTCCACGTTCTCAATTTCCACAATGGCGTCATCCACCAGGTTGCCAACCGCCAGGGTCAGGGCCAGTAGGGTCATGCTGTTGAGGGTATAGCCCAGATATTGCAGCACCAAAAAGGTGGGGATAATGGAGAGCGGCAGAGCCGTGGCGGTAATGAGGGTGGTGCGCCAGTTGCGGAGAAACACACTGACTACGACCACCGCTAGCAGTGAGCCGATGATCAGGGCATCAATGGAAGCCTTGTAGGAGTCTCGGACATCGGTGGCGCGGGTATAGATCAGTTCGAATTGAACATCGTCGAGGGTGTCGGTCAGGGATGCGATCGCATCCCTGACCCCATCCTCAACACTTACCAGCAGACTGCCATTGCTGCGGAACACCGAAAATGACACCACCGCCTGGTTGTCTAGGAAAGCTGACTGGCGAGTTTCCCCAAAGTCATCCTGCACCGTCCCCAGGGTTTTTAAGGGCACCGTGTTGCCATTGGGTAAGGCAATCCCAAGGTTTTTCAACATCTCCACCGTGGGGGCACTACCCAGGGTGCGAATTCCCTGCTCTTGACCCAAAATATCGCTGCGACCGCCGGGCAGATTGATATTAGAATTGCGCACCTGCGCATTTACTTGGGTGGCCGTAATTCCCAGGGCATCTAGCTCATTTGGGTCGAGGTCCACAATAATCTCGCGGTCCACACCACCAAAGCGCCGCACCTGGGCTACCCCTTTGACGGACAAAAGCTCCGTGCCAACGGTGCGATCCACCAAATCGCTGAGGGCTTCCACCGACCGCGTCTGGGAACTCACCGTATAGGTCAGCATGGGACCCCCCTCAAACTTTAGCCGCCGCACCTGGGGCTCCTGGGCATCCTGGGGTAGGTCATCTCGCACCCGAGTCACGGCATCCCGCACATCGTTAGTAGCCTGCTCCGTATCCACACCCAGATCAAAACTAATGAGCGTTGTGGATCTGCCATCGGTCACCGTTGAGCTGACATTATCGATATTGCCAAGGCCCGAGACCGCATCTTCCACCTTTTTAGCGATCTGGGTTTCCATCTCCTCTGGACCGGCCCCCAGCTGCTCTACGGTGACAATTACCGCCGGAATATCAATATTGGGGTTGGCATCGATACCCAGCTGGTTAAACGACAGCCAGCCCGATAGGGTCAGGACCAAAAACAGCACCAGCGTCGGCACTGGCCGCCGGATAGACCACTCAGAAATGTTCCAATTCATGGGTTTCTCCGGTTATTCCGCAAGGGATTGGGTGGGCTGAGCCGCAGGAGCGGTCGGTGTTTTACTAAAGGGTGATGGTACGGCTAAGACCGGATCGCCCGGCTGCAGATAGCTCGCTCCTTCAATAATGATTTCAGCGTCCTCAGTCACTCCTGAGACAATTTCCAACCGTTCAGGCTGGTTTTCTGTCGCTGGCAACCGCGCTCCGACGCTCACCGTCACCAGCTCTGCTGTGTTTACTTCACTGACGACAAAGACCTTAAAGCTCTCATCCGATTGGGGCAAAATGGCCGTGGCCGGCAGCACCATACCGGTCCGTTGGCCCGTCATAAATTCAGCCTGCAAAAACATGCCCGTTCGCAATTCTGTATTGGCCGGCAGGCTCACATTGACCGCCGCCTGGCGAGTTTGCTGATCGACTTGAGGATCAATGGAGCGCACCGAGCCCGCCATTTGAATTCGGTCGTTGTTAGACGAGGTTACCGTTACAGGGGTACCCACTTGGACTACCGATAGCTGACGTTGGGGCAGATCCACCACCAGCTCTAATAAACTATCTTGAATTAGCGTAAATAGCCCCGTTCCCGTAGATGTCGTGTCGCCCACAGTGGCCTGACGCTCAGCAATCTGGCCGCTGGCGGGCGCCGTCACAATGGTTTGCTCCAGCTGGGTTTCTAGCCGATTAATCTCCGCTGCCCGACTGTTTACCGTGGCTTGAGCACTTTGGATTTCTGCTGTTGAAACACCGACGGCTTCACGGGCGGTAATCGCCTCAGTACGGCGACTGTTCAGCTGTTCTGAACTGATGCCACCCTGATCGTAGAGTGTCTGGTATCGCTCAAAATTTTCCTGGGCCTCAGCGGCGGTGGCTGTTGCCTGGGCCTGGGCCGCCTGCTCCTGACGCACTTCGGCCTGGGCCTGGGCGTAGTTGGCTTGGGCCTGGGCTAGCTGGGTTTGCAGCACCGAGTCATCTAAAACGGCCAGGATTTGACCAGTGGTAACTTGGTCCCCTTCTCGTACCAGCACCTGACGAATTTGTAATCCGCTCACCTGGGGAGAAACCTGAAGCAAGTCAAAAGCTTGTACCGTTCCAGTCGCCTTTAGAGATTGCTGAATGGTGGCCGTTTGAACCGGCTGTACCGTCACGCTAGCTGCAGCCGCAGCAGGCATTTGGGTTGCCGGTTCGGCAGCGGGAGGCGACAGCAGTCTTCCCCCGATAAAAGAAACACCTATCCCCAACAGCAGCCCCACCCCTATCCCTGGAACTTTGGATAGAGCAGAACGAGGTGATGGGCTAGCCGATGAAACGTCGTTGGTATGGTAACCATCACTAGCAACCGGATCGGTTTTAGAGTCGTCTTGAAAGTTTCGATACGTCACAGTCTAGGAATTGCCAGAACAATGGCAGGGCAAGCCTCTGCCTATAAAGCTTAAAAAAAGTTAAAAATTTGACACGCTGCCATTATGACCTATTCGAGTATGACTGTGATCACAGGCAGTGCCAGTTTTATCTGGCAGTCTGACAGCAGGATGTTACAGATATCACAACCATCTACCGTACATTCCGTAAGTCAGGCATCTATCTGACTACATCTCACTATATTTGAGGTACATCAGCCATTCTCATCCACCTGCTCTAAAGCTGTGGATGATCGTTTTCCTTTTCTAACGTTTTCTGGATATAGACCAAAACGTTGGGAAACCGCAGGGGAAGCAAGCAATCACGTTGCTAGTTTGCGCTTCTTCCCATTCAAAGGGGGACCGAGAAGCTACCTATGCTTTTACCCAGCAGGGCATAGGTGCCCAGTCTGATTTTTGTTCAATAAACCCTACGCAACCTGTTGCTGCGCATACATTCCGTTACAGGATTCTCCGACCCTAACAAAGGGCAACCCTGCGGTGTGTTAGCGTTAGCTCAGCTTAAACGCCGTGCATTTGTTTCCTCCCATCAAAGCCGCTCCTACCATGTTCAATGTCACCGAGATTCTGATCGCTGATTTTGTTGAAAAACTGCGTCTTGGCTATCGACGTACCTATGGTGGGCTACACCATGACTATGAAGAAATTATTGCGTGGGCCGGTAGTATGGCCCTTGAAAATATTGCCAA
>JBCCAQ010000217.1:0-9169 GCA_039814735.1 Cyanobacteria bacterium P01_A01_bin.15
AGCTGGGTCACCACGCGGGCCAGGATCAGCACCGTGGCATAGGCCGGATTTGCCTTGACCCGAGGGTCTCGCAGGGGAACAATCTCGTCCATTGCCTTGGCTAGACGCATGGTGCCCTGGCGATGGAGATTGCCGTCACCATCGAAGTAACCCTTGGGCAAGGTAAATTCAAACTCGGTTTGAAACATGGTCTATCCTTAGGAAACAAAACTAATTAGGCTCCATTAGTTGGATGTACAAGCGTTGCATTATTGAATGTACAGACGTTCCATGGAACGTCTCTCCAGCATTAATTTTTGGATGTTATAAAGTCCTTATTTCCTACCTACTTAGCTCGTTCTAGAAACTCCACCGCTAGCTCTAGCTCCTCAATGGCTAGCTCCGTACTTTTGGCATTCACCTCCGAGGTGCTGTAGCGGGTGGGCCAGGCACCGCGAAAGTCGTACCGTGCCTGTTCTGAACCCGCCTGGTCAAAAATGCTCAGGGAACCTTCGGCCTGGTTGTCTTTCCACTTGCCTAGCTCAACTTCGGTAAACCATTTCCAGAGCATGGGGGAATTGGTCATGCCCCGCTTGAGCACAATGGTTTCAGTGGTGGAACGACCGGGGATTTTGGTGGTGGTCAGCTGACCGTATTTGGCCTTGGCCCACTGGTTGGCACTGACCTCGACGATTTCGATGGCTTTTTGCGATCGCACCAGCCGTCGGCACTCCAAAAAAACCGCATCCACCTGGTCGTTACCACCGCCGATTTTTATCTCCAGCTGCAGATAAAATCGGTTGGCCAGTAAAAGCTCGGCTGGAAAGTCTTGCTGGGTCATGGCTACTGTACTCGGGTAATGCCTTCATGCACCAGCTCTAGGGTTTCATTGGCCATGTTGCTGTCACCAGCCGTAAAGCTGGGCCCCTCATACTTACAGGGGTAGGCATTGACCAGCTCCCACCGCGCCTGGATATTGCCCGCCTGGTCATAGGCGCTAATGGAGGACGCTTTGCGGTTGCTATCCCAGGCGGATGAACCACCGTCATTGGTGTTGCAGTTTTTGTACCACTCATAGAGGTCCACATCTGTGGTAGCCACCATCTTCACCGTCACGTTAGAAAACTTTTCAACGGTGGGTGTCGCTTGACGCACCCGGACACCGCTTTTACCCGAGCCATGGACACCGCCATCTCCAGCCACAGGGGACTCCACCGAGAGACCCGCCACCTCCAGCACGAGCTTTTCAGAAACACCGTCTGCCTCAAAGTAAAATCGACAGGCGGTTAATAGTTCTGCCATTGTTATTTGCCCTCACTCTACGCTGTACTACACCGTCATTTCAGACCCATCGGCACCCGCCAGTACGCCCCTGCCCAATTGGGGATAAATTGTAGGGGCGTTCCATGGAACGCCCCTACAATTCAACGTACGGGCGTTCCATGGAACGCCTCTCCCCCCCTACGCCGCATCCTGGGACTGGTCCCACTGGCTAATGCGGAAGATCACAAACTCAGCTGGCCGCACGGGACAAACACCAATCTCCACAAACAGCTGGCCCAGCTTCATCGTTTCCGGGGTATTAAGTTCGGCGTCACATTTTACATAAAACGCTTCATCCGGTGAGCTGCCAAACAACGCGCCCTGTCGCCAGATCCGCTCTAGGAAATTTTTAACAGTGCGGGTGACCCTCGCCCACAGATCCTCATCGTTGGGTTCAAATACGGCCCACTGGGTGCCCTCTTCAATGGACTTGGCAATATAGCTCATCAGCCGCCGTACGCTGACATAGCGCCAGTCCGTGTCGTCTAGCTGGGCCAGGGTGCGCGCCCCCCATACCAGGGTGCCCCGGTTGCGAAACTTGCGGGTACAGTTGATCCCCTTAGGATTGAGAAATTCCTGTTCCCGGAAGTTAGTGTCATAGGCCAGACCAATTACCCCCCTCGGGATCTCATTGGCAGGTGCTTTATGGATACCGCGACTTTCATCCGTTCGGCACCACAGCCCCATCATGTGACCACAGGGGGGAATCGTGATGGAGTTGCCCGCATCCTTAGGATTGGGCACCTGAATCCAGGGATAGTACAGCGCCCCAAACTGCGTAAATCGGCCAAAGCTATCCATACGCCAGGCTTCCACATCCTGGGGCTTTTGTTGCTCTGGCAAAACCGGCAGATCGCTTTTGCGCGGTTTGACCGGCGGTGGGTCAATCACCGCCATCCGATAGGCGGGGCCAGGTGCCGCTGTTTCACAGTTGGTGATCATCATCTCCATCACCCCGTGCACCTGCTGTAGAGACAGCAGTCCCCGCTGATACACCAGCATCAAATCCGGACAGGCCACCATGGCTACCTCATCCACCTCAAACAGCCCCTGCACCCCAGAACGGCGTTTGACGGAGCCATACATCTCCTTGTACCAGCGCCGGGTGCGATAGGGAAGAGGTCGCGGTCGGACCTCATACACCCCGTTGGCGGGTCGCTGAGCTAGGGGTAAGCCCTCCTGGGCCGTAATCTCAATATCGACATACTCAGAATTGCGCAGCGCCTCTAAAACAAAGGTTCCTGCCGAGCGTTCTTCTTGAGTCACCCCGTCAGGATTTTGCATAGTCAAATGGTGAAACTCTTCCGGGTCACCATCCCCCGGCATTACCCTCACCTTAAAAAATTCACCGCTGTTAAACGGTTCCTCGTCGGGGTCGTCCGATGGCAGGGGCTCATCAGGTTCAATAAAGACCCGCACGCGACCTTCCGCTTCCCGTTCAGGCCGCAGCTGAAATGTCAGGGAATCTTTATTGCCGGAGGTACTAACCGGGGTTAGGGCTGCCGGAATATCGGCTTCATCCATGACGGGATCCGTTTCCGGTTTGGGCAGCTCTGTACCAATACTCACCACCCAACAGCGACCGCCGCCATTTTCAAACCAGCCCTTGACGGCAAAGGGTAAATAGGCTCCAAACTCAGTAAAGCCGTCGGAGCCAACCTTGGAAAAATTTTCTAAATACTGGCTCCAGCTAGTCACCAAGGTGGGTTCAAACAGTTCAGCATCACCGCGAATATCTTCTGTAAAGCCAACGAACCCAGCAACGCTCAAATTGATACCCTGAATCGCACGACTGCCACGTGAGACTTCTTCGACATAGACACCGGGGGCAAAGTAGTCCAGTCGGGCCATGATATCTTCCTCTGAATTACGACGGGCAATTTTTCCAAATTCACTAGTTTCTGACGAATAATCCCCCTAGTTTTCGCACCTGAGATTTCAAAAAGTTTCAATTCGTATCGTTGATGGCAAAAAAATGAAAAAACAGTGAGAAACTGGGCGGTAATACAAAGATGTTTCACATTACCCCTAAAAATTTAGGGACCTATTTTGGTGAGATAAAACGGCTGGTGAGATAAAACAGCTTGGTGCAACGTTAGCTTGGTGTTTGATGTGGGTCGCTCATTTCGTTCTTCAAAGGATTTAGCCAGTTGCCAGTTGGACAGCCATTTGCGGTGTCTGGCTGCCGATGCCTGCCGCTATGCCGCCGATAATCCTAAACGTCAGCTAGTTTTTGAGGAGATTGTTCACCTGGTCATGCAGTCTAGGAGGCTTTGGCGTGAATCTAGCCCGTATTATTCTGATGCTCTGCAGGAGATGTGGGAGTATTGTTTTTTAAAGCTGGATGATCCTGATGATGGCTACAATCCTGATGTATGTCGGGTGACTACCTGGCTAGATGATCGTCTTAAAAAGATTCTTCGTCGCTACCGGGATAGAGCACGACGACAGCTTTCTAGACAGATCTTTTCCATTCGGTTTGAAGATGGTCGGCTGCTTGATCCTGTCGATAGTTTGGTTGCCCCCCCAGATCCCCAGTCGGCGCTTGATATTTGGACCCACCTGCTAGACTGGGTGCTTGAAGATCCCGGTCAACGGCTGCGCAGTCGAGTCTGTAGCCGCTATCCCAAAATCAACGCCCAGGTATTGCTGCTGCGTCGGCTGCCTCCCAACGGACAGTCCTGGGACCAGATTGCTGCCGAATTTATGGCTGATAAAACCTATATAGCCCAGTGGTACAGCCGCTACTGCAATGCCCTTTTGAGAGATTGGGGACGCTTGCAGGGGTACCTGGATTAGGGCCAGTAGTATCTATCCTTCGTGGGGTGATCTGTGTCTGGAGAGACGTTCCATGGAACGTCTGTACGTGAAGGGTGGAGAGACGTTCCATGGAACGTCTGTACGTCTGGAAAAGGGGAAGGGGGTGCTTTATTGCATTGCGAGTTCCTAATACTGATGTTCTTCTGTGTCGTCTCTTTTGAGGAATATCAACACTGTTCAAAAGAATTAATGCAGCCGTATCGTTGAATTGTTATTCAAACAACAAACGTGCTAGCTGATAGGTTTCTTCGGTTTGTAAAATCTCGCCTGAGCGGCTGATGCCGATGGCGGTGGCAATTTCATCTGGGTGACCCACCACCAGCGCCTGTCCGGTGGACCGCAGTTGCTGTGAGTCAGGATTATACACATACAGCACGGGTCGCTGGGTATAAAACACCAGGCTGGGTTTCATAAACCCCACCATGGCCAGGGCTTCCCCCGGCTGCTGTTCTGTGCGGATTGTGTTGGCCAGCTGACGCAGGGGAAGCTGGCGCTGGCTATCGGCCACGGTGGCCACGGGTAAAATTGACACGATTACAAAGGCGGCAAAGGCAATAAAGCTGACGGCCCATACCCAGCGCACTCGCCGGGTCAGCAAGAGCCCCATACCGGTTAGGGTGGCCAGGCCCCACACCGCCGAACCGTACACCATCGCCTGGGACTCCCGTACCCGCGCTGGAAAGTCTGGCATGACCGGATCACCGCCGAGCCAGCTGGGGGTGAGGTAAGAGGCAACGGCTAAAATTGCGAAAAATAAAATACTCAGCCCGGCACTTAGCCACATGCCCCGCTGGATGGGGCCAGCCCACATTAAACCCAGCATAATCGCGGCGGCTGGCAGCAGTGGCAGCACATAGCTGGGGAGCTTGGTCACGGCCACGGTAAAAAAGATAAAGATGGCCAAAAACCAAATAAGGGCAAACAGGCCCAGCTGTTTTTCCCGTGGCTGCCGTCGCCAGTGACCCAGGGCCCAGGGACGCAGCCGCACCATAGCAAAGGGTAACCCCGGCGACCAGGGTAAAAAGCCCACGGCCACCACCGCGAAGTAAAAATACCAGGGAGCCGCATGGCCATTGACAACATCGGTAAACCGTTCGTAGTTGTGGTAACCAAAAAAGCTGTCAATGTAGGTTTGGCCGTGGATGGCTGTGACCGCCACAAACCAGGGCACCGTCAGCAGCGCCATTAGCAAACTGCCCCGCAGCAGCTTGATTTCTTTGAGCAGGGTGCGTATTTGCCCCATGTAAGCGGCAAATACAAACACCACCAGCCCGGGAATTACCAGACCCACCGGGCCTTTGTCTAATACTGCCAGGGCGATAAAGATATAAAAGCCGTAGTACCAGCGACTATGCTCGGCATAGCCCCAAAAAAAACATAGCAGCGCCGCGCCCATACAGCCCGACAGCAGCATGTCCGACACCCCCGTACGTGCCCACACCAGGGTTTGGGGATTGAGGGCCATGGCCACCGCCCCAACGGTGGCGGCCAGGGTAAAGCCCCGTTTTGGTATGGAACCGCTTTGGGAATCGCCAAATCGCTGCAGCGTATAGAAACTAAACCCAACTAGCCCGGCGGCGGCCATGGCCGAGGGCAGCCGTACGGCCCACTCCCCCACACCAAAAATGTGAAACCCCAGGGCCATGGCCCAGTACACCAGGGGCGGTTTATCAAACCGGGTCTCTCCATTGAAATAGGGGGTAATCCAATCGCCGGTAGCGTACATCTGGCGAGCCGCTTCGGCAAACAGGGGCTCTGTTTCATCGATCAGACCAATGCCATCAAGCTGCCAAAAAAAGGCGATAAACAGGGCGATGACAACAGCAACGATGGCTACCCAGCGGGCAGGCGAAGATGATGAAGCTGACGCCATTGAGATCGCATCCTCCAGCGATAATTACTGCAGTTCCGCCCTAGTTTACTGCGCGGCGGTCGGATCCATCGCGCCAATGGGCCGGGGCCAGTAGCGGCCCATAAGACCGTAGGTGACCAACCCAACGGATTCGCGTAGGGCTAGCAGCCGCCGCTGGCGTAGGCTGGTGCTGGCAGGTAGGGGGCTACCGTAGGGAATTACATCAAAGCCAAAACTGCTAAATACTAGCTGCGATCGCAGCAGATGGGCCGGATCGCTCACCAAAATAATTGACTGAACCCCAGTCCCTAACAGCTGCTGGGCCGTATACTCGGCATTTTCCTCGGTGGTTTTAGAGCAATTTTCACCGGCTAGTTTGTCAGGGGCTATCCCCCGCTGGAGCAGCATCGATACCATCCGAGGCGCGTCGCGGCGACCACTAATAAAGGCCAGGGGGGCGCGGTCTGCCTTTATTAGCTCCGCCGTTGCCTGCACCCGGCTGCCTTCTAGCCACTCGCCGCGACCCAGTACAACCACCGCATCGGCGGTTTGGTCCTGATATGTCGGTAAAAACATCGTCAGCAGCGGCTCCCCCACCAGCAGCGGCGAAACGCTCAAAAACAGCGCCAGGGGAAATCCCCACAGCCACAGCGGTCGACCCGTTCGTTGGCCCCGAATATGCAAAATCGCCGCCCGCAGCAACAGCCCCACCAGCAGCAGCAGCCCCACTCCTAGCAGCCCCTTTAATATCAGACTTGCCGTGGGAGACCCCGTCAGCCAGCTAAAGGTGCCATGGGTAAACCGGGTCCAGCGGTTAACGCTGGTGTCCCAGTCACAGGTGTCAACTAAGAGTTTCCTAGGGTTCATAGGTAATCCAATATAGCTGCGAAAGATTTGCTGCAGGGCTGCCTATGCTTACAAATAGTTATAGATAGGACCGGATGGCCTGGGCGGTAGATTCTGGTTTTTCCAGGTGGGGCACATGGCCACAGTCGGGGATCCACACCAGCTGGCTGTCTGGAATGGTTTGCTCAAACCGGCTGGCATCTTTGGTGCCCAAAATCTTGTCCTGGTCACCCCATACAACCAGGGTGGGTCGGTCAATCTTTTGAATCGAGTTGCTTAAAAAATTGTAGCCACCGCTTTTGGTAAAGGCAATCAGGGCCTCTTTCCAACCGGGCATTTGCAAATGCAAAGACGCACACAGTTGAGCATCTGGGGTGACCAGGGTGCGATCGCAATAGGCCTGCTGGCTAATTCGTCGTCGCACCCCCGGATTCTTTAAAAATGACGTGGCCCAGCCATCCAACGGCGGCACCATAAATTTTCCCATGGCCGGACCCGCCGCAAACCCAGCACTATCCAGCAGCACCAGCGTCTCCACCGCCTCTGGAAAATCCAGGGCAAAATCAATCGCCGCCGCCCCTCCCATAGACGCTCCGGCCAGCACCATCGGTTTACCAATCTGCTGCTGCCAAAAGCGATAGAGGTGCTGTTTAATCGCCGCCGGAGTCATCGCCGCCCCCGATGTGCGCTCAGTAAACCCAAACCCCAGTAGATCCATAGCCCACACCTGGGCTGTCGTCGCCAGCTGGGGCACCAGGCGACGAAACTCAAGAATTGAGCTATCAAATCCAGGGATGAGCACAACCGGTTTACCAACTCCGGTGCACACATAGCTCGTGGCAATGGGCTGCTCTGTCAGCTCGGTTGTAATCTTAGCAAAGCGAATCTGGCGGGCCAGGGCCACCGACGTGTCTTCGGTCAGCTGCTGGGTATCAGCGGGTAAGGTAGTCGTCATCAAAAAGGAGTCGTGGATAGTGGGCGCAGCTCCCATTATCCACGGCAGCGGGAAATTTTCTCCTAGAACCTGACGGGCACTAGGAGACTTTAGACAACAGCGATTTAGCCTGCGTCAATGGGGGCGTAGCCAAAGGTCACATTAAACTGACGACACCAAATCACCGCCGACTTAAAGTCTTCAATCGAAACATCTTCCGGGATCTCATACCGCTGGCTACCGTCAACGGACTGCAAATCTCCCAGGTTAAAAAACTGTTCGGAACTATAGTCTTCGGGGATCTCCTGACGGTGGAGCAACACAAACAAATCGGGACCCTCTTCCGTACTAAAATCAGCATCAAATTCTAGATAGTGTTTGCCATTTTCCTTGACTATGGTGGCGGTACCTACCGTATCACTAGAGACCGTATTGAATTGGCCCCCGCTGGCTGCCGCGCAAGGATCTGCCGCGCAAGGGTCTGCCGCGCAAGGGTCCGCTGCGCAAGGGTCTGCCGCACAGGGGTTCGCCGCGCAAGGGTCTGCTGCACAGGGGTCTGCCGCGCAAGGGTCTACCTCAGCTGCCGCACAGGGATTGGCATGGGCGGGTTGAAAGCTAGCGGTAACCATACCCACGCTCAGCATTGAAGAAATAGCCAGGGCCGCAAAATAGGTGAGTTTCATACTTTTGGTTAGTTGGGTGATATCAGCACTGGTCTGCTCTACGGCAATCAGTAAACCGGACAAAGCTGAATCTAGTCTGAGTAAACAACCTTCTTAAATAAGCTGTGGCTGAAAAAATCTAATTATCAGGAGAGAATCAACGCTCCATCGCCAAACGACCGATCGACGGTGAGGCATTCACCCACGCCGGGTTTTGAGCTCCAGTCCGAGATGTGTGTACACCGTAGCCTTCGTAAGGGGAACCGTCAGGGAGGGGTTTTCGATACTGGCGCTATTGACCGGAACCCCTCCGCCTACGGCACCTCCCCTTACTAAGGGGAGGAAATCCTACAACACAATTTCAACAGGTATTCTATTTATTGGCAGACCCCTGACCGAGAGCTGTCCACTAAAGGGACAATTTCAGGCTGTGAGGCTCTGAATATAGAGCTTACAGCGATCTCCCAACCCCTACCCTGCGGGAACGCTGGCGCGTATAGTGGGTTTTCACCCAATTAGCCCTGACACTTTCAGTGCAGGTCGAGCTAACGCCCCATCGCCAAAAACAAGATCGGCAAAGCGACACCACCTACAACCGCCGTGTCAACAGACTTACCACCTCCCCAGGCTCCGGCGTCAGTATCAGTCGATTGTCTGGCACCTCGATCAGTGGGCTCCACTGGCTGGTCTCCACATAGCGCCGGTTGTGCAACAGATGGATCGTCTGGCGAATACCGCTGGGACGACCCAACA
>JBCCAQ010000212.1:0-9416 GCA_039814735.1 Cyanobacteria bacterium P01_A01_bin.15
GAAAAACAAGGCAGCGGTCTGGGGTTTGAGATGATTGATGGGGATATTGCTACTGCTAGATACAGCTACGTACGCGATCGCGTTAACGAGGCGTTAAAGCTCTCCTTCCGACCTGAGTTTTTAAATCGTTTGGATGACATTATTGTCTTCCACCAGCTCACCCGCAGCGAGGTCAAACAGATTGCCGATATCCTGCTACAGGACGTAGCTGGACGCCTAGGCGAGCAGAATATCCAAATCGAGGTCACTGAAGCCCTCAAGGAAAAATTGGTGACGACGGGCTATGACCCTAGCTATGGTGCACGTCCCCTCAGAAGGGTAATTACTCGACTGATCGAGGACAGTTTGGCCGAAGCCCTCCTAGCAGGCAAAGTTTGCGGAGGAGAAACCGCTGTTCTAGATATAGATGATGACGGGCAAGTGACCGTGCAGCCCCAAAGGGCGTTAGCGATCGCAGGTAGGGGATAAACGAACGGTCTAGCTTCTAAAGGGATACGCATCCTGGCAGCCAGTTTGTATTGTCATGAAACACAAGTTACATTTTCTTTAGATTTCGTTACAATCTAGATACATTCTTTCAGAGCAGTACTTTTGGCTGCCAAACAGATGTCTTCCACCTTTTTTCCCACCCCTAAGCCTTTTAAGTCTGTATCTACCGTATTTGATCTTAAGGATCGTCTTGATTGGGGCGAACCTGCCTTGACCATCATCGATGTGAGAAATCGCGAAGCTTTCAACCACAACCGTATTGTCGGGGCAATTTCCATGCCCATGGATGAACTGGTAATGCGGGCATCCGCCAGCCTCGAAAGCGAGCGCGATATTTACATCTACGGTGACAATAATGATGCCACCGCTAGTGCTGTTGCTAAGCTGCGGGAAGCTGGCTACGACCGTGTGGCCGAGCTAGTGGGCGGTCTTGGCGCTTGGCAGGCAGCCTCCGGTGCAACAGAAGGCGTATCCGCAGCATAGGGCCTGTGGAGTTGGGGCGTCATGGTGAGCATGGCACCCCAGCTCATATCGAGTAACCGCCCAGGTTAGAACTTTTCTAGAATCGTTTTTCTGCCGCCTTGTCGGCTCTGCCGACGTTTAGAGCCAACGGGGCTAGTCAATTTGTTTAATAACAGGCCAAACCTATCTACGATGAAGAGATTCATAGCGCCCATTTTTGCCCTGGTTGTCGTTGTCACTGGCTTAACCCTGATGGGAACGGGCTATTCAAGCTTGGCCCAACCGAGTGAGACCGACCAGGCTTACTTTATCAAACATGTACCCGATGCCAATGTTGTGGTTGTAGAACCCAACTACGGAGAGTTTTTTCACCCTGATCCCGCTGTGCAAGGGGATGCCTCTGGAGAGATTTTATACAGCTCTCTAGATAGTTTGGCCCACAGCTACGATATCAGACGTACTGAGATGGTGAGCTTTGAACGGAAGGGGAAAGTTATTCCCAATTTGTATGTCTTTGTTGATGCACCCAGCGAAGAATTCCAAATGGCGAACGGCGGACTGGATGAACAAAGCGTTATCGCCGAGAACGTTGGGCTTTAGCTCGGTGGCTAAGGCATGCTTTATCTCATACCAAACGATGTTCAACGCAGGGGAAGAGAGGGCTCTTTTCTCCTGCGTTGAACTTTTGGAATTTTTGGACACAGCTAGTCGAGACCAGATGCGGGACAGCTGTTTTGTTAGACCGCTGTCTAAATCTCATCCTCGTAAAACCGATAAAACAGATACTCATCCTTAAACGGATGTTCATCGGTCACGTGATGAAAAATCCCCTTTTCCACCAATGCTTGCCCCATTCTAATCGCTTCCTCGCGGGTGGCATTTTGGGTCTTGGCCAGCCAGGTGACGGCCTCACTACCTACAAAACAGCTCGGATACACCCCAAGGCGAAATCGACGCTTCTGAATATCTAAACCGCCGCTAGAGCGCATCTGTTTGACCAGGCCCTCAAGTATCGTATCCTGAAGCTGATGATGGCTTTGCAACAGACTGGAGTAGTCTCGGACATCGGCCAACAAATCGCTGGTCACAAAGCTGTTATGGGGGTCTGCTGGGGTTTGTTGGCTGGGGGAGGCATCTTGAGCCACCGGCTGCGTCCAACCAGAGAGGGCAGCGCTGAGCTGGGGCGAACGAATATTCAAGTCGCGCTGGGGAAACGGTAGCTCGATACCGTAGCGTTGAAAATTGGCTTCGAGCATGTAGTAAAGATCGCTTTTGAGATCAAACTGAAGCCGCGGGTCGCGAATCCAAACCAGCACGTCAAAGTTGAGGGCGCTATCGCCAAAGCCAAGAAATCGCAGACGCGGTTGGGGGTATTGCAACACGCTGGGATGGGTGCTGGCCACCTCCATCACAGCAGCGTGTACCTGCTGAATATGGGAGTTATAGGCCACGCCAATGGGTAAATGCAGCTGGGATACCGGATGGCCGTGGCTCCAGTTAATCACCTTATTTTCTAGCAGCTCTGCGTTGGGCACAATTATCGCCACCCGATCCAGCGTGCGAATTTCGGTACTGCGGGCACCGATACTTTCCACCGTGCCCGCCAGGTCCCCCAGGTTAATAAAGTCGCCCACTTGAATCGAGCGCTCAAACAGCATCACCCAGCCGCTCACAAAGTTGTTGGCAATATTTTGGAGGCCAAAACCCAAACCGACACCGAGGACACTGGCTAGAATCGCTAGGGCGCTCAGATCAATGCCCAGAACCTGCAAAATCAAAAAAAGACCCAGACCGGTTAACCCGACCTGCATCAGCGTTGCGATCGCATCCTGCAAACCCCGGTCTGGTATGGCCGTCTGTAGTACCCGCGACTTTATCGCTGAGGTTAGAATCCGCACCCCGATCCACAGGACCAGGGTCAAGAGCACCAGCCGAAATACATCCACCAGGGAATAACCCTGCTCATCAATGGCAAACAGCGGCCCGGTAAATGTCCGGTGCAAAAACTGAAAAACGCTGTAGCGGGCGGACCGGGCCGCTGGAAATAAGTCACAGATATAGACGATGGCCGCCAGCCCAATTAAACTTTGACCGCAGAGGACGGCCACCGGTAGCCACACTGGCAACCGCCCGCTGCTCCGGATTTGTCGCCGCCATAGTAGCCTGCAGCCGTTTTGCAATACCGCCCAGAGGGTAAGTGCGATCGCAGCCACCCCCAACGCGAGCCAAGCCATACGTCGCTGATAGGCAGGCTGTCGCTCCTTTTGGGCCTGGTCCAAAGCGGCTTGCAAACGACTAATCCACAGCTCGGCCTGCTCCCCAGGCGGCACCCCAGCCATCAGATCGCCACTGGTTACCGTCAGCAAATGACGACCGTTGGCCCGCACCGTCGTCAGCCCCTCCTGCCGCTGCATCCGCACTCGAATCGGCGCTGTTTGGGACCGTAGCACCTGCCGTAGGGCCTGATTGGCAAAATCAGCCCGTTCCTGGGCACTAAAGTCATCAATGCTACCCAGCCGAAACAGGACCCGACCATCCACCACCACATCAGCTTCCTGGAATAGCGGCGTTTGCCCCAAGGCGGGAAATGCCCCGGCCAGACCCAACATAAGAAGCATGGCCAAGGCAACGCTCAGCCCCCAGCGCCGCAGGCCAGCCCAGCCTCTACGACCTAACCCAATCCGCGAATACCGCCTGTTTTTACAAACGTGCAATTCAACGTCTCTCCAGAAGTTTTGTCCCAAGGTAGTCCCAAACAAACATCAAGAAACCCAAATCGTAAGACGCTGCCGCAAAAAATAACTTTGTCGCAAAAAATAACCTTTTTCTCAGAATCGTCAGCCACCCTAGAACCCCCCAAATCAGAGCCTTAACGGTGCTTGAGTTGTATCTATCTGGGTGAGCCGTTGCTCAACGAAAGATCTACGTTCCGTAAGAAAGGTCTACCGGAAGTTGAACAATTGTCCAGCCCGCATGTGTCACAATGTAGGCGGTTTTGCCAACTTAAGCGTGTGGAGTCGGCACCAAAATATACTATGGAATCCTTGGAAGCTCTCTATTCTTATGCATGGCTTATTCCGGTACTGCCGCTCCTAGGGGCCGCGATTGTCGGTATGGGTCTGATTAGCTACAGCGACGCAACTAACAAACTGCGGACGCCCAGCTCGGTCTTTATTGTCAGCCTAATCGGTGTGGCAATGTTGATGTCATTTGGCATTTTCTGGAGCCAGTGGAACGGGCACGAGCCTTACTCATTCATGTTTGAGTGGGCCTCGGCGGGCAGCTTTAATATTCAGATGGGCTACACCATCGACCACATTGCCTCACTGATGCTGGTCATCGTAACAACGGTGGCCTTTTTAGTGATGGTCTATACCGATGGCTACATGGCCCACGACCCTGGCTATGTTAGGTTTTACGCCTATTTAAGCCTGTTTAGCTCCTCCATGTTGGGTTTGGTCATCAGTCCAAATCTACTGCAGGTCTATGTTTTTTGGGAGCTAGTGGGTATGTGCTCGTACCTGCTTATCGGTTTTTGGTACAGTCGAAAACCGGCAGCGGATGCCTGTCAGAAAGCGTTTGTGACCAACCGGGTGGGTGACTTTGGCCTGCTGCTGGGGATGCTGGGTTTATTTTGGGCCACCGGTAGCTTTGAGTTTGATGTCATGGGTGAGCGGCTCACTCAGCTGGTGGACGTGGGGGCTCTCCCAGGTAGTCTGGCGGCGCTGTTTGCCATTTTGGTCTTTATGGGGCCCATGGCCAAGTCGGCCCAGTTTCCACTCCACGTGTGGCTACCCGATGCCATGGAGGGACCAACCCCTATTTCCGCTCTGATCCATGCGGCTACCATGGTGGCTGCGGGCGTCTTTTTGATTGGCCGCATGTACCCGGTGTTTGAAGACATTCCGTTGGTGATGACAACCATCGCCTATGTGGGTGCCTTTACGGCGATGATGGGGGCCACCATTGCCATGACGCAAAACGATATTAAAAAGGGCTTAGCCTACTCCACCATGTCCCAGCTGGGATACATGGTGATGGCGATGGGTGTGGGAGCCTACAGCGCCGGTCTGTTTCACCTGATGACCCACGCCTATTTTAAGGCGATGCTGTTTTTGGGGTCCGGTTCAGTCATCCACGGTATGGAGGACGTAGTGGGTCACAACCCCGCCTACGCCCAGGATATGCGTCTGATGGGTGGCCTGAGAAAATACATGCCGATTACGGCCATTACCTTTTTAGTGGGTACCCTGGCAATTTCCGGTATTCCCCCGTTTGCTGGTTTTTGGTCCAAGGATGAAATTCTCGGCTCCACATTTCAAGTAAGCCCGGTCTTATGGGCCGTGGGCTGGGTCACGGCAGGGATTACGGCGTTCTATATGTTCCGCATGTACTTCTCCACATTTGAGGGGTCGTTTAAGGGAACTAACACCGACATCAAAGAACAGCTAAGGGTTGAAAATCTCCAGCGGATGGGCGCATCCCTTGGTCCCGGTGCCATGAGCACCCAGGAACTGCCGACGGCTGAAGAAGAGCACCATGACCACCACCACGCTTCCGAGCCCCACGAATCACCCATCACCATGACCCTGCCGCTGATCCTGCTGGCGGTACCGTCTGTTTTGGTTGGGCTTACGGGCACCCCGTTTGCTAACTACTTTGAAGCGTTTATTTCGGCCCCTGGTGAGGTGGTGACCGTTGCTGAACTCGCTGAGGAAGTCGATCTGCACGAGTTTGCGGTCATGGCCGGTAGTTCGGTGGCAATCTCAGCCGTGGGGATTATCCTGGCGGTTCTGATGTATTTGGTGAAGACCATTGACGCGGGTGCGATCGCATCCAAGATCAGGCCTCTTTACAATTTTTCCCTCAACAAGTGGTACGTCGATGACATCTACGAAGTTGTCTTTGTCCAGGGCAGCCGCAAGATTGCCAAAGGCGCTCTCACCATGGATGTCAAGCTTGTGGATGGCATTGTCAACCTCACCGGCTTCTTGACTTTGATTACGGGTGAGGGCCTCAAGTACCTAGAAACAGGACGCGCCCAGTTCTATGCGCTGATCGTGTTTGGCGCTGTTTTAGGGCTGGTGCTGCTGTCCGGACTAACCTGATTGTTGGTCTTAGTCCGACTGCATGCCCCTTCGTCATAACAGACGGAGGGGCATTATTTTGTGCTGAAAATGGGATAGCCCCGATGTCTGGATCCGGACATCGGGGCTATCTATGGCTGTGGAAATACAAACTAACCTGGACAAGCAGCCTATCAAACAACCGCAGCCGCTTCTGGACTCGCAGCCGGTTGTCCCAACCCCGGTAAAAACTTTTTAGCCATAGCCGGACTCTCATCCAAGAGATACTGTAAAAAGCTTTCAGCCACAACAGAGAGCTGTTTACCGGCCAGATGCCCGACATACCACTGGCGGGGAATAGGAAATCCCTGCACATCTAAAATGGCAAACTCGCCCGTCGTGCCCTCGGAGATGATCGTATGCTGCGACAGTACCGAAACACCCAAACCGCCCGCTATTCCTTGTTTAATAGCTTCGTTACTCCCCAGCTCTAGACGTACCTTGACCTCAATATTGTGGGTGGTAAATAGTTTTTGTACAGCTTCACGGGTACCAGAACCCGGCTCACGCATAATAAAGGGCTCATTATTTAGGGCCTCAATCGGTATGTTGCTCTTACCGGCAAGGGGATGGTCGACGGGGGCAAGGACTATAAGCGGGTTATCCAAAAATGGATAGGTTTTAAGGTCGGGTTGGCTAGGCAGCTGACTAAAAATAAACAGATCGTCTCGATTATTTAACATCCGCTCTTGGATATTTTGGTGATTGGTCACCTTGAGCGAAATGTCAATGCCGGGGTAGCGCTTGCAAAAGGGGCCTAGCAGTCGAGGCACAAAGTACTTGGCCGTGGTGATAACAGCCAAGCTCAGCTTGCCCTGCTTCATACCCTTTAGGTCGGCAATGGACATTTCAAACTGGTCCAACCCCTGAAAGATTTCCTGACAGGTTTCCAACAGCTTTCTACCAGCCTGGGTCAGATAGAGACGTTTCCCAATTTGCTCAAATAGCGGCAACCCCACCGCTTTTGTAAGCTGCTTGACTTGTATCGATACGGTTGGCTGGGTTAAATAGAGTTCTTCGGCTGCACGGGTGAAGCTACCGTGACGCGCAGTGGCTTCAAACACCTTGAGCTGATGGAGTGTCGCATGAATCACAGGCTGAATCCTCTTTGCGGCTATCGATAGTAAACCGTCGCTTAATTTTCAATAGAGTTTATTCTATCAAAGAAACCGATTTTAGTGGATCTTTTCTATGGATACTCAAGTCAATCGACTTTCAGAACTGGCCCAACTCTTTCTTAAACTTGGGGTGCTTGGCTTTGGAGGTCCCCAGGCCCACATTGCCATGATCAACGATGAGGCGGTAGATCGTCGCGGTTGGCTAGGGACAGAGGAATTTAGTGACGGGCTAGCGGTGTGTGAGATGCTGCCGGGACCAGCATCTACCCAAATGGGCATCTATATTGGCTATGTGTACGGGGGGTGGCTCGGGGCTTTGGTCTCGGGGATATCGTTTATTACCCCGGCATTTTTTATCGTAGTGGGCTTGAGCTGGGTGTATTTTCAATTTCAGCAGCTACCCCAGCTCATGGCTTTATTTTTTGGCCTATCGCCCGTGATGATCGCCATCATTTTGGGATTTTGCTACAAGCTAGGCCGCAAGTCTATTCAAAACTGGATGGGGGTGGTTATTGCCGTCGTGGCATTTTTGATCAGTGCGTTTGGCGATCTCAGTACGACGCTTTTATTTTTGCTGGCAGGGCTTGTGGGAATGGGGCTCTATGGCCCTAAAAGCCTGCGTTTGAATAGTTTTATGCCCCTTGGATTGTTGGCCACAGTACAGCCTAGCTTTTGGGGAACTGAGCGCATAGCAGACTATGGCTGGCCATTGTTTACCTTCTTTTTTAAGGTGGGTACGCTCATTTTTGGCGGCGGGTTGGTGATTATTCCCCTGCTGGAGTTTGAGGTGGTAGAGCGGCTCGGCTGGCTTTCCACATCAGACTTTATCAATGGTGTCGCCATTGGTCAGCTGAGTCCCGGTCCGGTGGTCCTAACGGCGGCTTTTGTAGGCTACAAAATGGCCGGTTTTTTTGGGGCGTTTGTATCGGCTGTGGGTATTTTTACGCCATCGTTTTTGTTTATTATGCTGGCGGCTCCTTTGCTGGTGCGTTTGCGCAAAAATCTTTGGGTACAGGCATTTTTGAAGGGGATTAAGCCGGCTGTGGTGGGGGCGATCATGGCGGCAGCAGTTCCATTGGGGCAAACAGCATTTGGCCGAGAAACATGGCCCCTCTCGGTGCTGTCTGTGGTGATTGCGATCGCAGCCCTAGTCGCCATTGTGCGATTCAAAGTGACGGCTTGGAAGTTGATTTTGGTGGGGGGGGTAATCGGTCTGGTCGGCTATCCGCTGCTGGGGGGAGTCGCTTGAGCGGTGGGGTATTTTGATAAGAACGTTTTACACAGAACAAAAAAACGAGGGCAAACCCTGCATAATTCAGACCTCACAGTTAATCCTCTCCAGCGTTTTTCTGCCCATGTATCTCCAACCCCACCAGCGCATTGCCATTTTGCTCCATAACGGTATTACCGGAGCCAAGGGTAAAACCGGTCTGGCGCTGCTGCGCTACAGCCAAAATCCCATCGCTGTGGTGATTGATGAAACCTGCCCTGGAGAATCGATCCCAGCAGTCGCTGGCATCGAGCGTGATGTTCCCATTGTGGCCACAATGGCAGCGGCCCTAGCCCATAAACCCGATGTGTTAGCCATTGGACTCGCACCATCCGGAGGTCGTTTACCGGAGCCCTGGGTAGAAGATATACGGGTTGCGATCGCAGCCGGTCTCAACATCATGAATGGCCTTCACACCTGCTTCAAAAACGATCCCAGTCTCACCCAACACCTTAATCCAGTTCGGTATCCCCACCAGTGGATTTGGGATATGCGCCAAGAACCCACCGGACTCTCCGTCGGTACCGGGAAAGCCCGCCACCTACAGTGCCGCCGTATATTGACAGTGGGCACGGACATGGCCGTTGGCAAAATGTCTGTTTGCATCGAACTCAACCGCGCTACCCAAGCCCGAGGACTGCAGTCTCAGCTGATTGCCACAGGTCAAACTGCCCTAATGCTAGGTGTTCCTGGAATTGCCCTAGATGCCGTTCGAGTAGACTTTGCCGCCGGAGCAGTCGAACAAGCCGTACTCAGTTGTGGCGACCACTGTGACGTTCTCTATATAGAAGGTCAGGGGTCCTTACTAAATCCTGCCTCGACCGCCACCCTCCCCCTACTGCGTGGGTCTCAGCCCACCCATCTCGTACTGGCACACAAAGTTAATCTAGAGCGTATTCAACACTTTCCAGAATTCACCATTCCGCCAATTCAAAAGGTGATTGATCTTTA
>JBCCAQ010000102.1:0-16269 GCA_039814735.1 Cyanobacteria bacterium P01_A01_bin.15
CCTGGGCCGCCTTTTGATGGGACGCTTCGGCCTGCAGCTCTTCTACCACATCCCAAGCCGCTGCACAGGCCGGTGATGTAGCCCCTTCAGCCTCGCAGACCTGGCGCGCTTCCTGACGGGCCACGTCGATTTCATCGTCAATAAACAGACGTTTTGGCTTATCGACAAAGTCGCTTTTACGTAAAACATCCGTCACTGAGATGACACCTAGCAAATGCCCCTGCACCACTGGAGCCCGTCGCATCTTGGTATTGGCAAACAGACGCGCTACATATTCCACACCCAGGTCCGGCGGCACCACGATGCAAGGCTTTGTCATAATCTCAAACACGCGCATTTTTTTGGGATTGTGACCAAAGGCCGCCACCTTATAGACAATGTCTGTTTCTGTCACCATGCCGTAGGGATCCTGGTCATTACGACGCTCAACAATCAGTGCCCGCAGCCCTTTGTCCTTCATTAGCTCGACCGCTTCGGCAACCGTGGCCGAGCCGCTGATGGTAATTACATCAGCCGTCATAATGTCCTTCGCCTGCATCATAGTTGCGCTGTCCTGACCTAAACACTGGCATCAGTATAAAAGACTCTCCCCACCGTGAGAGTCTCCCAGTACCTCCGTTTTTCAATCGGACCCTCAGCCCAGTCCCCCAGCCTGCCGCCAATATTCATAAACGCTGGTGGCCATGGTCAAAACGCCGGCTGCGATCGCAGCTTCATTCACCTCAAACTTCGGATGGTGCAGCGGGTGGTTATGGCGGTCCTCAAACCCCACCCCCAAACGAAACATATTCCCTGGCACCCGCTCGGTATACAGGGCAAAATCTTCAGACCCCATGGACGGTTCGGCCAGCCACTCAATCTGACTCTCCCCCAGGGTGCTTTGGGCCGCCTCCGCCACAATCTGGACCAGCGCATCCGCATTGATCACCGAGGCCACCCGCCGCTGGTAGTTGAGTTCATATTTAGCACCATGGACGGTACACACCCCCGCCACAATTTCCTCAATCCAGACGGGCAGCTTTTCATACACATCGGGCTGTAGCGATCGCACGGTGCCCTGCATCACCACCCGGTCAGCAATCACATTCGCCGCTTTGCCCCCAGAGATTTTGCCAATGGTCACCACCGCCGGATGTAGTGGGTTTAATCGGCGGCTAATGGACTGCTGCAGCGTCGTCACCACCTGGGCCGCGATCCAAATAGCATCGGTCGCCTCATGGGGGCGAGCACCGTGACCCGACTCACCAATAATCACAATCTCCAGATCGTCCGCCGCCGCCGTCAGCGCCCCCCGCCGCAGCCCCACCTTACCCGCCTGAATTGTCGGAAACACATGCACTCCAAAAATCGCCGCCACATCCGCCAGCACATCATCCGCGATCATCCACTTTGCCCCCTGCACCGTTTCCTCAGCGGGCTGAAACAAAAATCGAGTTGTTCCCGCAAACGGATGCTGCTCAGCGAGTTCCGCTAGCACCATCGCCGTTCCCAGACCCACGGTTGTGTGGACATCGTGACCGCAGGCATGCATGATTCCTCGATTTTGAGACGCAAAAGGCAGATCCACCTGTTCAGGAATCGGGAGGGCATCCATGTCGGTACGCACCGCCAGCACATTAGCAACCTGACTGGCCCCCTCCAGATTGGCCACCACTCCGGTTTTACCCACCAGCTCATGCACATGCAGCCCACAGGACGACATCACCCCCGCCACGTAGGCAGCGGTTTGATATTCTTGACCGCTGAGTTCAGGGTGGGCATGGAGATGGCGACGAATTTCAATCAGACGCGGTGTAATTTTCTCAGTGATGGCTTTAATCTGGCTGTGCATAGGTGAAAGAGACAGGTGTGTTCTCTAGTCTAAAGCCCTGGGTAAAATGGTGGGCTATATCCCTGAAATGTCCCAAACTCTCCTCCAGGTTCCTAAAACCTGGAGGAGAGTTTTTGGCCATCAGACAACGGCCTTTAGGCTACTGGCTGAGTCCGGTCATCAGTCCACCCTAACCCGTCTAGTTAGAATGGCCATCACCTCATTGACCCGCCCGGTGGGCAGGGGTTTACTCCAATCGTTAGGCTCGGCATAGCCCAGCTTATGGAGCAGTTTGATGGTGTTGCCCACGGCGGTAAGACTGCCAAACAGGGTGTGGTTGACCGGTTCCTGGGGATACTCCGGCAGCACTGGGCGCACAGGTGGAACGTTGGACGCGCCTGCGCCCTGGCTAAAATCTTGAAACATGGGTCTGGTCTCCAGATAAGGTACAAAGCCCGACCCGATGGCCGCTATGACCATCGGACAGGTGGAGCCAGAACCCAATAGCCAGCCACTCCGTGAGATGAGGTGCAAGTCGGGGTGGCTAGGGCTAAAATAACCGAAGCTGCCGGGATTGCGTGTTAATCCTGGGAGTTGGCCGCTGGCGAAGTGTGGCTGCACTTTGCTGGCGGTGCTGTTTATTGAGTTCTGAGTTAAGGTCGTAACGGAAATTGCAACCTTGAGAAAAAGAGTAAAACACTTTTTCAAGGCTGTCAAACAACAAATTTGGTGGTTGTGTAGAAATAAAGTCTTAGTTGCAACATCGGGGCGTAAGATCCCGTGCTCATTCATGGGAAAGGGGCTTGAGATTGCCACCGCCGCATGCTACCTAAATGACAGCTGTTTACTTGGATGTGTAGCATTACCTCAATAGAGCATCCATGTCCTCGCTATACTAAGACTGACTTCAAACCTTAGGAGTCGTTAAAAAACAAATTCATAGTTGGACGCAACAATGTATACCTTAACCTCGCCATAACCTTCACCAAACCTGAATCATTGTAATGAACGGCAACCTCCTTGCGGGGTGTGTGGGGACGTTGAGGCCCCCACGAATGGAGGGTTTCAGGGAGGAAAGACCTGAGCAGCCTATGCCGCGATCAACCTATGGTTACCTATGAATTTTGAGGAATTAGCCATTCGCAAAACCCGCTGCGTGGGGTCCCACCGAGTTCCCTTTCCGGAAGTATATACGTTATCCCAAACGTAAACGGGGCTTCCCCTGGGCAGGGCGTTCCGCCGCCCTACAACCCGACGGAAAATCATCCACGTTATCCCTAATGGCAGCGTATTTGGACAGTTGGTGGGGCGGTTTAGAATTTTGCGCGCTGCGACAAAATTCTAAAAGAAGACGTTATCCAATTTTCTGTCATAAAAAATTGCTACGGTTAAATCATGAACTTAGTTTTTAACAAGCCCTTAAGCATTGAACTGACCGTACCACTCTGGACAAACGACAAAGTTTTAATCAATGGTCTGAGGGAAAAAAAGTACAGCAACATCATCAGCAATGATGAGATGTTTGCTCTTTTGACCTAATCGTCCTCTCCAAAGTCAATGGCTTCAATCATCTCTGGTGGCGGCTGCCAGCGATATTTGCTCAGGTTAATCTTATTGCCCTCAAACTCAATGCCTTCATCTTCTAGGATGACCCGCTGCAGATCGTCTGATCCATCACGAAAGGCTGATGTGGAGATTTCACCCTTGGCATTGATCACTCGCTGCCAGGGGATATCGTCATCGACCGCAACCTTATATAGGGCATAGCCAACAACCCGAGGTTTGCCGATCAGACCGGCTAGTTCAGCCACCTGACCATAGGTGGCAACTTTACCAACGGGGATCTGGCGAACAACGGCATAGATGAGATCGTAGCTGTTAACCATCGTTGTCCTTAGGTAATGGGCGGGTGTCTGAACCGGAGGTGGTGTCAAAACAGTGGGGACAGGCTAATAGAACTAGGGAGCGAGCGGCAACGGGCACTAGCTGACCATGTTCATAGATAGAACCTGCTTCAACAAAACCGCTGGCGTACTTGGTGTCGATGACTACCCGCCACTCTTTGCGGTCCACCGATGGGGGAATGGAAAACTCCCGCAGCTCTGGATAGGCATTAAAAAACAAAAGAAAGCTATCATCCATAATGCGCTGGCCCTGTTTATCGGTGGTGGGCAGCTCTTCACCGTTGAGAAAAATGCTGATGGCTTTAGAGCTGCCATCATGCCAGTCTTCGTCGCTAATAATGGTGCCATCGGGGTTAAACCAACCGATATCAATCACACCGGAGCCGTGAATCTCGCGTCCGAGAAACCATCGACGGCGGCAGAGAATCGGGTGCTGTTTGCGAAACTCAATCAGGCGCTGGGTAAAGGTGAGGAGTTCCTGGTTTTGGTGTCGCAGGCTCCAGTCAAACCAGGATAGGTCATTGTCCTGGCAGTAGGTATTGTTGTTGCCATACTGGGTGCGACCCATCTCATCACCGCCCAGCATCATGGGCACCCCCTGGGAGATAAACAGGGTAGTAAGAAAATTGCGCTGCTGTTGCGATCGCAACCTCAAAACCTCTCCATACTCCGTTTCTCCTTCTACACCACAGTTCCAAGAGCGGTTATAGCTTTCGCCATCGCGATTACCCTCACCGTTGGCCTCATTGTGTTTTTCGTTGTAGCTCACCAGATCCCGCAGGGTAAAGCCATCGTGGGCGGTGATAAAGTTAATACTGGCATGGGGCAGCTTGCCATTGGCCTGGTATAGGTCGGAGCTACCCGTAAACCGGAAGGCAAACTCTCCTAACCGACAGTGGTGATCGCGCCAAAAGTCTCGCATGGTGTCGCGATATTTTCCATTCCATTCGGACCACAGCAGCGGGAAGTTGCCCACCTGATAGCCGCCCTCCCCCAGGTCCCAGGGTTCTGCAATCAGCTTTGTGGTCGATAGTACCGGGTCCTGGTGAATGATATTAAAAAAGGCGGCGAGGCTATCCACCTCGTACAGTTCGCGGGCCAGGGCGGAGGCCAGATCAAACCGAAACCCGTCCACATGCATTTCCTTAACCCAATAGCGCAGGCTGTCCATGATCAGCTTGAGCACCTGGGGATGTCGCACATTGAGAGAATTGCCGCAGCCGGTAAAGTCCATGTAGTACCGGGGAGTACGCTCCACTAGGCGATAGTAGGCTTCGTTGTCGATACCCCGCAACGACAGGGTGGGGCCAAAGTGGTTGCCCTCACCGGTGTGGTTATACACCACATCCAAAATTACCTCGATACCCGCCTGGTGCAAGGCCTTTACCATGGCCTTAAACTCACGCACCTGCTCCCCAGCATCGCCAGCGGCGCTGTAGCCAGCAAAGGGAGCAAAATAGTTCAGCGAGTCATAGCCCCAGTAGTTGTGCAACCCCACGCCGATCAGATGGCCAGGGTAGGCATTGTAATGGTGGACCGGTAGCAGCTCGACCGCCGTCACCCCCAGGGAGGTGAGATGTTCGATGGCGGCCGGGTGACCCAACCCGGCATAGGTGCCCTGCAGCTCGACGGGAATGTCCGGGTGCTTTTGGGTAAAGCCCTTAACGTGGACCTCATAGATAATAGTGTCGTGCCAGGGGGTTTCGGGATAACGATCGCCTGACCAGTCAAAGCGGCCATCGACAACGATGCCCTTGGGTACATAGGCCGCATCATCCAGGTCTGACTGAATTAAGTCGCGATCGCTATCGGCAAAGCGATCCATGGGAAAGCCAAAAATGGCGGGACTAAACCGCATATCGCCGGATACGGCCAGCGCATAGGGATCTAGCAGCAGCTTATGGGAATTAAATCGCTGGCCTGTTTTGGGGCTGTAATCGCCGTAGGCCCGATACCCATAGTGCTGACCCGGCCCAATGCCTGGCAGGTAGCCATGCCACACGTGGTTGGTAACCTCCGGCAGGGCCAAACACCGTTCATTCCCCTGGGAATCAAACAGACATAGCTCCATAGCCGTGGCATTTTCAGAGAAAACCGCAAAATTTGTCCCCTGACCGTCCCAGGTGGCCCCCAACGGGTGGGAACGACCGGGCCATACTGCTGCCGACATGGTGGATTGCGTCAAAACTGTCCTGTGGTCAAAACTGTCTTATATAGTAAGCCCCTCGGGTTTTTCGCCATCACCTTAAAATCAGAAGTCCAGGTCTTAAAGTAGGAGCAAGGCCAGGCTCCATGGGGGGTTCTAATTAATCTTATCAAAAAGGAATAAAGCCGCTGATGGAGAAACCCAGAGGAACTACTGGGTTTCTCCATGGGTTTGTGACAAAAATCACACGGTGCGCCATAAACGATCACTCAAATTTAGGTGGATACCGAGTGACAATGTATGAATTCATTTATATGAGAGTTGTGAATATCGTTAGATCAATGCCTAAGAACTGTACCAAGCCGCTCAGGCAGAACCCTTTTCAGACATACCGAGATCCGAGCACCGGACGCTGGTATGTGGTGCGGCGACCAGTTTCTGTAAAAAAGATTTCGCCTACGTCCCAGGCTAAGGCGTCCTAGTTTTCTTGCTGGAGCCAGGGTGCGACAATAGCGGGAGCAACCGCTGTTTGTCTTTATGCATTCACCCTATCCCCCCATCAGCCCCTATCGCCAAGGGCAGCTGCCTGTCTCTCCGCTCCACACGCTCTATTTCGAAGAGGCAGGGAATCCCGACGGTCAGCCTGTGGTGTTTTTACACGGTGGCCCCGGCGGCGGCATTATTCCTTTTTACCGACAGTTTTTTGACCCCCAGCGCTGGCGCATCATATTGTTTGATCAGCGGGGTTGCGGTCAGAGCAAGCCCCACGCCGAACTGACCGACAATACCACCTGGGACCTGGTGGATGATATTGAGCGGCTGCGATCGCATCTTGCCCTGGATCAATGGACCGTATTTGGCGGCAGCTGGGGTAGCACCCTGGCCCTGGCCTATGCCCAGCGATACCCACAACGATGCGTCGGTCTAATTTTACGGGGCATTTTTATGCTGCGCCCCAAAGAAATTCACTGGTTTTACCAGGCAGGGGCCAGCTACATTTTTCCCGATGCCTGGGAGCAGTATTTGGCCCCAATCCCAAAACCGGAACGTCACGATCTAGTAGCGGCCTACTACCGGCGACTGACCAGCCCCGATACCCAAACACGACAGCAGGCCGCCCGAGCCTGGGCGATTTGGGAAGCGAGTACCAGCTATCTGATTCAGAAACCCCAGAGCATTGAGCGCTTCAGCGACGATACATTTGCCGATGCCTTTGCCCGGATTGAATGCCATTACTTTGTCAACGGTGGCTTTTTTGATCCCCCCGATCAGCTGTTGCAAAATGTCGATGCGATTCGTTCGATTCCAGCCGTAATTGTCCAGGGACGCTACGATGTCGTCTGCCCGATGACCTCCGCCTGGGAACTACACCGAGCCTGGCCCGAAGCCGAGCTGGTAATTGTCGCCGATGCGGGCCATTCGGCCACCGAGCCGGGAATCTTAAGCGCCCTGGTGGAGGCCACGGATCGCTTTGCCCAGGGGTAGCGGCCATTACCCCAGCGCCACCACAGCCAGAAACCCAGCGCCCATGACCAGGGCTAAGCTAAGGATGCGTCGCAGCGCCATCCGGCGTCGGTAGGGACCCAGACCCGATAGATGGCCGGTAGCCGCCGCCCGTTCATCCCCATAAGGCTTGAGCAGGGAATCTAATTCCCGCTGCATCCACCCCGATGACTCTAGGAGCTGTCTAGCTTGGCCAATCGCCGTCGGGGTAACGATCGTAGCTTTAATCACATCGGTATCTGCTGCTGGGCAGCTTTCGTCACTCAGGTATCGAAAGGCAGACCTGGGGAGAGGAAAAACGAGTATGCCGTTTATTTCTTCTGGAAACCAGCCCTGAGCTAACAACAAAGCAGCTACATCCAACTCTGTTTTGAGGGTTAGAACGGGCATAGTCCTCACTGTATAAGTATTCTTACTGACGCTAACATGACCGTTCTGATGCCCCCCGTGACTATCGTGTGCATTACACAGGTTTTATAAAAGCAGATGAACGGACGGGTGAGCCTTTACAGCAATTTCATAGCGGGCACTGTCCCCTACGCTCATTGGCGTAGAGCCCTCAGCCCAATGGCTTAGGCGAAATTTATCCCAGAAAATAATTTCTACGTGGGCAAATTGGTGAGGAAATGAGCAAAATTGGTGTGAAGGTTTGGCTAAGCATCATGAATCAAAAGGGCTTGTTCGGTAACAGTAAATACTGAAACAATATATTTATTAAGGTAGAGAGCTTCCGTTGTCACGCTGATTCTTCTCCAGGGCTGAATTGGTTAGGCTACAGATGACTCGGTCGGTAATTGACAGCGGGGAATAGTTATATGGATCAGCAAAGTTGGTACGCGCGACAGCAGGTACGCTTGGTTTATCGCCGGGGTCAGATCTTGGCACGGCAGGGCAATCATCAGCGCGCGATCGCAGTCCTGTCCAAAGCCTTGGTTAACCACCCCGATACGGCCGCTATCTATGTCAGTCGCGGCCTCAGCCACCGGGAGCTGGGGCAACTAGAGCAAGCCTATCAGGATTTTACAACCGCCATTGACTGTGCCGCAAATCCGGCCATTCCCTATTTTCAGCGGGGCCGACTGGCCGAGACCCAGGGCAAACTGACCGAGGCCCTGGGGGACTGGAAACAGGCAATTGTCGCCAACCCCAACTATGCTGAAGCCCACCACCAGCTAGGGGGAATTCAGTACAAAACCAATGATTTCCCAGCGGCGCTAGCCAGCCTTGATCGGGCCCTAGATTTAAACCCTAACCTGGCCCAGGCTTACCTGACACGCGGTTATGTCCGACAACAGCTGGGCGATCTAGATGGGGCCATGGCCGACTGGCAGCTGGCCACCCTCAACGATAGCGCCCTAGCCGGAGAGGTACCAGCCCCACCCCAGCCCGATGGTCTAGCAACCGTTCAAGAGCTGCTACAAAACGCTCTCCAGCCCGTTGAAGTCCGAGTCAAACGGCAACAAAAAACCCTAGAAATCTATCTCACGCGCCAGGTAGGACAGGGGATGAGTTATTTCACACTACCCAACCAAATTCGCCACCTGCTCTTGCCCCTCGAACTCTCAGACATTACTGAGTTTAGACTGGTTGGCCATGTGGGCACCGTTCGAGGACCGGAATGGGAAAAAAGCTACGATCTTTACAAGGATCAGCCCTGTCCCCCCAGCCACTGGCCGACGGCATTGGCCGCTTTAGTCACCTTTCCTCCCCTGGGTGTAACCGCCCTGCTCTATGCCAGCCAGGTCCAGCAGTTTTATCGTCGGGGACAATATCCCGATGCCCTGCGGGCATCTAAGGCAGTCAGACGTTTGGCCCTGGTGGGCACCGGTGCCATGTGTCTGCTGGCAGCGCTGCCCCTTGGCTACACGGCGATTAAGTCGATTCAAAACGAGCCCGCACCGCCCAGCAGAACCGCCCGCACCCTGAACGATAACTTTGGTCATCGGCTATAGCAGGGGACACAGCTGTCATAATAAGCGCAATGGGCAGCTGTAGGCGTTATTTCCGCTATTTCCACAATGACGTATCCGTTGAGTGAGCAAACGCTCCCAGCCGCCGTACAGGAGCTGGTGGAGCAAGATGGCTCCTTTGCCAAAATTGTGTCCCGCTACAATCTGCCGCCGCTGTGGCAACGGGAGCCGGGGTTTGCCACACTCGTCCATATTATCCTTGAGCAACAGGTTTCCCTAGCCTCAGCCAATGCGGCCTATAAACGACTACAGAGCAAACTGCAGCCGCTGACGCCTGGGGCATTTCTCACCCTGACCGATACAGAGCTAAGGCAAGTCGGCTTTAGCCGACAAAAAACAAGCTACGGTCGGGCATTGGCCAATGCGATTGTAGATAAAAGCCTGGACCTGGCCACCCTAGATAAGCTGGACGACCAGCAGGTACGCGACCGGTTGATGAAGATCAAAGGTATCGGTCTATGGACCGCTAATATTTACCTGTTGCTAGCGTTAAAGCGACCAGATATTTGGCCAAACGGCGATCTGGCTCTCCACGCCGCCATTCAACAGCTGAAGGGACTCCCCAAACGTCCTACCTCAGCTGAGGTCGAGGCCATGAGCACAGCGTGGCAACCCTGGCGTGCAGTGGCCGCTAGGCTGCTGTGGCATTTTTACCTAACCGAGCGTCAGCAGACCATGCCCCAATGACCAACGGGCTAGTATTAAGGTTTGATACAGAGGGTCATCCAGTCCCCCCCAGGTTTAATTAGACCGTCTGGAATGACCGTGGGTCACGATGTTGCTAGTTACAGCACCCTAGTAGGAAATCGTCTTTATTCGGGTAATTTTACGGACCTAGCGCATATTTTCAAAATTGCAGCCGTAAATACACTTGCATAAGGGGTAAACATCTACGTGCTGCATATGCAGCATAAAAATAATACAGATAGGTCATTCTGGTCGAGCTGGCCTAGCTCAGTGCTCTGAAAGCATACCCTTACCATGTGATGGCAAACGCGAGGTCCAACGACTATGAAACTCTCCATAGGCTCAATAGCTGCGAAAGTATGCCTGGTCTGCGGGGCTTTAGTGTCGGCAGTTACAGGGTACCTGGGGTATGAACTTGACAATCTGATACCTGGCAGCATCTGGGCCAGAGCGATCGCAAACAATGATTTAGATTATTTTCACGGTTGGACCGGCGGCTATTGCCACCGACGAGAGTTCGACCAGTATAACCACAGCGGGGAGATCAGGCGCTTTGTCCTGGTATCCACCTAAACCTAAACCAGTCAGGTTTTTGGCCCCCGCTTCTCCAATTTGGAAAGCGGGGGCCTTTTTAAAGAGGTCTTTGTGAGGGGCTTTGTTATGACGCTACGAACGCTTGTGCTAATTATTCATCATCCAATTCACGGTTTTCGAGATCCCTATGTTTTGCTGCCCTAGTAAAGCATTTTGAAAACACACATCAACCCCTATGCCGCCGTCGGCATTTGACTAACTCGACGATTCATGGAGATTGTCAACCGTGTTAAAGCTGAATTATACCGATGACGGCCCATTTCTTGAACAGGTACTGGCTACATCCGTGGATGCCATTGCAGCCCAGCGAGTTAGCCTAGCTGTTCATGTGGGTGAACCCTTGCATGTAGGACCCAGCCGGGCTTCCTTCTTGCTATCGGAGGATTTGCCTGGTCTAGAGCACCTGAAACAGATGCTACAAAAAAATACTACAGGCGATATCCTCCTGACCAAAGCTGATGAAAACTTTGTGGAAATTAGCCTCAAAGGTACCTGGATTGCCGGCAGCGCCAATGCTGAATCTGGCACATTTATTACGGCCCTTACGGCTGAGAGCGAGCGCCTGATCTACCGGCTGTGGCAGGTTGCCGGGCGGGAGGCGATCTACTTTATAGGCTAGTCTGCTGCCCGGCGAGCGGTGTAACCACCTGGGCGTCGGGTATTTTCTCAAAAAGACTATACCGGTGATGGGCCTGCCCTACCCTCCAATCCTTGGAGGGTAGGGCAGGTAGCTGCTTTACCGAAAATATCCCAACGGTTAAGGCTGATTGGATAGGCGGCTGTTTTGGCCCCAGACGTTTATGTTTGGGAATAGGTTCTGATTTTATGCAGCTCTATGACAGCGTGGGTTACCGTTGCAGGCAAAGTCATAGCGGGTCACGGTGTGGCCTCGGGAAGGGTGAACAACCCTCGGTTTCCAGGCGGCACTATTCGCATGCAGCAACCTCAGTTTGCGGCTCGGGGGCTACGTTTGGATACCTACTTTCTAGGGACGATAAATGTGTCAATTTGTCCCTATCGCTATCAGATGCGGCAGGCCAAACATACGTTTAGACAGGTAAAGTGGGCTAATGATGCACCGCCCGAGGACTTTTCATTTTTTGACTGCCGCGTGGGGCTTGGGTCTAATCAGCGGGTCGGGGGGCTGATCTATTACCCCCATCCCGAAACAAAGCCTGAGCACTTCCAAGATCCTGGCACCTTGGAAGTGCTCACCAGATTTATCGATGGGTTGAGCTACGGTACGTCCCTGGAGCTGGACCTGGACCCGGCCCAGGTGCTTATTCACCCGGATTCCTTGGGTCAAAATTAGCTGTGGCGCACCGCAGCCGGGTAGCGGCTTTGGCTGCTGTCGGTTTGGTCGGCTCCGCTGGTGGCCGAGGGATCGCCAATCGGGGCGACGCCCGCTCGATCTAAAATGTCTGGAATCAGGTCCTCGCGACGGATGGCCATGATGTGAACGCCCTGGCAAAGGGTTCGAGCCAGGGCGATCTGTTCTGCTGCGATCGCAATCCCTTCCTGAAGCGGTTCCTTAGCCGCCGCCAGGCGACTGATGATGTCTTCAGGAATATGCACGCCGGGCACGTTACGGTTTAAGAAAGCGGCGTTTTTAGCTGATTTGAGCAAAAATATGCCAGCTAGGACAGGTGTCTGGGCCGGGGCCGCAATCTGGGTCATAAATTTTTCTAGACGGGTAAAGTCAGAAATTAGCTGGCTTTGGAAAAACTGAGCCCCGGCCTCCAGCTTGCGCTCAAACCGTTTTTGTAAACCCGACCAGCTCTGGGCCTGGGGGTCGACAGCCGCTCCAGCAAACAGAGCTGTGGGACCGTCGGGCAGTTTTTTCTCATTTAGGTCTAGCCCCTGGTTGAGCCTGCCAATGGTGCGCAGCAGCCGCACAGATTCTAGATCAAAGACGCTCCGAGCCTTGGGATAGTCCCCCGCTTTGACGGGGTCGCCCGTTAGGGCCAGAATATTGCGAATACCGAGGGCGTGGGCCCCCATCAGATCGGCCTGGAGAGCAATGCGGTTGCGATCGCGACAGGCCATCTGACAAATGGGCTCGATGCCGGCCTGTTTGAGCAGTACCGCCGCCGCTAGGGACGACATCCGCATGACGGCGCGGCTGCCGTCGGTAATATTGACACCATGTACCCGGCCCCGCAGCCGCTGCGCCATTTTAATCATGTGGCTGGGGTCAGCGCCCTTGGGCGGCATCACCTCGGCAGTGATCAAAAATTGTTGGGTTGCGATCGCTGAACCAAGCTGTGAAGGAACCCCATAAAAATCGTTAGACATAGCCATAAAAATATCATTTAGACGGACGCGCCCGCCCGCCTTGAAACTGACAGAACAAACAAGCCGTAATACATCCCCATGGTATGGGAGGGCGAGACCCATCTAAATCGGTCTAGCATAGCCCAGGGCGTCTTTGACCTTAGTCAAGGTTTTATCCGCAATGGCCCTCGCCTTCTCATTCCCCTGCTTCAGCACAGACTCCAGATAGTCCCGATCGTCTAGCAATGCCTGGTACTTTTCTTGAATTGGCTGCAGCGCAGCGATGGCGGTTTCAGTCAGCAGGGGCTTAAACTGTCCCCAGCCCATGTCCGCACATTCGGCGGCGACAGTTGTTTTCTCTTGACCCGACAGCAGCATATACAGGGTCAGCAGATTGTTACACTCGGGTCGCTCCGGGTTGTCAAATTCCAGTCCGCGCAGGGGGTCGGTCTTACACTTTTTAATCTTCTTTTTAATCACATCGGGGGTATCAGAAAGTTCAATCCGACTGAGCTCGGACGGGTCTGACTTCGACATTTTTTTAGTGCCGTCGGTAAGGCTCATCACCCTGGCCCCATCCACGCGAATCATGACCTCTGGTACCTTGAGCACCGGCTGCTTTTTCTGACCAAACTGATGGTTGAGCCGGACCGCAATGTCGCGGGTCAGCTCAATGTGCTGCTTTTGGTCTGCACCGACAGGCACCATATCCGGCTCATAGAGCAAAATATCCGCCGCCTGCAGCACCGGATAGTCCAACAGACCCACGCTGACGTTCTCCCCCTGCTTGAGCGCCTTTTCCTTAAACTGAATCATGCGCTCTAGCCAGTTTAGGGGCGTAATGCAGTTAAACAGCCAGGCTAGCTCACTGTGGGCGCTGAGGTGGGACTGGACAAACACCGTCGAGCGCTCCGGGTCAATGCCACAGGCCAGATAAGCAGCGGCCACCTTGTAGGTGTTTTCAGCCAGCCGCTTGGGGTCGTGGGGCACGGTAATGGCATGCAAATCCGCCAAAAACAAAAAGCAGTCGTACGTATCCTGCAGCTCTACCCAGTTGCGAATGGCACCAAGATAGTTCCCCAAGTGCAAATTACCCGTGGTTTGAATACCTGAGAGAATTCGTTTTTTAGTCATAGAGAGAAGGATACTTGAGGGACATAGGCTATTTGAGAAACCGCCTGGGGTACTTCTGACAAGATCTTATAAGACCGTCGCGGGTTTCTGGGATAGAAATTCAGCAGCAACCTTGAATCGGTAACCTATGATAGAAGACTGCTAAGTTTTGAGTTTTACCATGGTTAACCCGCACCCTCAACCCGTTCACGTCATTGGCGGTGGTCTTGCCGGTACCGAGGCCACCTGGCAAATCGCCCGGGCGGGTATCCCGGTGGTGCTCCATGAGATGCGTCCCGTCAAACTGAGCCCCGCCCACCATTCTGAGCATGTGGCAGAGCTGGTGTGTAGCAACTCCTTTGGTGCCAAGGCGGCGGATCGGGCCTCGGGGCTGCTGCACGAGGAGCTGCGGCAGCTGGGCTCGGTGGTGATTGGCAAGGCCGATGAGCATGCGGTACCGGCGGGAGGAGCCCTGGCGGTGGATCGGGGGGTATTTAGCCGCGACCTCACAGCCACCCTAGAGCAGCATCCCCTAATTGAGCTGCGCCGCGACGAGGTGACCCAAATTCCAACGGATACCACCGTGGTCCTCACCACTGGGCCGCTCACCAGCGAGGCTCTAGCCGCAGACCTGCGCGCCTTTACCGGTCAGGACTACATGAGCTTTTTTGATGCGGCGAGCCCAATCGTGGTGGGTGAATCCATTAACCGCGACGTGGCCTTTATGGCGTCGCGCTACGACCGGGGGGAAGCGGCCTATCTCAACTGTCCGATGGACCGGGAGCAGTATCTGGCCTTTTGGCAAGCGCTTTGTGCAGCCGAAAAGGCGGAACTAAAAGACTTTGAACAGGAAACCGCCAAGTTTTTTGAGGGCTGTTTGCCCATTGAAGAAATGGGCCGGCGGGGGGAGGATACCATGCGCTATGGTCCCCTAAAACCGGTGGGTCTGTTTGATACCAACCGCTATGGGGCCTTTGATGCGCCGGAAAATAAGGGTAAGCGTCCCTATGCGGTGGTGCAGCTGCGCCAGGAGGATAAGGGCGGTCAGCTGTGGAACATGGTGGGGTTTCAAACCAACCTGCGCTGGGGCGAGCAAACGCGGGTATTTCGCATGATTCCTGGTTTGGAGACGGCGGAGTTTGTGCGCATGGGGGTCATGCACCGCAATACCTTTATTAATTCGCCGGAGCTGTTGAGTAGCGCGCTGCAGTTTCATCGGCGCTCAAACCTGTTTGCGGCGGGACAGCTGGTGGGCACCGAGGGCTACACCGCCGCCTGTGCGGGGGGCTGGCTAGCGGGCACCAATGCGGCCCGCTCATTGCTGGGGCGGCCTCTGGTATCGCTGCCGGTCACTACGATGGTGGGGGCACTGTTTAACTTTATTAGCTCGGCAGACCCTAAACATTTTCAGCCGATGCCGCCAAATTTTGGCATTTTTCCAGCGCTGTCTGAGCGGATTCGCAACAAGCGAGAGCGGTATGGGAAGTATCGCGATCGCAGCTTTGCCGATCTCCACACCTGGGCCGAGGCCAACCAAATCCAATTAAAACAGCCACTTTTAGCCACCGCATAGGCGGGCATGGCCCACCGGACAATGGTCAAGAACCGCTTTATTCTGCTGTTTTTAGATGGTCTAGGCTTAGGGCCTCCGGGGCCGCACAACCCCCTGGGCACAACAGGCACCATGCCCCACTGTCAGACGCTCTGGGGCCAGCCCCTGGTAGCCGGAGCCCACAGCCAGGGGGCTCGCCAGTTACTCAAACCCATTGACGCCACCCTGGGCGTACCGGGTCTGCCCCAGAGCGCCACGGGACAAACCACCCTCTACACCGGCCACAACGCCGCCAAGTTTCGCGGCCAGCACCAAACGGCCTTTGCCAATGGCTCTTTGCGGCAGCTGATCGAACCCCACGGACTCTTTAAGCAGGTGCTGGCCCAGGGCGGTACCGCCACCCTGGCCAATCTCTACTCCCCGGCCTATTTTGAAGCCATTGCCCGACGACGCTGGCGCTACTCCGTCTGCACCCTGCTAACCATGACGGCCGGTCTGCCCTTTCGCATGCAGTACGAATACGAGCGGGGGCAGGCAATTTTTTGGGATATTACCGGTGCGATCGCCCACTCCCGTGGCATCGGTGCTGCCCCCATCACCCCTGAGCTTGCTGGGCAGTATCTAGCAGCGTTGGGCAAACACCACAGCGTTACCCTATTTGAGTGCTATTTGAGTGACTACGCTGGCCATACCCAGGTTTACGACCAGGCGGTGGC
>JBCCAQ010000167.1:0-12197 GCA_039814735.1 Cyanobacteria bacterium P01_A01_bin.15
ACCGGGTGCAGGTGCAGCAGGTGACGGGCTGGATGGCGCGGCAGTGTCTGGGGCTGTGATGTCCGGGGCAGCATTTCATCATGCATGCGGTATTTCACAATGTGTATAGGGTCAGACCAGACTATTCAGGCGTGTTTATAATGGGTATTGCACCTGGTGAATAGGCGTTTCCATCAATTTTGGCCATGAATTTTGATACGTTTACTGAATTAATTCAAAAAAGCTTTCGAGTGTCATTAGGAGCGGCCGCATCTGCGGTTGAGGCTATTCAAGATCCGCAGGCATCCGCCAACAAGTTTTCCGATATTGGCACGGATTTTGAACGTCTTGCGGACGAGCTAGAGGTAAGGGGCGCGCTCACTGAAAAAGAGGCGCGTGAGTTTGTGGACAACGTAAGTCGTAACTTTGATGGCCAGTGGCCCAACCCGTTTGCGCCATCGCCCGCCAGCACGGCCACGGTGAATACGGTGGCTCAACCGGTACCGGATGCGGGTATCCAGGCGGAGATCAAGGCGCTCACCGAGCAGCTATCGGTGATTCGCCAGGAAATTGAGCAGCTTAAGACCCAGGGTTCTTAGAACTTCTGACTAGATAACCCCTTGGCCCGATGGCGATTTCGCCATCGGGCTATTTTTTTACGATGTGCGAAATGCTTGGGGGCTGCTGTGTAGCCAGGAGTATTCCTGACGTTATTCCGGTAGGCATCTTATGAAGCACTTTGCTGTTTTGATTCGGTTGTTGCGCGATCGCAACCAGTTCTTAGAAGACATCCGCCATGATGTCAAACTTGAGCGTAAGATTTTTTCGCTACTGGTGGTCAGCTGTATTTTTTTTGGGGTGTACGGTGCCATTATCGGATCGTCCAGCAGCTGGCTGCAGATGCTGGCCTCGGCGGTCAAGCTGCCCGCCCTATATTTGATTACCCTGGCGATTTGTCTGCCGACACTTTACTTTTTTGATATTCTCTTTGGTTCAAAGCTAAACTTTCGCCAATATAGCGCCATGTTGATGACCGCTGTGGCGGTGATTAGCGTACTTTTATTTAGTTTTGCGCCGGTGGTGCTGTTCTTTTTAATTTCTATCCAGGGATACAACTTCTTTTTGCTGCTCAATGTGGCCGTGATGGGGCTAACCGGGGTGATTGGGGTACGGCTGTTTTACCAGGGGATGCGCAAAGTTGTGGGGGAAGATGCGGCGGGGGACCGGCTGCGCAACCGGCTACTGCTGGGCTGGGTGGGTCTGTATGCCCTGGTGGGGTCGCAGCTGGGGTGGACCCTGCGGCCCTTTTTTGGCGCTCCCAATGAGCCCTTCCAGGTATTTCGACCTGAGATTGACGGCAATTTCTATTCTCAGATTTTTACTAGTCTGGCGTCTTTGTTGGGTCTGCAATGAGTGGGGTTAATCTAGATAGCCTGCGGATTACAAACCGCGACCTAGATGAGCTGACCGGTTTGGATATTAGCGATCTGTCCATGGGACGGGGCACCCGGCTGGCGGTATTTCAAAGACCGCGCCTGCGCTGGACCTGGCTGCTCAATCAGTCCCTGGTGCTGGCGGTGGCGCTGGTGCTGTGGCTACCGGTGTGTCTGGTGGTGGGGCGCAACCTGTCGGAGCAGGCCCTGGGGCTATCCCTGGGAGTTGGGGTGGGGGGTGCGATCGCAACCACCGCCGCCTACGGTCTCTATGGTGTCCACCAGGGTCGTCAGCTCAAGGTGCTCAGCCACCTACTAGACGAGGTTGATCGCTTTAATGAAATGATCAAAGCCGTTGAAATTTTAGAGGAGCTCCGCCAGGTCGATGGCACCTCTAAACGGCTATCATTAGACGACCCAGAAGCGGTCAAAGAGGCCCTGCACCTTACCCGAGAAAGTTTGGTGTGCGGTCTCATGAGCGATCGGATCATGCGCAAACACCAGCGGTTTATTGCCCGTCGCCATGAGCTATTTACCAGTATTGAAACCAACCTCTCCAGTTTGCAAGCCCTGCGGGCCGCAGACATGGCCGGTGACTATGGCCAGCTGCTCAACGAAGCGCTTCAGGTGGGCACCGCCGTTCACCAAGAACTCAGAAAGATAGATCCCCAAACCCAATAACCCTATGCTGCCACCGGGTCATACGGCCATTGCCTACATTGCTGGCAAACTAACTCCCCGCGTTTCTTTGGCCGCCACCCTGGTCGGTGGGCTGCTGCCCGATATTGATATCTGTCTGGTGCTATGGCCCCAGTTTAATCAAATCCATCGGGTGGTCACCCACAACCTTTTGTTTATTAGCATGGCGGCAGTGCTAGCTAGCCTCCTGGTAAAGCGACGGCGGGCCGTCTGTCTGGGGATGCTCTGGGGTGGTCTGTTACATCTTTTAGCAGATGCCTGTTTTGATGCCAACCCTTCCAACGGTATTGGGGTGGCCCTGCTGTGGCCCTTTAGCGCCCAGTATTTTTCACCGATCAACCTATTGAGCCCACCCGCTAATCCGGTCACCTGGCATCAGCCCAGAGCCATGGTCCAACAGGCCCTAGCCGGTCTTTGGTGGGAAATCCCCCCCGGCATTCTAGCCCTGGGGCTAGCGTCTAAAGATATCCGCAAACCTACCGCAAACCAGCCGACAGTCAAGGATTAAACTTATTTTTGAATACCCATTCCTGTAGTCTGTTATGCAAACTGGTAGCGTTTAATAGATAATAGTACATACATTTCTACTGTGATTTAGCTGTCATGAAGTTCCTGCCTCATGCGGGTTTAAAGGGCTTCAAAGGTGACTTTTATTTATGAGAAAAACATTCGTCCTCGATACCAACGTGCTGCTGCACGACCCCAAGGCCATCTATCGCTTCGAGGAGAATGACGTTATCTTACCCATTGCCATTGTTGAAGAGCTAGACCGGTTCAAAAAGTCCCTAGATGAGACCGGACGCAATGCTCGCCAGGTTTCTCGTACCCTAGATAAGCTGAGACGTCAGGGCAGCCTAACCGATGGAATTTTCCTAGACGGAGACGGCACCCTCAAAGTCTCCCTCTGCCATCAAGAAACGCTACAATCCTTGCCCCTAGAGCTAGAAGGCGATAAGGCCGACAATGAGATTTTGGCGGTCGCCCTGGAGCATAAAAGCAGCTGTGAGTGCCCGGTAGTGCTTGTTAGCAAAGATGCCAACCTACGGATCAAGGCTGATACCCTGGGGCTGGCGGCTGAAGATTATGAAACCGATAAAATTGACATCGATGACCTCTACTCGGGCACAGGAGAGCGGCTAGTGGATGCGGAACAGCTGACCCAGCTGTTCCGCGGGGGCACCCTGGAGCTAGAGGGTAAACTGTACCCCAATCAGGCCCTGACCCTGGTGGATGTTAACAACCCGGCCCATACAGCGCTGGCCACGGTGGATAGCGCATCGGGGCGGATCGTACCCCTACCCAAGGTGCCCTATGCCGGTATTTCTCAAATCCATCCCCGCAACCGCGAACAAAAATTTGCCCTGGATCTGTTGCTAAATGACAGCATTCCCCTGGTAACGCTAGTGGGTAAGGCCGGTACTGGAAAAACCCTGCTGGCGATTGCCGCCGGTCTGCAGAAAGTGGCTGAAGAGCGCATCTACAGCCGTTTATTAATCTCTCGTCCGGTTGTTCCCATGGGACGAGACATTGGCTATCTGCCGGGGGATATCAATGATAAACTCACGCCCTGGATGCAGCCTCTCTACGACAATTTTGATCTAATCTTTGGTACCCAAGACCCGCTGGATAAACCGGCCCACTGGCGTCGCGGCCATGAGGAGCTAATGGAAATGGGTCTTTTGCAGATCGAGGCCCTCACCTATATTCGGGGACGGACATTACCCAAACAGTTTTTGGTTGTGGATGAGGCTCAAAATCTAACCCCCCATGAGGTCAAAACCATTTTGACTCGGGCCGGAGAGGGCACCAAAATTGTGTTGACCGGTGACACCGCTCAGATTGATAACCCCTATGTGGATGCGGCCAGTAACGGTCTGGCCTACGTGGTGGAGCGGTTTAAGCATGAGCCCTTAGCGGGTCATATTCTCCTGACTCGCGGAGAGCGCTCGGCCCTAGCCGAACGCTCCACCGAGCTGCTATAGCCCCGCTGTCTAGCCCGTGGGGAACGCTAAAATAGACCTTTGGCTTGCGATTACCATGGCTACCTACCAGAGCGACTACGAACATCTGCTGGCAAGGAGCAGTGACTATCGAGGCGCGCTGGCGCTGCTTAAGCAGCACCGTCCCTATTTGGAAATGCTGCCCAGTATGCGACGCCCCCAGGACAGCATCGTTACGATACCGCTACCGAATATCAGCGTTCGTCACGATATTGAAAACCCCCAGGGGCCGATCGGTCGTCGACGGGAGGTGGTGTCCCTGCCCTGTGATGTGGCCATACTCATGTGTGACCCCGAGTGGAAAATCAAAACCGGTGTGGACGTGGTGCTGTTTATTCACCGGCCCGACGAAGACTTTTCGGGGCTGTTGTCCCGGTGGCGTCGGACTCAAATACTGCTTTCTGAAAACTACGAGTGGCTGATGCCGATGCAGCACGAGCACTTGCTCAACCAGGGAGCCGAGCGGCCCTATCCGCTGTTTATCACCTTTCCCCAAACGCCGGAGCGGATCATTCGTGGTTTAAATGGGGCCGGACTACCGGTGATTGTGTATACGCCGACGGTGTGGAGCGACCCGGAGGAGCGGGCCGGACTGGTGCCCCCACCTCAAATCGAGTCTGAGGAACTCACCGATGATGGGGATGAGGCCCTGCGGGAGTGGGGCATTGATATTGAGGCGGACGACGGCGAGTAGCTTCGGTCAGTCGGTAAGGGTGCCCTAAAATGGCCTGGTGCTGTTTTGAGTGTTGAATCTTGAGTGTTGATCTAGGGCGCTGGTCCTACCTTGGTTTTAGGACACCCTGGCTGGGGCTGATTTTACTGGCCCACATCACCTACTGGCTGACGGCGTTTCCCAATCCGGACGAGGCTTACTACTGGCTGTGGGGCCAGCATTTGGATTGGTCCTATTACGATCATCCGCCGTTCCATGCTTGGGTGCAGGGGCTGTTTTCCCACCTGGGGCATTCTCCATTTGTGTTGCGGCTGCCGACGGTGGTGAGCAACGGACTGTTTTTTTGGACCTACGCTCAAATTGCAGCTTATCTCTATGGCGCGGGGGCGGCTCGGGCCTGGACTGTGATGGTGCTGTGCAGCTGGAGCAGCCCCCTCTATTTTTTGTTTTTGACCCTGGCCTGGCATGATCAGTGGCTAATTGCCTTTTCCCTGCTGTCGGCCTATTGGTTTGTGCGGTTTTTAGATGGGGTCTGGCTGGACGGTCGCGGGGATAGCGCCTTTCTCTATGGCGGAGCGATGGCTTTGGGGTTAGCGGGGCTGTGTAAGTATACGGCGGTGTTTGTGGGGCTGGCGGTGCTGGGGGTAATTGTGATTCAACCCAGACTACGCCCGCTCTTGGGGGATATACGGCTGTATGGTGCCGGTGCGATCGCAGCCCTATTTACCCTCCCTATTCTGATCTGGAATATTCAAAATAGCTGGCTGTCGCTGCAGTACTATCTCACTCGCAGCGTTGACAGCGGCGGTGGCTTTCCCCTACGACCGGATGCGGTTTTGTTTTTTTGGCTGACGGCGGCACTCATTCTATCGCCGCCGCTGGTATGGGTGATGGTGCAGTCCGTGCGGGCGAGCCGCCATGCTTTTCGCTCCCCCACCTATCGAGCGGTTGCCCTCGGGCTCTTTATGATATCGACGGGGGTTCTGTCGCTGGTGGGGCTGTTTTCCACCGCCCTCTACTACTGGAATATTTTGGCTTATTTGCTGCTGGTGCCCCTGGTGCCCCTATTTTTTGACGGTCTGCGGCACCGGGGCTGGCTGGTGGGGGTGCAGGTGCTCGGGACTACCGTGGCCTGGCTGCTGGTGGTCAACTACTGTCTTTTTCCCTTGGCGGCCCTGTTTGGCCCAGACGGTGACCCGGACGGTCGCATGTCCTTTGGCTGGTACCAGGTGGCTGCTGTGGTGCAAGACTATGCTCCCCAGCACGAGCTGTGGTTGACCACCGACTACCGTTCCGCTTCGGCCCTAGCCTATGCCCTCAACGACGATCGCGTATTAGCCGTCTCCGAGCGGATCGACCAGTTTGATGTGTGGGCGAGGGAGCGAGGGCTGGTCGGCCGCTCGGCCCTGGTCCTGGCGGATGACTGGCATCCCTTTACTGGTCAGGGAACGCTGCGGTTAGCGCCCGGCTGGCAGCAGATTGCCACCATTCCAGTGCGGCGGTTTGGTTTTAAGATTAAAGACTACTATCTATACACTGGCAGCATGCTCCAACCCGCGGGCGTTGAGCCGCCCTAGCTGCCCTCAATGCCCGCCTGGTGCTCACATTTAAATCCTCGCTGCCGCCACTGGGTCAGATCCACCGACGCCAGGGGGAGTACCCGCCCACAGTCAGGTTTATAGACCTGGGCAACCACGGCCCACAGCAAACTGCGACCCACATCAAGGGTGGTTTTAAGGGGGGTTTCTTGATTGCCGGGAATGCCCGTTTCATCGACAATTAGGGGCTCAACCCAAATCCCCTGGGCACCTAGTAAAATCCGAGCCAGGGTGACGGCGCGACCGGTGTGACTGCCTGAAGTCACCAGGGTGACCCGATGGGTGCCCCAGCGCTCCAGCATGGGCACCGCATAAAAAAAGTTGTCAAACGTGGATTGGGCACAGTGCTCTAACCATACCTGGTCCAAAGAGGCCCCCGCCTGCTCAAACAGGAGCCGAATACAGGGGTCTAGCGACCCAGCGGATATCAAAATTGGCAGCGGTGTGGAAAATGTGCTGGCCAGCTGAGCCATGTGCATTTCTCGGCGAATGCTGCCCCCTAAAACCAGATAGGCATCGGTGGGTGCCTGGCTGGAGCGCCAAAGGCTATGGACCATGAGCAAAACCGCCGTGACCACCGCTAGCAATAGCCCCAGACCCCCATACTTCAACCGTCGCTGTCGTGTTTTGAGTCGTGATGTGACCTTGGCCATTTTGAGGCGTGCTCACTGCTTTGTGCTGTACGCACTTCCGTAAATATACCCCTGTAATCCCAGGGTCGAAAGCCTATTGTATGGGTAACACAGCTTTTGATACATCTCCTGTTAGGTTTTAGCCGGTCAAAACCGCTAAAACCTGCGGATTATAACCACAGCACAGGTAAGGTTTGGGTAAAGATCGGTGTGGTTTTAGGCCATTGCCCAACAGCGTGCGCTAGATTGAAGGCCAGCATTGATGGTGAGGAGATCTAAGCCGTAAAGGTTGGACGTTCAACGGTTTGCCGGTGATAGCACCCCTGCCAATGGACTGTTCAACCGGGGCAATGCACCATATTTGTATCTTTAATTTATTTTAGGTAAATCTACTCACCTGTTTTTGATCCCCTACACTGCGTTTATACGTTCCGTTATCCTCTGTCGCCACCGTTTCAATGAGAACTACCCCAACGTTATTTCGCGCGACCGCTCCCGCTGCGATCGCAGCGGCTATCCTCACACCTGTACTCCTAACATCATTTTCAGCCGAGGCGGCATTTACAGACGGACCCAAGGCAATCCTCGATGAAGCCTGGCAGATTATCTATCGCGAATACGTTGATGAGTCTTTTAATCGCACCGACTGGGTTGAGGTCCGCCAAGAGCTGCTCGGTCAAAACTACACCTCACGTCAGGCTGCCTATAGCCAGCTACGCCGCGTCCTGCGCCGTCTTGACGATCCCTACACGCGGTTTTTAAGCCCCGATCAGTACGCCGAACTCACAGAGCAAACATCCGGAGAGATCTCCGGGATCGGTCTCCAGCTAAGGCGGGATCGCACCGTTGGTGCGGTCATTGTCAGCGATGTAATTGAGGATTCTCCCGCCGCTGCAGCGGGCATTGCCGTTGGCGATCGCATCGTGCTGATCGATAGCCGCTCCACCGATCTTCTCAGTGCGGAGCGGGTCTCCCAGCTGCTCCATGGGGATGCGGACACCCAGGTCACCCTGACCATTGAGCGCGACGGTGAAACCCAGACCTTTATCGTGGCGAGAACCCGCCTAGAAATAAGGGCAGTCAAGGCCAAGCTGGAAACCCAGGGTGGCATCAATGTCGGCTATATCCGGCTTGATGAATTTAGCGCCCATGCCGCCGAACAGATGCAGGCGGCCATCGCAGACCTTAGCACCCAGGGGGCCGAGGCCTTTGTCCTAGACCTGCGCAACAATCCCGGTGGATTGCTGCAGGCCAGCGTTGATATCTCCCGCATGTGGCTACGTCGAGGACCGATCGTACGCACGGTGGATCGCAGCGGCGACAGTGAAGAGATTTCAGCCAATCGGACCCATCTGACCGAACTGCCCATGGCCGTGCTGGTCAACGGCGAATCAGCCAGCTCCAGTGAGATTGTTACCGGAGCTTTGGGGGACAATGATCGGGCCATTGTGGTGGGCAGTACCACCTTTGGTAAGGCCCTGGTTCAATCTCTCCACGGTCTCTCAGATGGCTCTGGTGTCGCGGTTACCGTCGCCCACTACTACACCCCCAACGGTACCGATATTAGCCGCAAGGGGATTACCCCCGACATTCAAGTAGACCTCTCCTCCGACGAACGCAGTATCCTAGAAAACGACCCCGACCTGATGGGCACCGTTGAGGATCCGCAGTTTACTGAAGCGGTGTCGGCACTGGCGATAGAGATAGTCGCTCTGCGCCAGGGACAGATTTCTCCAGTAGCCCCCACCCCCCAGCTGGGTCGGACTCCCGATAGAGACTAGGGAGAGACTAGGAGCAAGTCACCCAGCGGTGGAGACTAGTCATTGGGACTGTGGCGAGAAAAGCTGTAGATCCGCTGGGTGTTGAGCTGATCACCGATAATAGCCGGTGATTGCCAGCTAAAAATCTGTCGATCTAGACCCACCTGCAGGGTGGTAAAGGGATCGCTACCGTTGGCGACTAGCAGGTCAAGGGCTTCAAGATCCGACCACTGAATCAGCTGCTCTAGCAGAGCGATAATGGCCCTGCGATAGCCGCTGTCAGACGGCTGATACCAGTCGCTGGCAACAGGTTTGGCCAGACCCAGGTTAACAATCAACGCCCCAGGACCAAATAGGGAGACCGCTATGGAGCGGGCTTCTTCCTGGAGTAACAGACCGGCATCGTGGGCCAGCTGGCGGAGCTGGTTGACCTTTTCATAGCGCTGAGCCGGGGGCAGCGGTTCCGCCCAGTGCAGGGCCAGGGTACCCAAATAGGACTGCAGCATTAAATGCCCCAGCTTTTGGGCCTTAGTGGACAAGTAGCCTGAATTGTAAGTATTGGCTTCAATCAGCAGGGGCATGCGATCCACCATTTCCAGGCCATATCCTTTAAGACCGGCAATCTTACGCGGATTGTTGGTGATCAGTTTGAACTGGTGTACCCCCAGGTCATTTAGGATCTGGGCACCGATGCCGTAGTTGCGCTGGTCCGCCGGTAGGCCCAGCTTTTCATTGGCCTCTACGGTGTCAAATCCCATATCCTGTAGCGAATAGGCCTTGAGCTTATTTACAAGCCCAATCCCTCGGCCCTCCTGACGCAGATAGACAACGACCCCCGTCTGGGCGTTTTCAATCATTTTGAGTGCGGTCTGCAGCTGCAGGCGGCAGTCGCACCGCAGGGAGCCAAGGGCATCTCCGGTCAGACATTCTGAATGCACCCGCACCATCACCGGGCTGGTCTTAAATGTGGTCGGCTCGCCCTTGACGATGGCAACATGCTCAGAATCATCTAGGAGATTGCGATAGGCATAGATTTTAAAGTCTCCAAACTGAGTGGGTAGAGCGGCCACGGCTTCTCTTTTTACCAACCGCTCATGGCGCAGACGGTAGCTAATTAAATCAGCAATGCTAATTAGCTTGAGCCCGTGGGTTTGGGCATAGTCAATTAGTTCAGGTAGGCGAGCCATGGAGCCATCCGGATTCTGAATCTCACAGATAACGCTGGCTGGGTACAGCCGCGCAAGTTTGGATAGGTCCACCCCGGCTTCAGTATGGCCTGCCCGTTTCAGAACACCGCCGTGCTTGGCCCGTAGGGGAAAAATGTGTCCCGGCCGCCGCAGGTCCTTGGGTTTGGCATCCGGATTAATGGCAACTTGAATGGTACGGGCCCGATCTTCGGCTGAAATGCCGGTGGTTACCCCCCAACTCAGGCTGGCGTCAATGCTGACGGTAAATGCGGTTTGCTCATTTTCATCCTCAAACCCGTTACCACTCACCATCAGCGGCAGACCGAGCTCATCTAAACGCTCGCCGGTCATGGCTAGACAGATCAGCCCCCGCGCTTCGACAGCCATAAAGTTGATCATATCGGGGGTGGCAAACTGAGCGGCGCACACCACATCCCCTTCGTTTTCTCGATTCTCGTCATCTACTACGACAATGGCTTTACCAGCGCTAAGATCCGCCAGGGCCGCATCGATGCTGTCAAATGTAAATTCGACCAGTTTTCCCTCTATCTTCTGATGGGTATTTGACCCGGATGATAGAGATGATGGATTAACGTTGGCAACCACGACTCCTTTACCTACTGACTGTCAATTGACTGCCAATCGATTGTAATGTGATATCCCCGTAATTGCAGCTAACGCGCTGATGGATAGGGCCTAAGGAGACGAGGGTTGAGAATTTTGTAAGGGGTCAATCAAAACAATCGGATGGCGGTTTGGATCTTCCTGTCCGCTCTGCTCCCGCATGATGCGGCTAGATTGCTCTGGATCAAAATTGTCGCTAAAATCCTGCCAAACGCCGTCATGCTCACGCTCTAAAGAGATGATGGAGCGATCGAGCTGCTCTAGCTCTGCTTTTTGTTGATGGTAGTAGGGCAGAAGCTTAGCAATGGTTGAGGTGGCTACCACCGCCAGCAGCACGTTGACAATAAGCTTGACGCTAGACTCTAGAACCAACGATTGGCGAGCTTTGCCTCTCGGGACCAACATCGTTGCTTTTCGAGTCATTAATGGAAGTCCTTAGCACGTCGTTTAAGGCTGATACAGCCCGCCATCATTATGAAGCCTATTGCCCCATTTGTGCTGAGAATTCCCCCATTTTTAGAAAACTCTATCCCCCAGTCAGACTATGTCTGGCCGCTCTTCAAAAATGGCCCCAGGCTCGCTGGAACCTGAGGCCATTTCTCTATAGGTTTTCTGTGGCTCTATCTCTGTAGCTCTGTAGAACTCTATTTGTAGAGCTCGGTACCAAGCCGCAGGGCCAAAACGCCGGGAACCAAAGCAGTCAGCAAAGCAATAATAATCTGAGTATCTGATAAAGCCATGGGGCGCTGATTTCCTTACTAAATTGCTACTCTCTTAGGAAATTGTTGACCAAAATTGACTCAATCAGCCGTTTCACACTCAATCTGTTACAGACTTTAACAACATGGTCGTCAGTTTTCCTGAAGGTATTCCCAGAGTATGCAAGCAGTGCTGTCCGCCGGGATGGGAATGTAGCTTCGACCACACACGCGTTGACAGCAAATGCGATAATAAGATACCTATATTTAAATATTTGTACGTCTTTAAGGCTCACTTGTTAGCAACTGTCCTATGGCAGTTACTTTTATGAACACAGCTTCCTCCGACGGCAGTGGCAATGCTGTACTCAATGACAATGATGAGTCCTCAGATGCTAATTCAACAGTTCGTTCAGTTTTAGATCTTAAGCTGATTCGTATTCAGCGGGACGTGCTGCGCATGGGTGCTTTGGTGGAAAATTCCTGCCTGATGGCCAGGGAGGCACTTTGCGATCGCAACCTAGATGCAGCCAGACAGCTTAAAAAACACGATAAGCATATCGATCGGCTCTACCGGCAGATTGAGGTAGACTGCATCAATCTGATCACCCTAGAGGCCCCGGTCATGCAGGACCTGCGTCTTGTCAGCGCTCTGATGCAGATGATTCGCGATCTAGAACGGATTGGCGACTACTCCAAAGATATTGGTGAAGTCGCCATCAAGCTGTTTCCATATCCGGTCTACGACGCCATGGATCAAGTGCAGATCATGCTGGATCGATGTCGGTCCATGGTGGCCCTAAGCCTGCTTTCTCTCTCCGAGTTAGATGTGGAAGCGGGTTTAGAAATTAAGCAAAAAGATGACGTTGTCGACGATGACTACGAGCGGCTTTACACCCTGTTGGTACAGGCTC
>JBCCAQ010000309.1:0-5475 GCA_039814735.1 Cyanobacteria bacterium P01_A01_bin.15
AACGCCGAGCAGTTGGGGTCTGCGTCGATCAGCAGCGTCTTGCCTTTGCCTTGGAAAAACGCGGCCAGGTGAATGGCGGTGGTGGTTTTGCCGACGCCGCCTTTAAAGCTGGCTACCGTGATAATCATGCGGTGATGGCTGCCTTGAACCTTGGAATAAACTCGTTCTTAGATTAACGATACAGTTGAGGGGTTGACCATCCTATGGCGGTTGCCAGAACTTTTTGCGTGTCTGTTACATCGATGGCGGTCTCTATTCCCCTGTTAGATCTCGCCTCTACCCAGCGGCTGGGCTGGCGGTTGGGACAGCGCTTGCCCGTGGGTGCGGTGCTGCTGCTGTCAGGGCCTTTGGGCAGCGGTAAAACCACGCTGACCCAGGGCCTAGGAGCGGGCTTAGGGGTTGATCAAACCATTGACAGCCCCACATTTACCTTAATTAATGAGTATCTAACCGGGCGTGTGCCACTCTACCATGCCGATCTGTATCGTTTGGAGGGGGCAGCGGCCAGCAGCCTATATCTAGAAACCTACTGGGATGGGGATGAGGTGGAGCCTGGCATCGTGGTGATTGAGTGGGCAGAGCGGCTGCAGTACTTGCCCGAAACCCCCATTAGGCTCAAGCTGGCCTATGGGGAAGTTGGTCGCTGTGCGGAATTAGTGTGGCCGGCAGGCTGGCACAATCAGCTATGGAGCGAGCTACGGAAAGGATTAAAGAACGATGAACTACTGGTTGATGAAGTCTGAGCCAGACGTGTACAGCATTGATGACTTAAAACGCGATCGCAATGAAATTTGGGACGGTGTGCGTAACTACCAGGCGCGAAACTTTCTCAAAACCATGGCCGTGGGGGATATGGCTTTTTTTTATCACTCCAACACCAAGCCCCCTGGCATCGCCGGACTGATGAAAATCAGCAAGGCAATGGTGGTTGATCCGACCCAGTTTGACCCAACCAACAAATACTACGACCCCAAGTCTGACCCTGAGGAGCCCCGCTGGCATACCGTTACGGTTACCTACGTTAAGACCTTTGCACACTACATTAGCCTGGACCAGCTCAAAGACACCTTTACCCCCGACGAACTTCAGGTGGTCAAACGGGGCAATCGGCTATCGGTCATGCCAGTGGCAGAAGCAGTGGCCCAGCGCCTTTTGAACCTGGCAGCAGAATAATTCTAGCGTCCTAAAACGCTAGGTTTTCTTGGCATCGAGCCACTTCAACAGCAGCCAGTTGACAATTTCTGGGCGTTCATCATGGGGACAGTGTCCAGTATCTGGAATCGATTGAAACGTCACAGCCCGACTGGCATCGTCCGCCAGCTCCCGGTACAAGCTGGCGCTTTGAATCGGCGTCCAGGGATCGTTTTCTCCCCAAAGCACCAGCAGAGGCTGGTGGATTTTGGGCAACAGCTCGCTGGGGCGCGGCCCTGGAGGAGCGGTCAAAATTGAAGCAAACACCTTCTGTGCCCCTGGGTCACAGGAGGGCCGATACAGCAGTTCCACCAGCTCAGGGGTAATCGCATCGCGGTTGCCATAGACCTGCTTAAGGGCGCTGCGAATCCGAAATCGCCGCCGGACCTGGCCAAAAATCAGGGGACCCATAATCGGAGCACCCACAACCTTGCCAAATAGCCCCATCACCAGGCTTAGGGGCCGAGGCAAATCTTCAGGACGATGGTTAAGACTGCCAGCACAGTTGAGGATCACGCCCCCCCGTGCCAGGTCAGGGGTATTGGCCAACGTCATCAAGACAAGCAGTCCGCCAATAGAGTTACCCACAAAGACAGCGGGTACCCCAATATGGTGCTGCCAAAAGTCCCGCAACAGCGCTTCCCAAAGATCTAGGGAGTAGTCAAGAGCTGGTTTTTCAGAGCCGCCAAATCCGAGTAAGTCAATGGCATAGACTCGATACCCTGCGGCGGATAGGGCAGGAATATTTTTACGCCAGTGACCGATGGAGGCACCAAACCCATGGATTAGCACCAGGGGAGTGCCATGGCCTTTAACGGCATACTGAACGTCATAACCACGCCAGTTCCAGATTTGTTTTTTAAGGTGGCTATCCTCCTCAGCAGACAGAGAAGCTGGGCTAGGGCCACACGGAGCTAATTCGAGTGATTTGATGAGTTGGTTAGTAGATTGGCCGGTCATGCCTGCAAATATGCGCTGTGTTTTTTGAGCTTTTTCTCATCATATCGGTTTGTGATTTGACTTGGCTGCCGCAACCCCGAGTGTTCTAGTAGATCCGCCAACCAACGGCTAGCCTCCGGGGGCAAAGGAGGAATCGGATCCCGTTCATAGTTGATCGAAAAATTGTAGCTAGCGCCGGCACAGGTATCGTCAAGGGCCTGTTTGAGATTGACCGTGCAGCATGTCTGGGCATCGTCACCATCCTGGGGATGGCTCAGGGGTAGCGTCAGCAGAGGGATAGGGGCACTGACCTGCCATGTGTATAGCTCGGCCTGGGGACGCTGATCGCTGCGACTGACCAACACTCGATAATCGATATTGCTGGGACCATAGTCAGAAATAGGTTCCCACCCTCGCAGTAAATCAATTTCCACAAAGTGGGTATCGCTGCCAAAAATAGCCTCACAGCGTTGGGCATAGTTTTCGCGCCCGCGTCCTGGACGTTTTTTCTGGGGGGTCAATACTTCGATGATGGTATTCGTTCTACCAAGGTGGCAATCAACAACCTCGATATAGTCTTCATGGATTGTCTGAGGCACAGCAATATAGGTGGGGATCGGCTGCTGGGCCGGAGAAGAGTCGCTGGCTGCCAGGCTAGCGCTGCGGGTCGGTTGGCCCACAACGAGGCTATCTTCTCCGCTAACGCGATAGACCCGTTTGCGGATAATAATGTTGTACCGCTTGGTCACTGTCTGTTCTAGCAGTTTCGCCAAAGCAGCTACAAACTGCGGATGTATTTCAGGCCAAAGGTCGGGGTGTTCCAGGTAAGGGTTCATGCCGGGAAACATTACAGGCATTAACTATCCTCTGAATGGTTTAGAGCTGAATCTTGCCGATGGATCGGACTGTTTGGGTCGTTTGGCTGTGTGGCTAACCCAACTGACTGAGATGAACGTGATAAACGCCTATCAAGCGGCTACACTTCATGTAGGATTTCAGGAAGTTCATAGTTACGGGCATTCTAGCGTATGGTTAAGCTGATTTAACTGTTGATAGTTGACCCGTTCCAAAATGAAGTTTTTATAAAGCTATCAGCGTTGTTTGGGGGGAATTTGCCTTAAACGGCTGTACGGGCTCTAAGATTTCATAGAACCTTTTCACAGAGTCCACTGACCAAACAGGATTTTAGCAAGATTTTATTTACTGTCAGGCGGGCCAGTTATGTTAGGGGCTATGGAAGTTTCAAGTAACGGATGGGTTGTACTAGCTGTGATGCTAGCAATTTTGGGTATTGGCGGCGGTGCGATCGCAACTACTACGCTCAAGCCCTGGGGGCGGCAGGTACCGTTTACCATTCCCATCACCGATCTATCCATTCCCATCAGCGGCGAGGCGCGCCACCAGTTCAACCAGGGGGTGTGGACCTATCGAGAAAAAGCCTATGCCCGCTCCGTTGAGTGTTTTACCAGGGTGATTGAATGGGAGCCGGCCCTAGCAGAGGCCCTTCACAATCGGGCCCGCGCCCAGGCAAATCTAGCCAAGAAACAGGATGCCGTCGCTGACTTTGTCGCCGCTAGCGACCTCTATGACCGCCAGGGCACTAAGGCTGGTATTGACTGGGTCAAGACAGATCTCGATGTACTAGCAACGTTTTAGCCGGTACCCATAACGAGAATTTTTCACCCAGCGGACGCTGATAGCTACCCCTGCCTGTTACCAGTGGTCAATTCTTGGGTATTGCTGTACAAAAGACTTGAAGTTGTCATGAATGACCCCAACCGTCAGTCATCACATCATCAAATTTTGTTAAATTGCAGAAACGCTGTGCATGGCTTGTACAAACTACATTTTCTTTATTAACCACGGGTGCTCTGCCGGTGCAGCAGGCAATTTTCTGAGTGGCGCGTGCATTTTACCCATTTCATATTGGTGTTATATTAGTTCAAACGTATTATGCGAATTTTAGTCACAGGTGGGGCCGGTTTTATCGGGTCTCATTTGATTGATCGCCTGATGACGGACTCCCACGAAGTGATCTGTCTGGATAATTTCTACACAGGCCGTAAGCAAAATGTTTTGCCATGGTTGAATCATCCCAATTTTGAGCTGGTTCGGCACGATGTTACTGAGCCCATTCGCCTGGAAGTCGATCAGATTTACCATCTGGCCTGTCCGGCATCGCCAGTGCACTACCAATACAATCCGGTCAAAACCATCAAAACCAACGTGATGGGCACCTTGAATATGCTGGGTCTAGCCAAACGGGTAAAGGCTAAGTTTTTCTTGGCTTCAACCTCAGAGGTGTATGGCGATCCTGAGGTGCACCCTCAGCCTGAAGAGTATCGGGGCAGCGTCAACACCATCGGTATCCGCAGCTGTTATGACGAGGGCAAACGGGTAGCTGAAACCCTGGCGTTTGACTACCATCGACAAAACGATGTGGATATTCGGGTGGTTCGGATTTTCAATACCTACGGACCAAGGATGTTGGAAAACGATGGCCGGGTGGTTAGCAACTTTATCGTGCAGGCACTGCAGGGAAATCCTCTAACTGTTTATGGTGATGGTTCTCAAACCCGAAGTTTCTGCTATGTTTCAGACCTGGTAGACGGGTTTATTCGCCTAATGGACGGTGACTATATTGGTCCTATGAACCTGGGAAATCCTGGAGAATACACCATTTTAGAATTGGCCCAATCTATTCAGAAAATGGTAAATCCTGCTGCTGAGCTCAAGTTCGAGCCGCTACCCCAGGATGACCCCCGGCGTCGCCAGCCTGATATCACTAAGGCCAAAACCATGCTGGGTTGGGAGCCGACCGTGCCGCTCCAGGAGGGGTTAGGGCTCACAATTGGGGACTTTAGATCTCGTTTGGACGCAGCGGGTAAACTGGCAGTACCTGCCCAATCGGCTCCCTAAGACGGTTACAGGGACCACCGTCGAGGTCTTTCCCCAGGGTTTGCACAGGCTAGCCATGCCATAGGGCAATCGAGTTGGGGTAACAGACATAACATTTAAGTCTAATTCAACTGTATTCATCCTCAAGTAAGGAGTATTTATATGCGTGTCTGCGTTATTGGTACGGGCTATGTTGGCTTGGTGACAGGTGTCTGTCTGTCCCATATTGGTCACGAGGTAATCTGCATTGACAACAATGCAGACAAGGTCAAGCTGATGCAGTCAGGGCAGTCACCCATCTTTGAACCGGGACTGTCTGAGCTGATGCAATCTTCAATGGAGGCTGGTCGGCTGACATTTACCACTGACCTGGCGGCTGGAGTATCCCACGGCGATATCTTATTTATTGCAGTGGGCACCCCCCCCTTGCCCACCGGAGAAAGCGAT
>JBCCAQ010000012.1:0-38207 GCA_039814735.1 Cyanobacteria bacterium P01_A01_bin.15
CGGCGGCAGCGGCGGCGGCCTTGGCGGCGCGATTTTTATCCGTTCCGGGAGTCTGCTACTCAATCAGGTCAGCTTTGAGCACAACGCTGCGATCTCAGGACCAGGTCCAGCACCAGGCCAGGGTAAAGGCGGCGCTATCTTTATCTCCCCAGGCCCAGAAACGCCCTTGGGTTCAGAAACACAACAACCATCCCCACAGAAACCGCCCAAAGTAAGGCTTCTCGGCGAACCACCCACATTTCTCAACAACACAGCCACCGACGCCGCTGAACTCCCCACCGACAACAACAACATCTTTGGCCCAGTCTCCCAGCGCTCCTAAGAAGCTGCCAAACAGTAGTTTATGCTTAGGTGCAGCAATGTTTTCCCTGACCTTTCCGTAACTCCCACCACACCTGAATCATTGCCATGAGCGACAACCTCCTTCGGTTGTCAAAAAGTGGACGACAGCGGCTTAGCCGACGGCATAAGCCACTCGAAGTAAAAACTAAAGTGTAGTATGCCTACTTCATCGTTTTTTTGATAAAGGTGTCTCCAAGGGCACGATCCAATCAGCTGGCAGCAATGACTGTCGCACTTTTGACAGGTCAACGGTGGGATCAATTAGCTGCTGTTTCTCTCGTCCGTTGAGTGACGCGAATGCTTCAGCCCTTACTTCAATGGAGTCTTTATCTGTTCCACCAATATCCTCAGCAATTATGTGGCTTAACTGCAAAATCATATCCGGGCGGGCGGCCATCTTGCGAACCTGCCAGCGAGGCATAATGTCATTTGGGTCCAGATAGCTGACAGTATTGTCTACTTTGTTGGTGATTACAAAGTTTACATCGGCATCTTTAGACCGTAGCTTCATGTGCCAGGCAAATCGATGACCTTCTTCAGTCCAGTTGGGATCGCCTGTATAGAGATAGTGACGGAACGGCAGCACCAGCTGTAGAAAGAGATAAATGCCTAGCAATGTCAAGATCAGCGTATGTCTGGGGGTGAGACGGGTGGGGGCTGACTGGTCGCGAAGCCGCTTACCCATGACCCAGCGGGGCCAACTAGGGTCAAAAAAGATTGCCGTTGCCGCAATCATAAACCACGGGAAAATGCCAATATTAAACAACCTGACATTCATTATGTGAAATAGTAGAGCCGCTGCAAACGCATAGGGTCGGCTCCGTCGCCAGATTAAAAAGGGAACAACAAAAACATCCAACAACAGCCCGCTGTAGCTCAGAAAATACACCATCCATTCCTGAGTAAAAAACGCACCAATCAGCGGAAAGTCAGTGCGATCGGCCAGCCACATCCGCATGGGCTCTCCCTGTAGCCAATCGCCATTGATCTTGGCCAGGCCACCATAAAAATAAGGGATACCAATTTGTATGCGCATTAGCCAGAGGGTCCAGGCCGGTACTGTCTGCGATCGCATACCAGGGCGACGCCAGGCATCAAGCGCGAAGGCCCGGTTGGCAGGCAGAAAAATGAGTAAAAAGCTAATTAAACAAATTAAATAGAAGTGATTGAGATATCGCGCTTTCTCTAATAAAAAGATGTAGCTAAACCCGACAAAAAACAGAATTGCACTGACGCGATACCACAACCCCAATGCAATAAAAATAGCCAGGATGCCTAGACCGATAAAGTGAATGTACATCCCCTGCCCTGGCCAGGGGTGTAACCACTCAAACCCCAAAAAAGGGAAGTTGAGAATGGGCTCAATCCAATAGCGGCTGATCCAACCCTTGTCAAAATAACGCCATACTTCCCACAGCATGATGCCACCAAAGGCGATGCGAAAGTAGACCAGCGTAGCGATATCAACTGGGGCAAACAGAGCGGGTAACCCTACTTTTTGCAGATAGGTTCCCAGGGTGGAAACAGGTGGACGGTTAATAGCGGGGGGGCTTCCCATGGCTTTTAGAACTCTAACGGCTCGATACTGTTATAGCCCAGCCCCGTAAATTAAAAATAGTCGACTGTGCAAGGGTATTAATAGGCACGTTGAGTCTGTTATGACCGCCATAAGATAGATGATGCTGTTCGTTAAAGCGAACGGCTTTTAACCTTGAGTGGATCTACCGTGTACACACAAGTGCTGAAAACTAGCGTTTGCGATTGGCTCACCCCCTCTAACTCCCCCTTACCAAGGGGAGAACTGGAGCTTCCCCCCTTGGTAAGGGGGGATTGAGGGGGGTAATGCAGGATTTTAAGCCTCTTCCCGAGATGTGTATACACGGTAGCCATCAGACGGAACCAGTACCACAACCCCTAAAGACCACGCTTCCTCAAAAAAGTCTCTATCTGATCAATCAGCCGATCAATCTCCAACTCCGTAGTAAAATAATGCGTGCAAGCCCTCACACAGCTAGGTGACAACAGCGTCCGTAAAAAAAACTGTTGCGACTCCAAATAAACAACCAGCTGCTGATGTAGATCAGGGGAACTCTCGCCCTCCTGAAAAATCTGAAATGAAACCAGCCCTGACTCAGGGGGAGACTTTAAAAGACACTGCACAGGCCGCAGACTGTTGAGCTTACCCCAAAGAGAGCTGCTCAGCTGACAGATGCGAAAGTATCTCTCCTCGGTGGTTCCCCAATCGTTGTGGACGGCGATCGCCGTCCGCAATCCGCTACACAGCGCCACGTTGGATGTCGCCACCTCATACCGGCGCGCGTCGGGCTGCCAGCCCGTTGGTTCTCCTTGCTCGCCCATGGTAATGCCGCGCCACCCAATAAACGTGGGGGCCAACTCCGCCATCGCCCCAGGACTCACATACAGACCCCCTAGCCCCGCCGGTCCGCAGTACCACTTATGCCCCGTAAACGCATAGAAATCTACCCCCGTCTCCGCCAGCTCCAGCGGCAGCATACCCACCGACTGGGCCGCATCCGCCAGCACCCGTACAGGCTGAGGACGCCCGTGGCAGATCTGACAAATCTCAGTCAGCGGCATCACCTGCCCGGTATTCCAAAGAATGTGACTGATTACCAGGAGCCGTGTGGTCGGCCGCAAATGGGACTGAATCGTCGCGACCGGATTACAGTTGTTTAACTGACTCAGATGCGGAAAAAAACTAACCTCAATGCCATAGCGCCGCTGCAGCTCCCTAACCGTCGCAATAATTCCCGGATGCTCACAGTCAGATAGAAGAACATGATCGCCCTTTTGCCACGATATCCCCCACAGGGCAACATTGCACCCAACCGTGACATCCTCTGTCAGCACGATCGCCTGGGGAGCAACTCCCAAATCTTCCGCCAAAACCCGTCGCGTTTTCTCCCCTTCCGTCTGCATCCATCGGTTGACCGCACTGCCAAAGGGCCCCTGGGTTTGAATCGTCCGATGGGCCTTGTGGATCGCGTCTAGGGCATCACGACCCATGGGGCCTTGCCCTCCATAGTTAAAGTAGGCTTTATCCTGTAACGCTAAAATTGTCTGACGATATTGCGCAATGCTGACACTCATGGAGGCACAACCGAGCCAGTTAAAGATTTATCAAGTTTAATCTATTCTGTAGGGGTTACATTGTCCGTAAAATCAAGCTATCCAGGAGATTTGGACCCATTCCTGACAGAGAATCCTAATCTTGAACGTGTTTACTATCAGGCTGGATAACTTGCAAACGATATTACTATTCACTATTTAGTAGTCACTGCTGTAGCAACCAATACGGAAACAAATCTAATGCGCCTTTCACGCTCAATTTTGCCGGTGGGGTTAGCGGCCCTAACGTTAGTCAGCTGTGGTCCTTCGACGGTGGCTCAATGCAATGCCTTTGCCGATGTGATCAACCAGGCCCAGGTGTTCAAGGATGAATTTGAAACCGAAATTGATAGCTTTACCCAACAGGCCCAGGGTGCTGACAGTCTAGGAGATATTCAAACGGCGGCGAGCCAGTACATTGGCGCTGTCGATCAGGTGGTTGGCAGCATTGACGGTATGGTCACCAGCCTCAATGAGCTGGATCTGGCCGATGAACAGCTCATCGAATATCGCGACGGCTACGCCGAGATTATTTCTGGATCGGCCCAGGAGCTAACGGTGGCGGGCGAGGCGATGCAGCTGGTCGCTGATGCCGAATCGGAAACCGATTTGAGCAATGTGCTGTCGGAGTTTCAGGGCAAAGCCAACGATGCCTTTACCAATTTACAAACCCTGTCTCAAGATGAGTCAGCATTGGTAAATGATATCAACGCCTACTGTGGCGCTGAAACCGCCCCTGATGAATCCCCAGAGACAGCCCCAGAGACAGCCCCAGAACCAGCCCCAGAAGCGCCTGCAGAAGCGCCCGCCGAATAACACCTAGCCGACGACCACGGGCACGATAAAATCAGAGGCGCTGCTTGTTGAATCTTGTTCCATGGTCACGTCTTCTGCCGGTTTGCTAATCGAAACTGATGCCTCAGCCCACCAGACCTGGACCATCACGGCCAGCGGCAACGGGCTGCAGGGACAGCTGTCTGTGCCAGGCGATAAGTCTATTTCCCATCGGTCGCTGATGCTCGGGGCCTTGGCCAGCGGCGAGACTCGCATCAAAGGGCTGCTGCTGGGAGAAGACCCCCGCCGTACGGCGGCTTGCTTTCAGGCCATGGGAGCAGAAATCTCTGACCTGGAGGCCGAATGGGTGACGGTCAAGGGGCTGGGGGTGGGGCAGCTGCAGGAACCTACCACGGTTTTAGATGCGGGCAATTCGGGCACTACCCTGCGGCTGATGCTGGGGCTGCTGGCCTCTCAGCCGGGCAGATTTTTTACAGTGACCGGCGATGACTCGCTGCGATCGCGACCGATGGCGCGGGTGATTACCCCCCTGAGCGCCATGGGGGCCAAAATTTGGGGACGCCACCAAAACCAGCTAGCGCCGCTGGCGGTCCAAGGGCAGGTTCTATCCCCCACCCACTACCGGTCGCCCATTGCTTCAGCCCAGGTCAAGTCCTGCATTTTACTCGCCGGGCTGTCGGTTGATGGGGAGACAACCGTCACCGAGCCCAGCCTTTCTCGGGACCATAGCGAGCGCATGCTCAGTGCCTTTGGGGCCAGTCTTACCATCGACCGCGATGCCTGTCGCGTAACGCTACACGGCCCCAGCCAGCTCCAGGGACAGACGGTGATCGTACCCGGTGATATCAGCTCTGCGGCCTATTGGATGGTGGCTGCCGCCATCATGCCAGGGTCAAATTTGGTGATTAAAAATGTCGGTGTCAACCCCACCCGCACCGGTATTTTGACTGCCCTGCAGCAGATGGACGCTGATATCACCTTGGAAAACCCCCGTGAGGTTACCGGTGAACCTGTGGCTGACATTCGGGTGCGCACCAGCCAGCTCAAAGCCTGTACCCTGGGCGGCAGCCTGATTCCCCGGCTGATCGACGAGGTGCCGATTTTGGCCGTGGCTGCCCTGTTTGCCAAGGGCACCACTCGGATTCAAGATGCGGCGGAGCTGCGGGTCAAAGAGAGCGATCGGATTGCGGTGATGGCCAGCCAGCTCAGTCGCCTCGGGGCGTCGGTAGCAGAACTCCCCGATGGCTTAGAAATCCAAGGCGGGGCTACCCTGAGCGGCACCGAGGTAGACAGCTTTAACGACCATCGCATTGCTATGAGTTTGGCCGTGGCCGCCCTCCGGGCCAGCGGCTCCACCCAGGTTCAGCGGGCTGAGGCGGCGGCTGTTTCCTACCCGCCCTTTGCCCAAACCCTGGGTCAGCTGGCGCTTTGATCTTCTGACCTCCCAGGGCCAACTGGTACCTTACGCCCTCAGTATCTGGATTGATTCCCCGCTGTCTCGGGAATTCTAGACCAACTGTCGCCCGTTGCCTCGTGCTTGGCTAGGTTCACAAAGCATCTATGCAAAAGATTTTACTCATTGGCCCATCGGCGTCACGATCGGCCACCACTATCCCCATGCTCGAAACCGCCGGTTATGCCATCGAGCAAGCGGAAACGGGAGCCGCCGGGTTGGAACTAGCCCAGGCGCTCAATCCAAACCTAGTTGTCTGCGACTGGGAGCTGAGTGACGGCGATGGTCATCAGGTACTGCAAAAAATGCGCAGTACCGCCCATTTGGTGATTACGCCCTTTATTTTGCTGAGTTCTCTGTATGACCACAGACACCTGCGTCAAACAATGCAGCTGGGGGCAGATGACTGTTTGTTGCATCCCTTTTCCGATGATGCCTTGATCGATGCGATCGCAGCCCGACTCAAACAGCAGGAGGCGATTACCAAGCACTACCTTAGCCATCTGCGACTGGCCGCAGAGCACCTCAATCGACTGTCCTACTACGACAGTCTGACCAAGCTCCCCAACCATCTTCTATTTGAGCAGCGCTTTACCCAGCTAATTCAAGCATCAGCCCAGCCAGTGGCCCTGCTCTCCCTGAGTTTGGACCGCCTGCGACAAATCAACAATATTTTGGGCTACCCGGCTGGTGATAGCCTGCTGCAGTCAGCTGGCCACCGGCTGCAAGCCTGTTTACCGACCGGTACCACCCTGGCCCGACTCACCGGCAACCAGTTTGCGATTATCTGCGGGCAGACAACACACACCGCCGCCGTCAGGCAGCTGGCGACGGAGCTAATGGATGCACTCAGCCGTCCCTTTTCTCTGCCGGGCCATGAGGTCTTTCTCACCGCGAGTGTGGGGGTTGCCATGTACCCAGAAAACAGTCAAGAGCTGCCCACCCTGCTGCGCCAGGCCGACGCCGCATTAGAATATGCCAAAAGCCAGAAAAGCAGCTACTGTCAGTTTTATCGCTCTGATATGACGGTCGCCACCGAACATCAAATTCGGCTAGAGACCTGGCTACGCTACGCCCTAGAACGGGACGAGTTTGAAGTCCACTACCAGCCCCAGCTCAACCTCAGCACCGGTCGCATTGAAGGGGCCGAAGCCCTGATTCGCTGGCATCACCCCGAGGCTGGCACCATCCCCCCCGGTCTGTTTATCCCCCTCGCCGAAGAAACAGGACTGGTGGTCTCCATTGGCCAGTGGGTGCTCGAAACCGCCTGCCGCCAGGCCCGCCAGTGGCAGGCTATGAATCTGGGGCTGCGTCACGTATCAGTAAACCTATCCAGCGTCCAGTTTAATCAAGGCAGCTTGAGCCAGCAGATTGCACAGATCCTTGCAGTCAGCCAGCTGCCCCCCGAGTTTCTAGAGCTAGAAATCACTGAAACCGCTTTGATGCAAGACACCGCCGCCGCCATCGAAACCCTAAATGAACTCAAAGCCTTAGGGATTCGGTTAGCAGTAGATGATTTTGGTACCGGATATTCCTCCTTGAGCTATCTGCAAAACTTACCCATCGATACGCTCAAGATTGACAACTGCTTTGTCCGGGGGGTGGCAACCGATCCCAAAAGTCAGGTAATTCTAAAATCAGCTATCCAAATGGGCCACGATCTGGGGCTTAGCATTGTGGCAGAAGGTGTGGAAACGATAGACGAGCAGTGTCTGCTGGAAAAATATCAGTGTGACGTTGCCCAGGGCTATTTGATCGGCAGACCCATGAGCGCCCAGAGTCTGCAGACCTATCTGCAAAAGCGGGCCGCCGTTGTCAGTTTGGTGCTATAGCGGCTGGGGCCCAGGGGCCTGGTTTTGTAGAGAAATTATAGTTAGTCCGTCCGCAGGATCCTCAATGCCTCCTCAGCACCTGTGCATAGGGTCTGCCACTGTCCGGTGGTGGCCCACCGGTCAAGCCGCTGCGCCCCAGAGCCACCGTAGTTATGCTAGGACCTTGGGGAACAATAAACACACAGACAACTGGTGAATATCTTGAAATTGAGTTATCTGAAGCCAGCCCATACAGTTGCGGGCAAGATACCATAGCGTTGCGGGCACGGTTGAGCAAAAGGCAAAGGCGCACTGGCCGATAGACAGCGTTTCTGGTAGGCGGATTAGGTAAAAATTTTATGTGGCGACAGTGGCAAAAGGCTAATAACTATCTCCATAGCCTAGGGGCATACCCGGATATGAGCCCTGATCTAGCCACCCGCGATCGGGTCAATCAGTCACTGCGCCAGCATCGTCGTCCCCTATCACCCCAAGCCTGGTGCGAAGAAGGGGTGCGCGTCACCCAGTCTCAGTTCGAAACGGTGCTGTTTGTTTATCGCGCCCTAGAAACCTATTCCGGCATTGAGTTTAGCCGAGTTAGACCCCACGATCGCCTAGTGGATGACCTGCAGCTGCCCATGGTGTGCTGGTTTGACTGGTCCGTGAGCTTTTGTGACGATGTGGCCACCCAGTTTGGTATCGACATTAGCGACTGCTTTGATGAAACCCGTTTTATCACCCTGGCCGATATGATTGTCTTTCTAGATGCCTGTGTGGCCAGTCGCCCCGTTTAGACCCTGCTAGCTTTCTGCCTGCGGTTTAGTCTGGCGCTGGCTTGAATATTACAGACCAACACTAATCTGGTAGGGTCGCTCCAGCATTACATTAGAATATAGCTTTGGCGCTTTTAGTCTATTAGTTTTGCCATGCCTAGAACCCAGCGTAACGATAATTTCATCGATAAGTCTTTTACGGTCATGGCCGATATGATCCTAAAGATGCTGCCGACGAAAAAGCAGGCCAAGGAAGCTTTTGCCTACTATCGTGACGGTATGTCCGCCCAGGCCGATGGCGAATATGCAGAAGCCCTAGAAAACTACAACGTTGCCCTAGAGCTAGAAGAAGATCCCTATGATAAGAGCTTTGTTCTTTACAATATGGGCCTGATCCACGCTAGCAACGGCGACCATGATGCGGCCCTAGAGAAGTACGCGGCGGCGATTGAACTAAACCCCAGGATGCCCCAGGCTTTGAATAATACGGCGGTCATCCACCACTACCGGGGCGAGCAGGCCGAGGCCGCTGGCGATATCAAAACCGCTGACGGCTTTTATGACACGGCGGCCACCTACTGGCTCGAAGCCCTACGGATGGCCCCTAACAACTACATTGAGGCTCAAAACTGGCTCAAGAATACGGGCCGGATGCCAGCGGATGTGTTCTTTTAATCAGCCGCTTTTTCTATATTTTCCATCGCCACAGGGAGGGTCAAAATTATTGGCTCTCCCCATGGTTTGACGCCCACGATTACCCCTATCCATGCCCCTCTCCATGATTGATTTAGAACAGGTGCGCAAGGTGGCGCTATTGGCTCGATTAGAGCTAACTGAAGCGGAAGAGCAGCAGTTTACAGAGCAGCTCAGCGGCATATTGGACTACGTGCAGCAGCTAAACGAGCTAGATACGGACGATATTGAGCCGACCACGCGAGCTATTGAGCTGAGCAACATTACCCGACAGGATGCCCTCGAGCCGTTTGAGGCTCGAGAATCTATCTTGGAGATCGCACCGGATCGCGAGGACGACTTTTTTAAGGTGCCAAAGATCCTTTAGAAACCTTAATTTCCTAAAAACTGCAGGTAGTCATTGCTCATTTCTTTGACGGCGGCCTCATAGAGCTGTTTGCCATGGTCTGGGGTAGCTAAGTCTGGGTTGGATCCCATACGTCCGTCGGGGTAGGCTCGCCGAAAGTCGGCGGCACCGTAGATGCGATGACCGGACGAGGCTATTTGGGGCTCCAGCGGCGCTGACTTGATATGGTCGGGGTAGGCATACTGGGTAAGGGCCACTTCACTGGGGGTGGCGTGGGAACCTTCCTGGTTGCCATAGAGTTCCTTGGCCAGGGTGTAAACAGAGCGACACATAAACCAGTTGGCTAGCTTACAGCGCACCTGATCCGCACCAGCGATGTTGAGGTCGGCTAGGGTTCCATAGGTTTCTGAAAAGGCCGCTTTGAGGGTTGCCATGTTGCCCCCGTGGCCGTTGAGAAAGTAAAACCGGGTAAACCCGGCTCGGGCCAGCGGCTTGATGTAGTCCTGGATCAGGGCAATCAGGGTGCTGGGTCGCAGACTCATACTGCCGGGAAAGGCGGTGTGGTGTAGGGCCATGCCGACATTGATGGTGGGTCCGACCAGGGCATTAGCCTGATCGCCCACACCGGCGGCGATGGTTTCGGCACAGATGGCATCGGTGCCAATTAGCCCCGTGGGACCATGCTGCTCGGTGGAGCCAATGGGAAAAATAATGCCCTGCGATCGCAATAAATAGGTTTCTACCTCGGGCCATGTACACAGCTGCAGCTTCATCTGTTACCTCCGTCAACCGTGACTAAACTCATATCCGGGTGGTCAAATTCCTTGGCCCTCCCTTAAGCTATTACTTAGATCGTGGCCCAAGGTCACGGTAGTCGCCAAGCTGAAGGGTAGATTTCTATGCTACATCGCAAGATATACCAGCTCTCCTGCGATGGTCGTGAAGTGTGGGTGTTTTTGAGGGACCAGCACCGCTGGATTGAGCGGGCCAAAATTTTAAATATTGAGGGCGATCTCGTCACCCTGCGCTATGAAACCGAAGAAGAAGATGAGCGCTGTTCATGGGAAGAAATGGTGAGATTAGAGAGTATTGGCTCGATCCAGCAAAAGCTTGCCACCGTACCCAAAGGAGATACGGACCTTGTCATCTCCGACGACTGCCCGGCATCTGAGCAAATTCAATAGGCGCTATTCCTGTAGCCGACTAAATTCTAGACAGTGGCCATCCGGGGCAACCCGCCTGCCAAATAGGGGGGAGCGCGACTGTTGGCAGCTGCGCCGCTGGTAAAACTGACAGTTGTCACAGACGGCGCGATCGGGGGCCAGCCGGTTAGTAATCGCGGTTAGCTCCGAGGGTTCTACCCCACGCAGCATCAAATTTTCCCCCTGCCAGTGGGCCTCAACGATGCCGGTCTCAGCAAAGCTTTGCCAGCGGGCATCCTGGGCCAGCGCCGACGGTAGCTGGATGGTCAGCTGCTCCGATGTTTCGCTAACGGTGCCTTCAAAAGTGGGTTCACGGGGGGGCGGGGGCGATGTAAACCGGGTATCTAGCCTCAGGGTCAGGGGATTCCCCGGCAGGGGAATGTGAACCTGATAGCGGCTTTGCAGGGATTCGAGATTGGCCAGGGCACTGAGGTGATCTAGGTGCCCGTGGACCAACACCACATGGCGAGGCCGCAGATTATGGATTAGCTGGGTGGTGCCGCCACCGTCGCAATGGCTGTAGAGCTGGTAGGTCTCAAGCTGTACCGTCCCGGATGTGGTGGCGTTTTTGACGCTATCAAACCAGTCATAGGCCGGGCCGTAGGTGGTGATCTGAGTCTGCCAAGCACCCAGATCGGCCTGCTCTGGTAAAAAGACACTCCAAGCGCCTCGATAGCGTTGGCAATAGAGCGCCACGGGGGTGGCCGGATGGACTAAAAATACCGCCGGGTCCTGGAGGGGATCGGTGGGTAATTGCTCCGGCAGCCGTTTGATGGTGGGGTTAATGCGCTCATCCCAAAAAATGGGCTGGTGCTGGGCAAAATTTTGTATATTGCGGGGAAAGACATCGGGGCTGTGGGCCAAAAGCTCTAGATAGGCATCACAGCTGTGGGCTAGGGCCGGATCAACCCAGATAGTCAGGGGCTGACCAGTAAAGTGGTAGTGGCTACGCCAGAGCATTAGCAGCTCCTGCCCAATCCCCAGTAGCGGTACCGGAAATACGACGCATCGCGACTGCTCCAGGTGCGATCGCAATTGCCCAATCAGTCGGTTTTCCTGCCGTCGTCGGTTGGGATACTGGGCAGCCCCCAGACTTCCCTCCACAATCAGCACGTCCGGGTTAAGCCCCCGCAGGGTCGCCAGCGGTAGCCCATCCACCAGTCGGGTGCTGGAGAGAAAACAATCCCCCGTGTAAAAGACGTTGTAGCTACGCTGGGCCTGGGTGTAGGTAAGAAGCGCGCAGGCAGCTCCGGGCAAATGTCCCGCTGGCCACAGCTCGATAGTTAGATCGGATGCCACCTCAACGGCCACCCGCCAGGGCAGCGTCCGGATAGACTGGGCTAGCTCTTGATCCCGCAGCAGGGCAGCGGTTGCCGCTGTGGCATAGATGGGCAAATGGGGAGAGCGCTGCCGCAGTAGGCCCAGCCCCCGTCCATGATCGACATGGGCATGGCTACAAAATACGACGTCCGGCAGGGGATCGTTCTCTAACGCGCTGAGATCCGCTAATCCGCAGTCCAGCAAAATACGATAGGGTCCCAGCCTCAGCCCTAGACTGACCCCCTCCCTGCCGTGGCCCACACCATAGGGGTAGCAGACGACGGTATTCCCATCGGCAATATCGGCTAAGCCCAGCGGTGGAAGAACAGCACCAGCCCCCATCGGGTCAAGCGATCCCCGACCAGAAGCAATGCCTAATGGGCGGAACCGTTGCCATGGTAGTCGTCAGAGTCATAGAAGCCGTTTTGGGTACCAAAAAACAGACACGCAACCGAGAAAACAACGGCTAGAACTGGCAAAATCGCTTTAATATCCACAGATGTTGGTTCCTTAGGTTAATTTTCTAGATGTTTGAACGCTGGGATGGATCGAGCCATCAGCCCTTGGATCGTAGCAACTTCGTTGAGAAATGCAATCATAGACGCGGTGACTGTTACATAACTGTTATTAACCGCACGGGTTTCCGCCGCTATTGCACTGCTAATGATTACCGCTGACTGGTGCTGCCGCAACACGCTGGAGGTGGCCCCCGACCTGGTTGGCTGTACCCTGGTACGCCAGCTCAACGGCGAAACCCTGCGGGGTCTAATCGTCGAAACAGAGGCCTACCGCCCCGACGACCCCGCCTGCCACACCTATCGGGGTAAAACACCGGGCAATGCCCCCATGTTTGGCCCCCCAGGCCAGGGCTATGTCTATTTAATTTACGGTATGTACCACTGCTTCAATGTCGTCACCGAAGCTGCCGGTATCGGCAGCGCCGTTCTGATTCGAGCGGTAGCGCTTAACCACCTGCCCCAGGATCTCGACCCAGTCTATGCCAGTCAAGGCAACCGGGTAGCCGCCGGACCTGGCAAGCTGTGCCGCACCCTGGCCATCGACCGTGGCCAGAGCGGTCTGCCCCTGGTACCCCAGCATCGGCTGTGGCTTGAACACCGCACGGCCGGGTTTCAACAACAGCTGGACCAGGGGCAGCATACCCTGACCCAAACGACGCGGATCGGTATTACTAAAGCAACCGAGCGGCCGTGGCGCTGGTACCTGAGCGGGCATCCCAGTGTTTCGAAGCGTTAGGGGGCGGTGGGCGGGACTGCCAGGACGGCTACGGAACTACAGGACGATTTCCTTGCCTCGGTTGGTAAATTCGACCTGGTTGACCTGCCAGGATTGGTTCTGGGTTAGGGTCTCTTCTAAGCCACCAAATAAACCCTGCTGTTCGCAGCTGGAGAGGGATAAAAACTGACGCTCAGAATCCGCGGCTAGCCGTAGGTCCACCGTGGCTTTGCTGTTTTCCACATTGACCCGATAGCCCGACAGCTTAAAAGCTTCAAAGCGGTGGCGCTCCAGCACCTCACCCACCGCCTCGGTCATCGCCTGCTCAGCCGGGACTTCCACCGATTCAGCTTGAAAATTACTACAGCTGTCATCCATCACATAAATGGAAACAGCAACCATTTCAGCGTCGGCAGGCGTACCGCCGCTGGGCTGGGCCTCGACGGTTGGGTCCGGTTTATCTGACTCGGGGGTGTCGGCATTTTCATCGATGACCGCAGCCGGTTCGTCTGCTGGTGTGGATGTCGGTGCCGCCCCATTAGGCCCCGGACCGTTACAGCCAGCAACGGCCACACCTACAGCCACAAATAAACCTAACAATACCTTTGGGAACCGGACCATCGAATGAAATACTTGATAGAGCTTGTGCTCATATCCTACAAACTGAGGTACCCATCTGTCCCTAAACTGTGACAGTTGCTTAACTTCAGACGCCCAGTCCCCTATTCAATTTTGGTCCGCCCATGACCGGCCATACCTGGAGTCATCGCCACGTTATCTCTTTAGAAGACTTCACACCAAACGACTATCAAACCATTTTGCAGACGGCAGCCAGTTTTCGTGAAGTTCTATCCCGTCGTACCAAAAAAGTACCGGCGCTCCAGGGACAGGTCATCACCAATCTTTTTTTTGAACCCTCCACCCGCACCCGCAGCAGCTTTGAACTAGCGGCCAAACGTCTGTCCGCTGATATCCTTAATTTTTCTCCAGGCAGCTCATCTTTACAAAAAGGAGAGACCATTCTCGATACGGCCAAAACCTATTTGGCCATGGGGGCTAACCTGATGGTGATTCGGCATCAGCAGGCCGGTGTGCCCACCATTATTGCCCAGGAGATGGACCGGATCGACTCTGGGGTGGGCATTCTCAATGCCGGTGACGGTCTGCACGCTCACCCGTCCCAGGCCCTGCTTGATTTGTTTACCATATGCAGCAGCCTCGACGGGGAAAATCCCCACATCAGCCAGCTACAGGGCAAAAAAATAGCCATCGTGGGGGACATTTTGCATTCGCGGGTTGCCCGCTCCAATATTTGGAGTCTGAGTGCCTGTGGGGCAGAGGTTCATTTAGCGGCTCCTCCTACCCTGCTGCCGACACATTTTCTGCCGGCCTTTGATCAGCCGGTTCGCACAGAGGACTCGACTATGCTCAAACGGCGGCTCTATTTACACTGGCAGCTAGAACCGGCCCTAGAGCAGGCTGACTTTGTGATGGCATTGCGGCTGCAGCATGAGCGCATGAGCCAGCACCTCTTACCCAGCCTACGGGAATATCACCAGCAGTTTGGTATTACCCGCGAGCGGCTGCGGCTCTGTAAGCCCACGGTGCGAATCATGCACCCGGGTCCCACCAATCGCGGCGTTGAACTCACCTCAGATGTGATGGATGATCCGAATCTAAGCCTGGTGGCCCATCAGGTAACCAGCGGTGTCGCTACTCGCATGGCCCTGCTCTATCTGATTAACGGTGCAAAGTAGGGCACCTAGTCGTCTGAGCCAGTGTCCTTTAAGAACTGGCTGTAGCCATAGAGTGTGGTGTCTCCCGATAGCTGTTTAGCGGTATGAAAGGTAAAGCGGCGCTCCTCACCAAAGTCCTGCCATGCCTGCTGTAGCTTGGTCGATGGGAATTTACCCTGGACAAACAGGGCCAGCATTTTGGCCCAGCGGGGTTTGAGCTGGTGGGACTCCCCTACATAGATACGGTATTTACCAACAGTGGCTACAGCAAAGATTCCAGAACTCATAGTAGTTGCGATCGCTATCTCTGACGGTTAAGGAGCCACGAAAACCGAAGCCTTTGTAAAATTTAGTGCGTTTTAAGGTCAATTTTCCCTCGGAATTGCCCTGGCCAACGATATTGTGATTTTCTTAACCCCCGATGGACTACCTACAATAAATACAATCCATTCTCCGCACAGGTACCCCCATAGCTATGACCGTTGGCCTTCCCTTTGACCTCAACGTCCAGACCCAAACGAATGAGTTGGATAGTTTTGCCATTACCTTTGCCCCCCTTTCCCTAGATCAGGCGTATCATTTGGCCGACGACCAGGCCAACGGCGCGATTGTTGTCATGAGCGGCACGGTACGCAACAACACCGACGGCAAAGCCGTCATCGCCCTGGAATACCAGGCCTATGAACCCATGGCCGTAGCCGTGTTTAAGCAAATCGCCGCCGAGATTCGTCAGCGATGGTCAGATGTGACCCACGTGGTGATGCATCACCGCACGGGCAAACTCACCGTCGGCGAGATTAGCGTACTCGTTGCCATCGGCTGTCCCCACCGGTCAGAGGCCTTTGCTGCCTGCAAATATGCCATCGATACCCTCAAGCACAACGCCCCCATCTGGAAAAAAGAGATTTGGCAGGATGGTTCGACCAGCTGGGTCAGCATTGGAGCCTGTGAGGATGAATAGCCCTTGAATTGGGACGTATTCGCCTTAACTTGAAAAACGATTGGCCATCCATCCTGAAATTAACCCTTGAAAGTGAGTAGAACTGTAATGTTCGCTATTGGGTTGATCGGTTTATGGGATGGATCATTTCTGACGTTTACCAGGGTATCAATTACTTCTATAGCGGCTGGATCTGGTGGAACTTATTTCTGGCCTTTATTCCAATGCTGCTCAGCTTTAGGCTATTTCGTCGAAAGGCACTTTCTCCTTTCTGGTTTGCGCTGGCATGTTTTGGCACGGCCCTAATTGGGCTTGTCGGGCTGGAGTCGAGGCTACCTAGACTGAGATGGTTTGCGTTGGGTGTGATCCAGGGTATTCAAACAGGCGATCCGGGCACCTTACTCCAGCTGCTTTGGCTGGCTGGCGTTATGGTAATTGCGCTTGGCGTCAGCTTTTGGCTGTTCAAACAGTCGAGCACAAGAAAGCTGTTGCTTTGGTGGATAGGTCTGGTGACGTTTATTGCATTTCTGCCCAATGCTCCCTATGTTTTGACCGATATCCTTCACCTAATTCGCGGCACCAGTGCTGGCATAATCAAGATTTGGGTGATTGCTTTTATATTTATTCCGCTGCATATGGCGGCCATCATTGTTGGGTTTGAAGCCTATGTGGTGGCTCTTTTAAATGTAAATTTCTACCTGCAACAAAAGGAATTGCAGGCGCTGACGGGGCCAGTTGAGATTAGCATCCATGCCCTATGCGCCTTTGGTATTTATCTGGGTCGTTTTATTCGACTGAACAGCTGGGATATTGTTGTTGATCCATCTAGTGTTTTGGCGGTTACGCTGAATACCCTGACGTCAAGACAACCGCTGGCTGTTATCTTCTTTTCATTTGTTCTACTGACGGTACTCTACTGGATTATGAAACAGATAACCCTAGGGCTGAAGCTTAGAGTCCACTATGCCCGGACGGGTCAGAATGCCCTTCAGTAGCTAAAACAGCGAGGCGGTTGGTTGCGAATATTTCGAATAATCTTTACACTAGGTGGCTAGATGCCATTCTCAATGGAGGGCTTAACCTATGGCTAGCCTGCCCTACAATGCCTATATTCCTCAGGATGATGACGCACAGCTTTCTAAGGAAAGTAGCCGTATCCTGGCTGCCCACGTAAGTGATGCCACACCTCATCTCAAGGTGGTTGAGCAGGATGGTACTGAACAAACGGTGGCTATCCCGGCTGCTGCCTATCGGCTTCTGGTGGATGTGCTGACTCAAATGGCCCAGGGTAATGCGGTTACTTTAATTTCTATCCATGCTGAGTTGACCACCCAAGAGGCAGCAGATTTATTGAATGTTTCTCGCCCGTATTTAATTAAACAGATTGAAGCAGGTGCGATTCCTCATCATAAGGTGGGGCGTCATCGTCGGATTCGGTTTGATGATTTGATGGTTTACAAGCAACAAATTCATGAGAAAAGCTCTCGGGCGTTGGATGAGATGGTCGCGCTATCCGAAGAAATGGGTCTTTATGATTGATGGCCAATGGTTCAACGGTTTTGTATGATGCCTGTGTTTTTTATCCCAATCACTTGCGGGATATTTTGATGCAGTTGGCGACAACAGAGCTATTCGCAGCCAAATGGACAGAGCAGATCCATGATGAGTGGACGCGTAATTTACGGCACAATCGCCCCGATATTGATACTGACAAGTTAGAAACACTGAAACAGCGTATTAATCAGAGTGTCCCTGACTGCTTGATAAAAGATTTTGAGCACATTATTCTTTTACTGGATTTGCCGGACCCCGATGATCGACATGTGTTAGCGGCTGCTATTGCTAGCAATGCGGATGTTCTATTGACTGTTAATCTAAAGGATTTTCCTAGTTCGGTATTGGCCCAGTATGAGATTGAGGCTCAGCATCCTGATGAATTTATCACTGAGCTGTTGGCTGTGAAACCCTTGCGGTTAATACAAGCAATACGAACGATTCAAACCCGACTAAAAAAGCCGCCCGTTAGTTTTGATGAGTATCTAGAGATTTTGCTGAGACAGGGGTTGCCGATGACGGTCTCGATGCTGCGTCAGTTTCAGAGTGATGGGGCTTAGGAGCGCTTGGGGATGTACTACAACGGAAGCGGTAAAAAAGTTGGGTAAGCAAAGATGACGCCAGAGGAAGGCTATCGGGAAGCAAAACAGCGGATTGAGTTGGCTCGTCAGGAAGGAGCGACAGAGCTAGATTTGAGAAATTTGGCGTTGACAGAGGTGCCTGAGTCGATTGGGCAGCTTACTCATTTGGAAAAGCTTGCTCTTGGTGGATTGGGAGATTCTAAAAATCAATTGACGGAATTGCCGGATGCGATCGCAAAATTAAGAGTAGTGACATCGCCGCAAACTGGCAAACTCAAAAAAACTCAGCTGAATTTGAGCAGGGCGACGACATTCGCGCCCAAGGAGCCATGCTGCGAGAACTCCATAGCCTTCAAGGACAACCAGATCGGGACGTCGGTTTTTGTAATTATCACCGATGGGCTCAACCTCCATTGTCAGACTATGGACGATGATTAATCGTAAATCAACAACTGCAGATAGCTTCAGCATTAACAACCGTGCCAGGTAGTCATTTAGGGCTGACTCATTTGGCACCGCAACTAAGTCTCCATTGCTGAGTAGATCATAGACAGTATCTGACCCGTCGTCATAGGCCATGTAGTCAGTGAAGGTTAAGGATCTGGCTTTTGCTTGGGCCATTGGTAACGCTGCCTAACAGCAGACTCCTGGTTTGCTTTGATTCTACCTGTTTTCCACTATCCTCTTTCAGGATTGCTCAATAATGTTCAACTGTTGATGCGCTCTTTAAAACCATGGTCATCATTAGCAGTCCACTGAGCCAACGATGGCAAATGCTTGGCACATCTAATTTTAAGATAGCTGACTTAGATTCTCATAGAGATCGGCGATCGCACATCCAAACCCAATACTATCGAACGCCACCTGTTCACCAGCCCGATAAACTTGAGGCAACCAGAGATTATCTGATTTACGCTGAAATCGTTCCACCAAGACCTGTCTTTGGTGAACAAGCACATACTCTTCTAACGCTGTAACCGACTTGTAGTCAGAAAACTTATCCCCTCGATCAAATGCCTCGGTTGAATCTGACAGCACTTCTATGATTAGCTTGGGATGCAAAATAAAGTCTTCGTTGGAAACGCGATCGCGATCGTCGCAGGTTACGGCTAGATCTGGATAATAAAAAAGTTTTAGCTCTGGTAGACGGACCTTCATATCCAGCCCGTAGGAAATACAGGCCGTACCACGCAGATGAGTAACCAGTAGCGCTGACAGATTTCCCGTAATAATCACATGGGCTTTAGTCGCCCCCGCCATGGCCACAATTTGCCCTTGCAAGTACTCATGCTTAATGGGGCTGACACGCTCAATTTCTAGATACTCTTCAGGCGTAAAGTGAGCATAGCTTTTACTAAGAGCCATTATCCTTGCATGAATGTCGCTACTTCCAGCTTGCCACAGGCATGGAATTCTGGGTACGAACGTCTGGCTGCGGTTTGTAAAAGGCCAAAATCAGCTGGCTTCTAATGCGTTGGGAACGGCATGTATGGGACCTGTCGCAGTATACTCAAACGAGTTTTGAGGGAGCTGTACTATCGATGCGCGATAGCTTTTTACTGAGTCGAGTTTTGCTTCAGTTTGGTGAGGATGCAGCGACTGTCATCGCCGATCTGTCAGCAGCGGCGATGACGCCCGATGGCAGCCTTTGGGTGGGGTCGGATGAATGTATAGCGGTGGAGCGGCTGCAGCAGGTGGAAAGCTGCGTCTATGGTAATCACCAGGCGTTTCAGATCGGAGACTTTGTGGAGCTATTTGACGAAAAGTCAGAAGTTGACATTGAGGCCCTGAGCTATTCGGCAGGATACCTTTGGGTGATCGGCTCCCACAGTAGCAAACGTAAAAACGCTAAGGGCAAAAGTACCCAAAAAGATATGCAGCGCTTGGCAACGATTAAACACGATATCAATCGATACTTGTTGGCTCGTATTCCTGTTATTAATGGAAAACTTGTCAAATCTTGTCAGCTATCCGACGGGACTCAGCTGAGCGCAGCGGCACTACAAAAAACTCAAGAAAACAATATTTTGATGCAAGCTCTCAAGGACGATGAGCACATTGGTCCCTTCTTAAACATAGAGCTGCCCTCTAAAGACAACGGTTTGGATATTGAAGGGATGGCGGTGGCTGGTCAAAAAGTCTTTTTGGGTTTGAGAGGTCCGGTTTTGAGGGGTTGGGCAATCATTTTAGAGCTGGAGCTAGAGGCGGATGAGCCAGGAATATTGACCCTTAAAAAGCTAGAAGCAGACAAACTATATCGCAAACATTTTCTGAATCTAGATGGTTTGGGGGTAAGAGATTTATATTTGCACAATGAGGATTTACTCATCCTTGCCGGGCCTACTATGACGCTCTCAGGAGAGCAACAGATATTTCGACTAAAGGATGTCTTACACCACAATGATGACTGCATTTGGCATGGGGAGTCCGATGGCCTAGAAGCCTTATTTGATATTCCCCTTACCATGGGTAGCGATTTTGCTGAGGGCATGACTCTATTTCCCTGTTTGGGATACAAAGACAGTCTGTTGGTCGTGTACGATCGTCCTGCTGAAAATCGCTTGGTGGGTGAGGATGCTGTTCTTGGGGATGTTTTTCGTTTGCCAACCAATACTGGATCGTAAGCCAAAAGACAACTTTAATGGAGAGACCTGGCAATCTCAATACAGGTGGCTAACGGCGCGTCGGTTTTGAGGGCCTGGGTATCGAGATGGGTGCGGGTGGCGCGGTAGCGGCTATGGTTCAGCGCCCCAATCAACCGATCCCTAGGGGGAATATCCATTTGCCCCCGCCGACCAATTTCTGCGAGGGGATAGTAGTAGGGGGGCATTGTCGCCTCCTGTGCCATTACCGCCAGTAGCTGCCGTATTTTCTGAGGCCAGCTCCACTGGGCGGCCAGTGCGGCCATCTGGGTCAGGTAGTCAATGTCATGGAGAGGCCCCAACCACATCGGACCGCTGACGACTGGTGCTTTTCCACAGGCTTCGCAGCCGAGCTGCCCCAGCTGTCGCCAGCTAGCGGTCCGAAACTGACCACAGCCGTAGCAGTGGGCGAGAAATCCGTAAGCCGTGGGGACTGACCGGGGCAGCAGTCTGACCATTGCTCGATGGATAACGCCATTAAAAATGGAAAACACCGGCTGAGCGTGAAAGCCTCGCTCAGCGGCTTTCTGGGCGGCGCAGCCGAGGAGAAGGCGCAACCCCTGCTCATGGACAGCGGGGTGGCTGCGGGCGCAGGCTCCATAAATCTGGATGCTTTGGTCGAGGGCATGGCCACCCGTGGTGCGTCCGTCGGTGCTGGTGAGGTAGAGCAGTCCGCCAAACTTGAGCGCCCACAGCGCGGTACTGACAAACGGTGTGGGGCTGCCAAAGCTGTCGATGTCGATCAGGTCGTAATAGTCCTGGTGCTGGGCACAGCTAAAAAACAGCTGGTTGGCATCCTGGTGGGTAATGCGATAGGTGCCAGATGCTAGGCCCTGACGCAGGTTTTCGCTGAGTACCATCTGCAGCTCGGGGTTGCCTTCATTGGCCCACACACTGTCGGCTCCAGATTCGAGGTGATAGCGCAGGGTTCTCACCCCGCAGCCGGTCATGGCATCAATCACCCGCAGCTGACCGTGCTGCTGACGATAGACAGCCGCCGCCAGGACGGCGAGGTCGCGGCCGATCTGGCTAGCGGGGCGGTAAAAGGCATTTGCTACCGCAAACCTCGCCTTACCCTCCGACCCCCAGTTCTGGCTCACATTACCGCCTCGATCGCTGCTGCCAACTGCTCTGCACTCAGGTCAGTAATTACAAACACTTCTTGAACTGACTTGCCCTTGCGGGCAATCAGCTTAAACCCACCGCGAATCGGTACCGATATCTTTAGGCGCAGTTTTGGCGCGTTTGATCGCCCTCGGCTAATCACCGCTGGCGTCAGCGTTTTGATGTGGGGATGGGCAGCCAGCTTATGGAGGATGGCAATTAGCCCTGGCACATGGGTGGAATGGTTGAGCACCACCCGGCCCTGGGGCTGCTTAGGGTTAGATGCCATGGGCTAGGCTTTTTCTAAGGGGGCCATGGTCAACCCGGCTCGAATCAGCTGGCTGTGGTACAGCTCCGCCTGCTCCAGCGGCCCCACCCACACCGTTGCTTGGCCCTCGTAGTGCACCTGATTGGTGAGCTTCCAAGCCTGGTCTGGGGTCATGTGGGGAATATATTTCACCAGGGTTTCAGCCACATGCTGAAATGTATTGAAATCATCATTTAGCACAATGACTTTGTAGTTAGGATACGGCTGGCGACTGGTTTGCTTGGCTTTTTTGGTCGCCGTGGGTGACGCTGCTGTGGCCTGTACTACCCCAGTTGATGCCACCGAAGTAAAAACTACTGGGTTCATAGGGTGTGATTTCGCTAGGACAACGGACATTGCTGTCGAGCGCGCGATCGCAATGTCTTTATATACAGTAACAAACTGCTCCAGGGGCATGACACTGGCATCGGGTTGGCGGTCAAAGCGAGGGGCTCAACGATGGCCTCATCCAGTTGGCAAGGCGTCACCTTAGGACACTAATCACCAACAAAACTCGTTATGGTAATTAGCTATTGACCAGTAGCCTAACCTGCTTTTCTAGGGTCGCTCTACACAAATACACTAAGCTAAGGAAACAAAATTTATTAGGCTCCACAATTGGATGTACAGACGTTCCATGGAACGTCTCTCCAGCATTAACGTTTGGGTCTTATAAAATCCTTATCCTTAAGCAATAAATTTGAGTCTTTAGGCAATTTGCTGTCCCCAAACAAATAGGAAAAAACGATATGAAAAACTGGCGCTGGCTCCGGGGCATCGGTCTGGGCATCCTTCTGGCTAGCTCTGCCACAGCGATCCAAGCGGCAGAGCTCCGGCCCCTACAGCCCCTGCAACTGGCCCAGAGCTATACGGATTTGGTCGCGGTTTCCCTGTTTCAGCACTATCTGGCTGGCTACCCTGCCCCCGTCCTGACTGAGGGAATGTCCCCTCGGGAGATCGATGCGATTCAGTTTACGTTTGTCCGACGACTGATTGAAGAAGCGGGCTCGGTGGTGGGGTACAAGGCGGCACTGACCAACTCAACAGCCCAGGAGCAGGCAGGCATTAGCCATCCCCTGTACGGCTTTTTACTAGAAGATATGCTGCTTGATAGCGGTGCTACCTTACCCATTCGGTTTGGCACTCGCCCCCAGGCTGAAGGGGATCTGATGGTGCGGGTGGGCAGTGCCGATATCAACCAGGCGGAAACCGACCTGGAGCTGCTGGCCGCCTTGGACGCGGTGATTCCATTTCTAGAGCTGCCTGATTTGGTCTATCAAGAAAATGCCAGCGTCAATGCCGGGGCACTGGTCGCGGTCAATGTCGGGGCTCGATTTGGCATTGTGGGGGACCCGGTGGACCTGGCAGCTGATGAAAGCGGTTTAGAACAGCTGGCTAATATCCGGGTGGTACTACATAACGACCAGGGACAGTTTTTGGCTGAAGGTGACAGCACCGCGCTGCTGGACCATCCGATCAATTCCGTCCGCTGGCTGCGCGATACCTTGCAAACCCAAGGGGTGGATTTACGACCGGGGGATCTGCTGGCTCTCGGGGCGGTTACCTCCCGGGTTTCGCTGGAGTCTGACACAGACATTGCCGGGATCGAAGCCCAGTATTTTGGCCTTGATGGCGAGGACTCGATAGATTTAGATGTATCGTTTGAGCTACCGGAGACTGATGACTAGTCAGATACGGAAAAGCACGCTTGGTTTTTAGCTCCTGAGGTCGGCCCAATCCGGGCTGACTTTTTCATTTGTGCGCCTGACGTCAAAACGATGTGTAGCGCAGCTGACGGAGATCTCCGTAAAATCAACAGGGTGTTATGGCGGGTAGCGAGCCACCATACCTCCTTAGGGTTGATGTTCTACACTTTGTACAGAGGCGATGATAACAGGCTTCTAAAGAGAATAATCAGGATGATTCTGTCGCGTTTTCTGAGAGACAGTTTTTTGACCGGTCTAGCAAAAAGTTACCGAAACAAGTTCTGAAACTTATGTAGTGATCCAGTAAGAACAGTTAAACGGTAGAGAACATTTTTATAACATCCTGAGGTTGTCAGAAAAGAAGTCGTCATGTCTATTCAGTCACGATGTATACAAGCTTTGTTGGCTGCACTGATGGTGGCCGCCGCCGGTCCTAGCTATGCAGTCCAGTTTCCCGATACCAGCGACGTGGGCGCACCGGCCCGTGGCCCCTCCCTGGGTACCCGAGGTGAACTGTGTTTGGACCCAGAGGATCGCCCCTCTTTGACCTCGCTGCTCCCCCACAATGCGATCGCAACCGCGTTTGGGGCCGACCCCGATATTCCCCTATCCCTATGGTTTTATATTCCTGAAACCAGCATCACCCGCGCGGAGCTGACGGTGATTGATGAATTGGGTAATGAAATCCATCAGCAGCTGATTGAGCTGCCCGCTACGGCGGGGACGATCCAGGCTGTTTTACCCAAGTATCAGGCCGACGGCGTCACCCCCCTATTTACCGCTGGCAGTCTGTATTACTGGGATTTTGCACTCATTTGCGACCCCGCCGATCGGGACGATGATGTCGTCCTGGCGGGGGGAATTCAACGGCTTGATGCGAACCCGGACTTTTTAGCCCAGCTGGAGGCAACCGCAGAGGATCCTATAGCCCAGGCCGGACTCTATGCCGACGCGGGGGCCTGGCAAGAGACCATTACCCTGGTGGCGGCCATGCGATCGCAGCGGCCAGACACCTGGTCAGAGCTACTCACCTCGGTGGGGCTAGCCTCGATTGCCGAGGAGCCAATTGTGCGCCAGGCAACCCCTGTGACCACACCTGCACCGAGCCAAGCCGTGCCAAATGGGAATACCGTACCTGCTGTACCCCATGACAATACCGTGCCTGACAGCGCTGGCCAGACAACTCTCCAGCGGCTACTAGAGGGCATCAACTAACAGCGCTGATGAACCTAAAAAAGCTCTTTTGGCGGTGGCGGGGGATGGCGGTGGCCACACCGACGGTCACCCTATTGGTGGTCCTGTTGCGGGCGGCAGGTATCCTGCAACCGCTAGAATGGCGCGCCTATGATCGATATCTGCAGTGGCGACCGGAGGAAACGGACCCGCGTATTGCCATTGTGGGTATTGATGAAGAAGACATTCGCCAGCAGGGTCAGGCGATTTTGTCAGACGGGGTCTATGCTGAGGCCATTCGTAAGCTGGCCGCCCAGGAACCCCGCGCCATCGGTCTCGATATTTTCCGAGATATTCCAGTGGAGCCCGGCCACGCGGAGCTAGAGGCGGTCTTTCGCAGCACCCCCAATCTGATTGGGATTCGCACTGTTTTGGGCGACAGCCAGGAGCGCGACGTCGTTGACGCGGCTCCCACCCTGGCGGAGCTGGGCCAGGTGGGTATCAACGACGGCATTGTCGATATTGACAACACCATTCGGCGGGGGCTGCTACAGGTCACCACGCCGGAGGGCACGACAGCCCCGAGCCTGGCCCTATACCTGGCGCTGCTGTACCTGGATCCTGAGGGGATTTCCCCCGAGGCAACGGATATAGAAAACGTCTGGCGGCTCAACGGCGCTGTGTTTCGGCGGCTTGGCCCCAACGACGGAGGCTATGTGCGGGCCGATGCCGAGGGGTATCAAACGCTGATTAACTATCGCGGCGGCAGTGAGCTATTTGAGACCGTCCCCCTGAGGGACCTGCTCAACGATCGGCTCCCCGATGACTGGGCCAGGGATCGGGTCATTTTGATTGGTCCCGTGGCAGAAAGCCTCAAGGACAGATTTTTTGTACCCCACAGCAGTAAGATGCTGGCCCTGCCCCAACCCATGGCCGGGGTGGAAATCCATGCCAATCTTACCAGCCAGATTATTAGCGCGGCCCTGGACGGTCGCGCCCTGATTCGAACCTGGCCAGAGCCGGTCGAAAACCTCTGGATATTTTTGTGGGCGGCGGCTGGGGCCACCGTTACCTGGCTACAGCGCAATCCTGGCAAACGCTCCCTGGCACGGCAGATGATTTTGGTGGTGGCGATCGCATCCATCCTGGTGCTAGGGGCCTATGCCCTGTTTCTTGCGGGCTGGTGGGTGCCGGTGATGCCGCCGCTGCTGGCGCTGGTGGGGGCCGCCACCGGGGTAAATACCTATCTGGCCCACAGCGCTAGCCAGATTCGCCGCACCTTTGGTCGCTACTTGAGCGATCAGGTGGTGGCAAACCTGCTCGACAATCCAGAAAACCTTAAGCTGGGGGGCGAGAATCGGATAATTACAATTTTGACCTCGGATCTGCGGGGGTTTACCGCCCTCTCCGAACAGCTGCGCCCGGAGCAGGTGGTGGATATTCTCAATCTGTATCTGGGCTTTATGTCCGATATTGTCAATCGCTACGGTGGCACCATTGATGAATTTATGGGGGACGGCATCTTGGTATTGTTTGGTGCCCCCAACCACCAGGAGGATGAGCCGGGTCGAGCCGTGGCCTGTGCGATCGCAATGCAGGCCGCCATGCCCGAAGTCAACCGCGTAATGCGCGACCGGGGTTTCCCCGAGCAAGAAATGGGTATCGGCATCAACACCGGTGAAGTTGTCGTTGGCAATATCGGCTCCGAGCGACGCACCAAGTACAGCGTTATCGGCAGCGCCGTCAACCTGGCCTTTCGCATTGAATCCTATACCACCGGGGGCCAAATCCTCATCTCCGACGCCACCCGTCAGCGGGTGCAGTGCCCCCTGACCATCCAGGGGGAAACCCAGGTCTACCCCAAGGGCATCAAACGGCCCCTCACCATTTACGACGTTACCGGTATCGGCGGCAGCTATAGTCTGTCCCTAAACCCTGAGCACCTGGTTCTAGCGTCCGTCATCCAGCCAATTTCTGTAGAGTACGTCGCCATCGAGGGCAAACAGGTGGGTACGCACCACCACAGCGGCTCCATCCAAAAACTATCGCCCAAAACCGCCCTGCTCAGGATTGAAGGGGGCGACTCCCTCACCCCGCTGACCAACATCAAACTGGTGGTGGTAGATCAGGGTGCCCCAGCAGAGGTGCGCCAGTTCGACACCTACGCTAAGGTACAACAGGCAGGCAGCGACTACACCATTGTATTTACCTCCCGAGCCCCCGCCGTTGCCAGCTGGATGAACAATCAGTGTTGCCCACAGGGGTAGCTACCTGGAATGCGTATTTTGCTCTGGTTTCGTAATGACCTTCGCCTCCACGACCATGAACCGCTCCACCGTGCCCTAGAGCAATCAGCCGAGATTATTCCTGTTTATTGTTTTGACCCGCGTCAGTTTGGCCAAACCAGCTTTGGTTTTCCCAAAACCGGCTCCTACCGGGCTCAGTTTTTGCTAGAGAGTGTGGCGGATCTGCGGGCCTCGCTGCAAGCAAAGGGATCTGACCTGATTGTGCGCCAGGGCCAACCGGAGATAGAACTGCCCGCTATTGCCAGGGAACTATCGGTCGATGCCGTCTACTGGCATGAAGAAGTCACCAGCGAAGAATTAGCGGTTGACGCCGCCCTAGAGCAGCAGCTGGCCCAGGCCAAAATTGGCTACGAAGTTTACTGGGGTACCACGCTGTATCACTTAGAAGATTTACCCTTCGAAATCTCTCAACTCCCCAAGGGCTTTACCGCCTTTCGCAAAAAGGTAGAGAAAAACAGCTCCATTTACCCAACATTTGCCACACCTGAAACTTTACCACCGCTGCCCGAAATCAACCGAGGCGATCTGCCCACCTTAGAGAGTTTGGAGCTGGAGAAAAAAACACCGGACCCACGGGGGGTACTCCCTTTTAAGGGCGGCGAAACCGAGGGCCTAAAACGGTTAAACCATTACTTTTGGGAGGCTGACAAACTGCGCGTCTACAAACAAACTCGCAACGGAATGCTCGGTCCAGACTACTCATCTAAATTCTCTCCTTGGCTAGCGCTAGGATGCCTCTCTCCTCGACGCATCTACGAGGAAGTAGGGGCCTATGAAACCAAGCGCGTCCGCAATGATTCTACCTACTGGCTAATCTTTGAGCTGCTGTGGCGAGACTTTTTTCGCTTTATTTGCGCCAAACATGGCGATACGGTGTTTTACCCATCGGGGCTGCGGGGGCTACGGGTAGCCTGGAAACAAGACAGACCGCGCTTTGAGCAATGGACCCGTGGGGAGACCGGCTACCCGCTAGTGGATGCCAACATGCGAGAGCTAGCCGCTACCGGGTTTATGTCCAATCGAGGCCGACAAAACGTAGCTAGCTTTTTGACCAAAAACCTGGGCATCGACTGGCGTATGGGGGCCGAATGGTTTGAGTCGCTGCTGATCGACTACGATGTCTGTAGCAACTGGGGCAACTGGAACTACACCGCCGGAGTGGGTAACGACTCCCGAGGGTTTCGCTATTTTAATATTCCTAAACAGTCAAGGGACTATGACCCGGATGGTGCCTATGTAAAACACTGGCTGCCGGAGCTACAGGCCCTATCGCAGAAGAGAGTTCACAGCCCCTGGCAGCTCACCACCGAGGAACAAAAACGCTGCCAGGTGAGACTTGGGGTGGACTACCCCAACCCGGTGGTAAATTTAGAAAAGTCGGTTCGCACCCATGAAGCCATCTACAACGCGGCCACCGAGATCCGACGCTGAGCCGTGGGAAGTTTTCCCAGCTGTGGCCTAAATAACAGTCCCATAAGCAAAGCCGATCGTTGTTATCAGTGGAACGATGGCTATTTTGTTTTCCTCAGGTTGCCTATGGATAGCATTGACTATGCATGGAACTGTTTTAGCATTACCCGAGGGTTGCCTATGGATAGCATTGACTATGCAAGATATTCCAAGCAAATCCCTTTATTTCAATAAAACCCTTATGGGTAGGGCAATACAGCGATGTTTTCGGATTTTCTCTGGGACAATAATTTACAATCAATGAGTCTTAAATCCTTTTTTGTAAACATAGTTGTAGTTTTGTTGTTGTTTTCTTAGCTTTGCTAGGCGAATGGCTTTGTTTAAATTTAACCTTTTGACTAGTTAGGTAGATACACCCAGTTACTAGCTAATGGTTCATTATGGACACAGACAGACGATTTAACTGATCAACGACAGCTTGAGAGGGGATTTTTGCAGCGCCTACTGGGGGCTGTGCTCTCTTTTTTAATCTTTACCAATGGGCGGTGCTCAGTTGGCATGTCACCATGTCAAAGTTTCTGCTGCATTGGATTAACAACTTTTCGTAGATAGCCAAGGAGTGTTTAGAACGTGAGTATTGTCGCAAAAACAATTGCCCAGTCAGATAGCTCAGACCGGTTTCTCAGCTCTGCTGAACTAACACAGCTGCAAGATTTCTTTAACGACGGGGCCGTACGGATTAGTGCATCCCAGAAGCTAGCAGCCAATCAGCAAAAAATTGTTGACGAAGGCAGCAAGCGGTTTTGGGAACAGTGCAAAAATACCCCTAGCAACAGCGGCGATCCTCAGAAAACCGCTCTTTGTCAGCGCGATCAGGGCTGGTATATCCGCCTGGTGACCTACTGTGTGTTGGCGGGTAACTCCAAACCCTTGCAAGATATTGGCCTAGATGGAATGCGAGCTATGTATGTATCCCTGGGTGTGCCCCTGGCCAACCTAAAGCTAGCGATGCGCTCTATCAAAACCGCTGCCTTAAATGGATTGACCTCCGAAGAAAGCGCCCTGGCAGCGCCTTACTTTGACGAACTGATCCGCGCATTTTAAGGTTTGGGGTTTGAGCAGTTCTAGCTCTTGCCTGAGGGTCTAGGGCTGTAGGCTGATTTTTTTGAAGTGATTTTAATAAGGAAACCATGCAAGACACTATTACCGCTGTCATTAACCCGGCTGATGAGAAGGGTAATTATGTAGACGGGGCTGACCTGGATAAGCTCAATCAGTATTTCCAGAGCGGACAGCTGCGGGTAACCGCCGCCACCAAAATCGGCGCTAGTGCCAAGAGCATTATTAGCGACACCGTGGCCAAAAGCCTGCTATATGGAGATATTACCCTCCCCGGTGGCAACATGTACCCCACCCGTCGCTACGCCGCCTGTCTGCGGGATTTGAGCTACTTTTTGCGCTATGCCACCTATGCCATGCTGGCGGCGGATAAGTCTATTTTGGATGAGCGGGTTTTAGATGGTCTCAAGGAAACCTATCTCTCTTTGGGGGTTCCCATTGAGCCAACTGTCCAGGCGGTTGAAGCAATGAAATCGGTGGTATCCGATCGGGTCGGCGCGCAGGCCGGTCAAGAGATGGATGCCTACTTTGATCATATTATTGCGGGCTTAAGCTAGGCGTTTGCAACAGAATAGATAGTTTGTCTGCCCAGACTGTCTGCGGCAGACAAACTGTCTACTGACAACTACTATTTAGGTCTCGCTATGGATGCTTCAATCAAAAAACCAGGGGGCTATCCCTGGTGGGCCGGCAATGCTCGGTTTGTCGATCTGTCTAACACCTTTATTGTGGCGCACGTGGCTCAGGCGGCCATCATTATGGCCTGGGTGGGTGTATTCACCTTATTTGAGCTATCGGTGTATGCTCCGAATCAGCCCATGTATGAGCAGGGGCTGATATTGTTACCCCATTTGGCGGCTGAGGGCTGGGGTACCCTCTCCGATGGAGCCATTGTGGATACGTATCCCATGTTTGCCATTGGTGTGATTCACCTTGTGGCCGCTGGGGTATTAGCCTTTGGGGCTTATTTTCATCGGTCTAGTTTGCCCCGCAGCCTGGAGATGGCCCAGGGCAACGCATCTAAGTTTGATTTTGCCTGGGACGATCCAAAACAGCTTGGCTTTATTTTGGGGCATCATCTGGTTATTTTAGGGCTGGGTGCTTTGTTGCTGGTGATCAAGGCTCTCTATTTTGGTGGGCTGTATGACACCAGCACGGAGACTGTACGGCTGGTGACCGACCCTACCTTGGATCCGGCCACTCTCTGGGACTATCGTACCCGTTTGTTTCAGGTCAACAGTTTAGAGGATTTGGTGGGCGGCCATATTTATGTGGCGGTGTTGCTTATTGCGGGGGGAGCCTGGCACATTCTCACACCGCCGTTTAAGTGGGTGCAGGATCTGTTTATGTTTTCCGGCGATGGGATTTTGTCCTATTCGCTGTTTGGGATTGCGATCGCATCCTTCGCGGCATCTTACTACTGTGCGTTTGATACGCTGAGCTATCCCACTGAGTTCTATGGGCCAACGCTTGAGCTCAAGTCAGCATTTCCGCCATTTTATTTTGATCCTAATCAAACCATGGAGGCGGGCTATGCCTCACGCACGTGGTTGGCCAATACCCAGTTTTACCTGGCCTTTTTCTTTTTGCAGGGGGGGCTATGGCATTTTCAGCGAGCGATGGGATTTGACATTAGCTCGGTGGTGACCAACTGGCAAGAGGGTCTAGCTGAGTTTAGCGACAGCCCCGAGCTGGCGTATCAAACCCCCGTGCACAACAAACCCCAGCCCCGGTTGGATGTGCAGTATGGCATGCCCCAGGCGGCGCTACCCTCGTTGCTACGGCAGGAGCAGCCCTTTGGGGACTATTTGTACCGTCAGGCCCAGGGGATTGAGCAACCAGATCTCACAGAGATCAATGGTATGACCAATACGCTGTACCAGACTGAGTACCATACAAAGACCATGACGTTTTATCAGTCATCTGCCCAGGAGGAGACTCCGACAGCAGAGCGCAATGGTGACGATTTATTTGGGAATCTGTATGGTCAGGCGGCGGCGAGAAAATCTAACTATCCGCGACCGATGACGGGAGTACTGTATGAGGCTAGTAAGGGCTAGCGACGGCAAGTCTTGAGAGACCTGGCAACATTGGGTTCCCCTTGCTAAGGGGAACCGTCAGGGAGGGGTTCTCAACACTAGCGCTATCGATCGGAACCCCTCCGCCTACGGCACCTCCCCTTACCAAGGGGAGGATGTCCTGAGGGCTATTTCACGCTGGTATTTTGTTTATTTGCTAGTCTCTAAATGCTAAGCGGTGGTTGCCTGGAATGGGCGACTGCCGCTTTTGTTTTGTTGGTGCGGTCTCTGTGGGGTACGGTGGGTTGTTAGCCAGTTGTTGTCTATGCGTGTGGCGGCTGGTAGGCGCTATCTCACGCCAGGTTGAAAACCTCGCGCTAATTGGGGGCTGTCCACTGGAGGGACAACTTGGCTGGTGCGATTAGGGATCGCTTTTGGGGTACGAACCCCTTTCAGTGGGTTTTGGTTCAATTAGCCCTGCGACTTTGAGTCCGGGGCGCTTGCTATTGGCCAGTTGTTGTCTATACAGATTGGGAAGGGAAGGGCCAACTTAAAGCGTAAAAGTGATTCCATCGCGGGGGCCTACTGCTCATATTGAGCCCAGGTGCCATCGGGCAGATTGCAGGTAGCCTTAGTCATCGATGGCATAGCAGCGCATTGTCGTATTTCCGTCTCCTCGCGGGGTAGTGGAATTTGACCCACCACCATTTGAAACGCTTGCGGCTGCCAGGATTTTCAGACCCCTAAATCTGAGGGGGTCTGAAAATCCTGGCACAATTGAGCATGGTTCCTAGTAAAGCTCTATAGAAAACGTCTGAACGTCTTGCACAGTAGCTAATCTGACTCTGGGAATGCTAACCCCCGTTGCGAAACTTGATATATTGCCGGAGCTAATTCCAATTGTCTGGCCCCAGCAACATATCAAGAAAAGTTGGTCTGTAATCATTCCTCACCGGGGGCTTGACGGACGTTTGGGTTACCCCTTACGCTGCTAAACCAAGGTTGCAACTTAGCGGCCTTGTCCTACAGAACTCAATGACTTAGCGCCGCTGATAGGTGGTCATAACACCTATCAGCAGCTTCACACCCAAACTGCCAAAGCCAGTCTGGGTGCTAGGGGTTATTATGCCCTAGCCACCCACCCTGACCCTAACGTTGGGCGTTGCCGAGCATTGACTGGTCCTGGCCTTTTGGTCTGGGGCCACGATACTACTTGGCAACGGTGCTTTTGCACCTGTGGCTAAGCTCCTTGGGTTCTGCTTTCCTACCTGTTTACTTAGGAGATCAGAACTCATGTTTCAAACCTCTTCCCAGGGCGCGCCCACCGTTTCCCCTACCCGCTCGGTAGAACCATTGCCCGAGCACGACTTTGAAGACGTGCGGCATCTGCTGCTGGGCAGTCTCACCGCCGTACAGCGCACCATTTTAGACCTGCACACCAAACAGTATGCCGAACCCAACGACTGGAGCCGACCGCTGGCTACCGGTCGCCCCAATGAGGTGATGGCGATTTTGACCCGGCGGGTGCGGGTGGATTAGGGCTGGGTTACCAGCCATCGTCGCGGTAGTCGGGATCGCCCCGGTCGGGGTAGCCCCGATCGGGCGGGGTGCGGTCGGGGGGAGTGCGATAGCCCCGGTCGTCATAGCCCCGGTCGTCGTATCTGGGCTCGGTGCGATCGCGATATCCCCGGTCGTCATACTTCCGGTCGTCATAGCTGCGGTCGTCGTATCTGCGATCGTCATAGCCCCGCTCCGGCGGATAGCCCCGCTCCGGATAGTTCGGCTCGCCCCGACCGTAGCGCGGCTCGTCATAGCCCCGCTCCGAGTAGCCGCCGCCATAGCCCCGATCGTCATAGCCGCCGCCCCGGCCGCCGTAGGGATCGCCGTAGGCGTTTCTGCCGTAGGGATCCCGCTGGGGCTGGCCGCCGCTTTCCACATAGCGCTTGAGCTGGTGGGCCATCCGCCGCAGCCCCTCGCGCTCATCGTCCCGGATAAACGGCAGAAACATTCTAGAAAGGGGACCCATAAAAATATCCCGGTGTAGATAGCGGGTGCGTCCGGGGGTGATTTCCTGCATTTCAAAAGAATGCTCTGTCTTTAGCCCCGGAATTTTAGAAACCCACCGCAGACAGCTGCCCGGTCGCAGGGTGGTCACCACCGGCTGAAACTCCGTATCAGCGTCGCCCTCAATCCGCTGCATGGCGATAAAGACTTCCCGGCCTAGCATAAAGCTAGAGCGCGGATCGCAGTCGTAGAGAAAGGTATTCCAATAGCGCCAGTTTTCTTTCCTTACCAAGGCATCCCAGACAGCGGCGGCGGGGGCGTTAATTTCGGTTTCAGCGTAGAGGCTTGGCATGGTTACGGGTAAAGGGTAGCAGGGAAGGGCCGGTAGATGGGCCTGGTTGTAGGGGCGTTCCATGGAACGCCCCTACAACCAGGAAAACGAATTATTTTGTGAAGACCTTTTATCTGGATGATTCCAGGGGTCGCGGGATGGGGCCATCAAGGCTTAACATTTTTTTACTACATACCCCTCCCGCTATCCGAGGTTTTTGAGAATGGTCAGCCTGACACCGAATCCTAGCTATAGTTTAACCATCCGTATGCATGTCCCCAACCAAACGGGGATGCTGGCCCAGGTCACCCAGGCGATCGCAGAAACCGGGGGCAGCCTGGGGGATATCGATGTGGTAGAGCGATGTCGGGCCAATGTTACCCGCGATGTCAGCGTCGATGCTGCTAGCGCTGAACATGCTGAAAAAATTGTCAATGCGGTACGGGCGCTGGACCAGGTGGAGGTGCTCGAAGTACACGATCGCACATTTAAGCTGCACGAGGGTGGCAAAATCCGGATGGAGTGCAAGGCCCCGGTGCGTAGTCAGGAAGATTTGGCGATGGCCTATACCCCCGGTGTGGGTCGGGTGTGTTCTGAAATTGCGCGGCACCCGGAGCGGGTATATGACCTGACGATCAAATCCAATACGGTGGCGATTGTCACCGATGGCAGCGCCGTCCTGGGGCTGGGGAACCTGGGGCCGGAGGGAGCCCTGCCGGTGATGGAGGGCAAGGCCATGCTGTTTAAGGAGTTTGCGGGGTTAGATGGCTTTCCCATTTGCCTGGATACCCAGGATACGGATGAAATTGTGGAAACGGTGAAGCGGATTGCGCCGGTTTTTGGTGGGATCAACCTAGAGGATATTAGCGCCCCCCGCTGTTTTGAAATTGAGGCGCGGCTGCAGCAGGAGCTGGATATTCCGATTTTCCATGACGACCAGCATGGGACGGCCATTGTCAGTCTGGCGGCCCTGGTCAATGCCCTCAAGGTGGTGGGTAAAGGACTGGGCGATATTAAGCTGGTAATCAACGGCGCGGGGGCAGCGGGGTTGGCTATGGCCCGGCTGTTTAGAAAGGCCGGGGTCAACCACATTGTGGTGTGTGACTCAAAGGGGATGATTAGCTGCGATCGCACCGACTTAAACGCGCGCAAACAGGAATTTGCCGTGGCCCAAACCGGCACCCTAGCCGATGCCATGGTAGGCGCAGACGTATTTATGGGGGTGAGCGCCCCCGGTGTGGTCACCGTCGATATGGTCAAGTCCATGGCCCAGGACCCCATTGTCTTTGCCATGGCCAACCCGGTCCCCGAAATCCAGCCGGAGCTGCTAAATGGCATCGTGGCGGTGATGGCCACAGGGCGCAGCGACTATGCCAACCAAATCAACAACGTGCTGGCCTTTCCCGGTCTGCTGCGCGGAGCCATCGACTGCCGCGCCGAGGCGATTACCACGGGCATGTTTTTACAAGCCGCCCATGCGATCGCCACCCTCATTCCCGATAACGAGCTACGCCCGGACCACATTGTGCCCTCGGTCTTTGACCCGCGCGTCGCCACGGCAGTTGCAGCAGCGGTACAACAGGCCGCCCGCGATGAGGGCATCGCCAGCAACTAATTCGTTTTACTTCTATATGCTTCGGTCCAGTGGGGAGGACTGATGTCTCCTCATGGCATCTGCATCTCTCCTTGAGAGAAACTTGCACTACATCGAAAGATTCTTTTAGGAGCAGTATTATGACGACGACTAAAAAGTTTGCCACACCGACCAACCACACAACCGCCTGGATTGCTCAAACCTGGATATCGTTTGTTGTGTCAATTTCAGCTACTGCCGTTGGCATTACCTATTTACCGGCAGATATTTGGTTAAAGGGCTATTTGGGGATGGGGCTAATGTTTTCTGTCGGCTCTACGGTGAGTTTGTCTAAGACAATTCGTGATCAGGAAGAAGCTAAACGAATGTTGAGTCGTATTGATGAAGCAAAGTTGGAAAGATTGTTGGCAGACTACGATCCGTTTAAACAATGAATTAGGAGTTGTTGAGAAACAAGTTTATGGGTTGGGTGCGGCAATGTATAAGTTTGACCTCGCCGTAACCCTCACCATACCTGAATCGTTGTAATGAACGACAACCTCCTTTCGGGGAAACCCCAGTGTGCCTAGTTGGGATAACTTAATTATTTCCGAAAGGGGAGTCTAGGACCCCACTTCAGGAGGGTTTCAGGGAGGAAAGCCCTGAGCAGCCCATGCCGCGATTAATCCAACTTCCCCGTGGATCTTGAGGAGTTGGTCATTCGCAAAACCGGTTGCTTGGGGTCCCGCCGAGTTCCCTGTTCGGAAACATAGGCGCTATCCCAAATCGCCAACGGGGCTTCCCCTGGGCAGGGCGTTCCGCCGCCCTACAACCCAACGGAAAACTAGTCATGTTATCCCTAATAGCAACGTATTTGAACGGTTGGTGGAGCGGTTTAGAATTTTGTCGCTGCGCGCAAAATTCTAAAAGGAAAAGTTATCGCATTCTCTGTTAGACATAATCATCAGGATTAAATCATGAGCTTGATTTTTGACAAGCCCCTATGGGTTTTGGCGTAATCTCACCATAAAGAAGCCGTCCATGTCCTGCTGGTGGGGCCAGACTGTGGCCCAACCCTGGTCGGTGACAAAGGGAGCCACAGGAGAGTCTTTCGTGGGGGGGTGAATCTGCCAGTCGGGATGGTCGACGAGAAAAGATTGAATCAAATTCTGGTTTTCGTCGGGGTGCAGCGTGCAGGTGGAATAGACCATCACACCTTCGGGTTTGACCCAGCGGGTGGCAGCTTCAAGCAGTTCTCGCTGCAGGGTGGTGAGCCCGACTATAGAGTCGGGGGTTTGTCGCCAGCGGGCGTCGGCATGGCGGTGCAGGGTACCTAGGCCAGAGCAGGGCACATCCAGCAGTACCCGGTCGGCGATGCCTTTAAATTCAGGCTGGTCGCGGCTGTCGCCCATGGCGGTTTCGATGCTGGTGAGCCGCAGCCGTCTGATGTTTTGACGGATTTTATTGAGGCGAGAAGAGGTGCGATCGCACCCCAATACCCGTCCCGTATCCCCCATTAGCTCAGCCAGATGGGCGGCCTTACCACCGGGGGCGGCGCAGGCATCAATGATCGTTTCCCCCGGCTGCGGGTCAACCAAATAGCTCACCAGCTGGGCGCTGCTATCCTGGACCATCCACCAGCCCTCGTCATAGCCCGGCAGCTGCCGCACATTGCCCGTTGGCCCCAATATCCTAATGCCGTCTGGTATTTCCGGTTGGATGCTGACCGTCAGACCGGCCTCCGTCAGCGCGGTGGCTACCTGCTCTACGGTGGCGCGCAGCCGGTTGACCCGCAGATCTGTCTTGGGTGTTTGGTTAAACCACTCGCAGAGGCTGGCCACCGCCTCGGTGGGCACCAGCTGCTGCCATGCCTGAATAATCCAGTCGGGATAGCTGTGCAAAATCCCCAGGGCCTGGGTCGGATCGGCGGGCAGCCGCAGCGGATCGCCCTCCGCCTGCAGGCGAATGTACTGTCTGAGCATGCCATTGACCACGCCGCTGAGCTTACCCAGCCGCTGCTGCTTGGCCAGCTGAACAGTTGTATCAACAACAGCATGGTCGGGCACATGGTCAAGGTAGCGCAGCTGATAAAACCCCAGGTGCAAAATACGGCGCAGGTCAGCGGGCTGCTGGTCGGCCCGTCGTTTGCCCAGCTGATCGATCAGGGCATCCAGGGTGCGCTGACGGCGAACGGTGCCATAGATCAGCTCCGTCGCCAGCCGCCGGTCGGCTGGCCCCAGCGCAAAATTGCCGATATTGCGCTCCAGGGCAACATCGGCAAAGGCACCTTTGTCAATATCCCGGAGGACCACAAAGGCTAAATATCGAGCCGACAGATGGGAACTGTTCGGCGTAGATGCAGTGGGTATAGGCACTGGTTGAGGAGTTATTTTTTGCCCTTGCGCTTACGGACAGGGGTGCGGTTGTCTAGCGCTTCCTGGGCGCGCTTGCGCCGGTCTCGCCATTCAATGGCCGTCAGATAGATGACGCCCCCGGTCACAAGAAATAAAAGCAGCGCCGCCAGCGTGGCTAAAACACCATAGGCCTGGGCTTCCAATTCGCCTGTCATAGAGATATCACCCGTATGCTAGAAACCGTTGCGACCC
>JBCCAQ010000219.1:0-9064 GCA_039814735.1 Cyanobacteria bacterium P01_A01_bin.15
CCCGAAAATCGTCGGAGAGAAACCAGCACCGTTCCTGCCCCTGGTTTTTGTCATACTCATTGTCAATGGTCAGCACCCCATCGTCGGCAAAGCCATAGCGCCCTACCACCGGCATGTTTTCCACATAGCCCCGGTCCCGTAACAGCTGCCCCGAGCGGCCGCGATCGTCATTGGGAATATCGACCAAAATAGCCGCGTACTTAGAGTCGTAGGTAAACTCTTTAGTGTTTGACTGCCAGGAAAACTGGGCACCGCCAGCGGCTTTACTCGGCTCTACTCCCTGACTTTGACAAATTTCTATAATCCGTGGGTCCTGGGCGGCAATGACATCCACAATCAGATTAGATTCACCAGATTCATCGGCGACAGAGTCAAAATGGTGGACGGCCCGCTGAATAAACCAGATCCCTTCGCTTTTGCAAAAGAAATCCATCATGGTCATGGGTGTGTGAAATGGCATGGGATGTTATCCGTAAGATGGCCTGTCTGGTGGAAATGGGGCCCAGGGGCGCTGGTACACTAGCCCTACAGAATACTGTTTGCATGGCAGTATCTTTCAATTACAAAGTTTAGCCAGCCATGAGCCATCCCGAAACCGTACGTTTAGAAGCCTCTTTTTTGGAGCGGTTGTCAAACCAGCGCAGTCTGAGCGGAGCGGATCTATCCGGTAGGGATCTGCGTGGATTTGATTTTTATCGGGTAGATTTATCGGCGGCCCACCTAAATGACTGCCGTTTGGAGGGCGTCACCCTAATTGGAGCCGACCTGAGCGGTGCGGTGCTGTGCGGAGCCCAGCTGCAGCAGGCCGACCTGCGGGGGGTAGAACTCATGGGGGCGGATTTGAGCGGGGCGGATCTGACGGGGGCCTTTATCCACCGGGCCAACCTGAGCGGGGCCAACCTGAGCGGGGCCAACCTGGAGGGAGCCAGGCTCAATATCGCCCTCTATGATGACCAGACCCAGTGGCCAGAGGGATTTCGCTACCAGAGTTCCGGCGCGGTCGGTCCAGGGGCTGTGTTAAACGGTGCCTATCTAAATACGGCTGCCCTGCGGGGCGCTAACCTGCGGGGGGCAAAGCTATTGGGAGCGTATCTTAGCGGGGCTGACCTCACTGGTGCCATCCTAGATGATGCCAGCCTCAGCGGGGCTAACTTGCAAAAAGCATTTCTGACGGGGGCTAGCCTTCGTCGTACCCGCGTCAGCGGCACAGAGTTTCAAAAGGCGGACCTGCGGGCCAGCGACCTGACGGACGTTGACTTTGGCATGGTGGGTAACATTGCTGGAGCCGACTTTACAATGGCCCAGGGGTTGACCCGCCGTTCGCGGGGGCAGCTGCTGGGCCGCTCGACCCAGGAGTTGGACGTGTGGAACGGTCTGACCCGCAACACAACGCGACGCAGCCTAGAGGTGCAAGACTCCACCGAGGCAACCTCAGACCGACCCAGCTAGACCCGCGTCTCCAGGTACTGACCGATCATAATCTCCTCACCCGCCCGCGAAATGATGGTTTGACGGGTGCGATAGCTGTCGCCAATTAGCTTTAGCTCTTCATCAAAAGCGGAGCCGTTGTACTCCGTGTGGAGCTGCATGGTGTTGCGATCGCGAAACTCGTAGCTAGCGACCACCGGTTTGGGGGTGGCAAATCCGCGATCGCGATAAAGCATGTTGCTGCGAATACCAAACGCAGTAGAGCCCACCGACTGCTTACGACTAGGACTAATGTAGCTGCTCTGCCAGGCAAACTGAACCCCACAAACCAGAGGGTCAGCCAGACCGTGGGTATCAGCGAGGGCCAGCATGGTGGGGTGTTCACCGCTCAAAAATTCAATTGTCAGCTCGCTCACCACCTCCTGGACATCACCACTTTTAAGGGTGTAGTAGCGACGCTTGGAATTCCACTGGCCCACGGAGCGCTCAAAAAATCTAACGGCCAGGGCTTCTAAGCTGTCAGTGGAGGCGGTAGTTATAGTCGATAGCATAGAGGGGTTGACCTGTAATTTTGGCTCGCGCTCAAACGCAAGCCATGGACAAACAAGTTTACATTTATTTACATCAAAGGTAGCGAAAATCTGTGGAAACAGCAATAAGGGATAAGAATTTTATCAGGTCCAAAAATTAATGCTGAAGAGGCGTTCCATGGAACGCCTGTACGTCCAAAGATTCCGGCCTCGGGGGGCTCTTCCCTAGGAAAGTTACCAGAGTCCCCCTGCTCAAGCTGTAGCAGGGTCTACCATTCCCTAGGGCACTAATCCCTCCAGCGCGGCGGCGACGACCTTATGCTGAGGGTCCTGACGAAGCTCTACTAGAGCGGCCCTGGCCGCCGGGTCGTCAAACCGCTTGAGGGCATAGGCAACGTGCATGCGTGTGTACCAGTTTTTGGCCGTTTTGAGGGCTAAGATTTCTGCTAGGGCCGTGGCGGCCTGGTCCGTCTCCGCCAGCAGGCTCAGGTGATCCACCCCGGCATTAATGACGGTCAGGTCGCTATCACCAATGGCGCTCAGGCAAATTTCTAGCATGTGGACGGGGCTATCGAGGTCAATCATGGCGGCTAAAATACTGCGCCGGACCAGCCAGTTGTCGTTGGTGTGAAACATGCTAACCAGGTGGGGAATCGCCCCATCGCCGTACATCGCCAGGGAGTTAGCGGCTTCGGCTCGGACATTGGCATCGGGATCCGAGCCCATCATGGTCAACAGGGCTGCAAACCCGACGTCGCTGCGCTTACGCCCGAGTCCCATGGCCACAAAGGAGCGTACCAAAAATGCCGGGTCGTCCTGTTTGCTTAGCAGCAGCGGGCTAGCGATATCGGCGGCGTATTCTTTGAGGGCAACAATCCCCTTAAGCCGTTTTTGGGAATCGCTATTTTCTAGAATGGTTTTAATTTCGGCGATGTTCATAGGTTGCAACAGTTGATTAGAGGGTCAAGGCTACCGGGCCGCTTGACTGGGAAAGCTCCCTGGAATCGATCATAATATTTATTTTTTCAGAAAGTTTTAAGGAATAACCGGCAGTCGGATGGGGGGATAAACGACCTGGCACAATAGGCGAAGAGTATCCCACCTGGTCCTTAGGAGTAGATCGCCATGACCGCCCACCTCAGCCCTCACGTAAAAGCACTGATCGCCAAGGCCAGGATCGTGAGTTTTGACGGCTGGCAGGAGCAGTTTGGAGAGGCTGCGATCGCAGCCCTACAGACCGCCGATGACGAACGCCGCTACCTGGGAGAAACCCTACTGACAACCATGCCCGCCGGGGCCGTTGCCCGTCACCTAGGAGAGCACGCCGCCACCCTTGTAGACCAGGCCCGAGCCCAGGTCCTAGGTCAGTTTCCTGACATTACCCAACCCGGCGGTGGTCTGTACCCCCCGATGCGGGCCGAGGCCTGTTGGCGAGACTTTTGGCACTTTTTACGCTGTATCACCTACGGTATTGCCGCCCAGCGCACCGACTACACCGATGCCACCGGTCTCGCCTACATGGAGCAGCTTTACCAGGAGCTGCAGGTGCCCCTAGAGGCCATGGTATTGGGTCTTCAGGCCCTCAAAACAGCTAGTCAACAACAGCTCGCTGAGCTAGCAACCAGTAACGCACCAATCGATCCCTATTTTGATCGTCTGATCGATGCCCTTGCCAGCTTCCAACCCGCTGATTGACCCCCGAGCCCAGCCATCAAAATCGGCAAACTAAAAACAACTTCAAAGACTGAATCTCCAAAGGCACCCCGTATATTCCACCGTGGGCGTCTCAGGTTTCCCGTAGAAATCGTATACTTCTGTATCTTTCCGCATCTTTCAGCAAAATGTCAGAGGCGATTGGGGCGCTATCTGGGTCCGGAGCATGAGGGGCCAAGTGAGCCTTAGACAAAGGATTGGGATATCCTTTACCAGTTCATAAAACCCATGGTTTTGGCCCTAGCAATATGACCGTGCAGTTTTAGTGCAGTTCACAATTCTTGACGATTAGAGGTCGCTCTTATATACGAAGATGACCCTTAGCGAGTGTTTATGCTCAGTTTCGGTCAACTTGTTTGGACTCTTTTTCCCTGGGTCTAGCGGCGTTTAACCTGCAGATTTAGAGGGTTTATAAAAGTTCAGCGATGCTTTGGGGGCACGGTCAACCCTAAGCTTCTTAACATTCCGAGATAAATTATTTAGACCATTGTTGTCATCTAGGAGATAGCATTAATGGCTTTTGGACCAGCTGCACGATTGGGCGTCAGCCTTTTCGACGAAACCCCTCCAGTCGAGTGGGTGCCTGGCCTCGATAGTGAAGGCCTCGAGACCATTATCAAAGCCGTCTATAGACAGGTTTTGGGTAATGCCTATGTAATGGAGAGCGAGCGCTTAGTGGTGCCCGAGTCTCAGTTTAAGCTCGGTGAGCTGACCGTGCGCGATTTTGTCCGCGCCGTCGCCAAATCCGACATGTACCGGTCGCGCTTTTTTGAGAGCTGTCCCCGCTACCGCAGCATTGAACTCAATTTCCGTCACCTGCTGGGACGGGCTCCCCAGAGCTTTGATGAGATGAAGGCCCACAGCGCCATCTTGGACACCGAGGGCTTTGCAGCCGATATCGATTCTTACCTCGATAGCGATGAGTATCAGAATGTATTTGGCCAGAATTTTGTGCCCTACATTCGCGGCTATAAAACCGAAGCTAGCAATATGGTGGGCTTTACCCACACATTTGAGCTGGTGCGGGGTGCCTCCAGCAGCTCCCTCAAGGGCAGTATTAACGGTATCAAGCCTCGCCTAAATTCGTTGGTCATCAACGCTACGCCCACCCCCGTCATCTCCCCATCGTCTGATGGGGCGGTATTCCAGACCCCCGACGATTCTGCGCGGACTCGCCACGGTGTAGGTGCTAGCTCGAACGGTAAGGTGTATCGGATCGAGGTGACTAGCTACCGCTCTAACGCTGTCAATCGCGTCTCCAAGTTTCGTCGTGCCAACAAGGTGTACATGGTTCCCTACGACAAGCTGTCCCAGGAGTACCAGCGCATTCACAAGCAGGGCGGTGTGATCGCTAGCATTACCCCTGTCACCTAGATAGCCCACACTAGGATGTGCCTAGGCTAGCAATAGCCTAGGTCTTTAATTAACTATTTTTTGAGAACGTTTCAACAAACCAGTAGGAGAGTTACCATGCAAACCTTTGAGTTGTGGTCCACCAGCAGCAACGAAGAAAAGCAGGCCGTTATTCGTGCCGTGTATCGACACGTCTTGGGTAATCCCCACGTAATGGAAAGCGAGCGTCTGGTAACAGCTGAGTCGCAGCTGTGTGACGGCAGTATTTCCGTGCGTGACTTTGTGCGTGCTGTCGGCAAATCCGATTTTTATCGCAGTCGTTACTTTGAGAGCTGCGCTCCCTACCGGTTTGTAGAGCTTAATTTTATGCACTTTTTAGGGCGTGCCCCTGAAAGTCAGGCGGAGCTGTCTGAGCATATTCGCCGCTGTGTGGAAGAAGGCTATGACGCTGAAATCGATTCCTACATCGACAGTGAAGAGTACCAGTCTCGCTTTGGTGAGAATGTTGTTCCGTTCTACAGCGCCAATGTTACCCAGGTTGGCCAGTCCCAGGTGAGCTACAACCGAATCTTTGCGATCGATCGTGGTCCTGCCCAGGTCAGCAGCGCGGTCAAGTCAGCTCAGCTGGTGTCCCAGGTTGCTGGCGCGGTTAAGGGCAACAAGGTTAAGCCTGCAGCCACCAATCTTAATGCTGGAACAACCAAGCGCTTTAAAATTAAGACCACCGCCGCTAAGTTTGACGCTCCTCGCCGCGTGAGCATGAACGAGTATATTGTCTCCGCCGATAGGATGACACCCCAGATTCAGCGTATTCAACGCACGGGTGCCAAGATTGTCAGTATTACTGAGATCGTATAGTCTCGGGCCAATGCAATCTTTGCAGGCCACCTTACCTGAGTTAAGGTGGCCTTTTTCCTATGGTCCGATATCCCGGGCCATACCAATCTAACCAGACTGTTTTTTGTGTATATTCTGTGCACAAAAACGGCCCAGTTCGTTAAGAAGTTTAAAGTTGCTCTCATTTAAGCTGCAAAATCCGATATCTGTCTAAATAGCGAACCGCGCTCAGGTCGTTATCTGACGGCTGCATCGGACCGGAATTTCCAGAGGAGATATCCGTCTCAGGGGACGGTCATACGTCAACATCCGCTGCGGCCCTCAACCGTACGAGCAAGCAAGACTATTAAGCAGGACTGTTGCCTACAGCCAGATGTCCCAGCGTATCTAGACTATTTTGAAAGCTGGCAGCAAAATTCTGAGCGTCACCGAAACCCATTGAGCAATGGCGGATATCGTCATATTGGCCTCCGGTTTCAATGGGTTACTGATTGAGTCAATTATCACTATCGTTTAGGAGAAACAGTTATGTCACTGTGGATTAATGATGCCGCTGTTGAGCTGCGCCCCAACGCCACCGAAGAAGATTTTCAGGTTGTCATTCGAGCGGTCTACAGACAGGTCTTGGGCAATGCCCACGTGCTTGATAGCCAGCGTCTTGTCAGTGCAGAATCCATGCTGAAAGACGGCGACCTCACCGTACGAGGCTTTGTTCGAGCGGTGGCTACATCGGATCTCTACAGGGAGCGCTTTTTTAACAACTCATCTTCCTATCGATTTATCGAACTAAATTTTAAGCATCTGCTGGGCCGCGCCCCCCAGGATCAAACAGAAATTTCCGCCCACGTCCAGGTCTATAACGAGAAAGGCTACGACGCTGAAATCGACTCGTACCTCAGCAGCGATGAGTATCTCGCGACATTTGGTGAGAACGTCGTACCCTATGGCCGCGGTGCTAAAACCCAGACGGGCATCAAGAATGTTGCTTTTAACCGTTTGTTTGCCCTAGATCGTGGCTACGCCGCTAACGATACGGGTACATCGGCTAAGCTGATCAGCGATGTTGCCGGTAACCTAGGCAGCAAAATCAAGTCGCCAGCGGCGGGTTCAGGTGCCTATAGCAATACGGGTAAACGTTTCCGGATTATGGCGTCCAAGGCAAACTTTGGGGCTCGGGTGACCAAGAGCAACTACAGCGTGGAAGTTGGCTACGGGCAGCTTTCTAAGCGGATCCAGACGATGCAGCGCTCGGGTGCCAAGATTGTCAGTATCTCGGAAGTGTAGGATCAGCCGAGGGAAAGGCTGTTTCGATTCAGGTGTCTCGTCCTTAACGGCTGAGGCATGCGGCTGAGGCGGCGTCTGACGGGCCGCCGACCCGCCTTAAAGCCTTCAGACACAGGTAAACTTACGGGAAACCTGTTGTTCTGAAGGCTTTTGGCCGCGTCTATTTAGGACACAGACTGGGGCACAGGACCGGCAACCCCAGAGGAATGCCCAAAGAGCGCTATGGATTGATTATAAAGATGGTTTACCTGCATGGATATTGAAACCTTTGTTGAGCGCTCCCTGGGGGAATGGCGGTCACAGCGTAGCGCGCACCATCTGGCGTTTGGCCATTTTGAAGAGGTGCGCTCCACCATCATTATTGAATCTATCAAGGTTGATGAACCGGGCGTATTGGACCTGTGTCGACGCTATGAGATTTCTCCAGATGCCGTTGTCAGTCCCTTTAAGATGAGCTGGGAGGGGGAGTCAGACTGGGATGAGGATCAGGTGATTGAGGGGTCTACCATTTTGGTGCCGGTACCGGCTGGCCCCAGCCAGGGGAAACTCCTGCGAGAGCAGGGCTATGCAGAAACCATGGAAGCCCTCGGCAGCTACTGTTTGACAGAAGATGGCACGTTTATATTGACGACCGCCTACGATCGGGCGGCAGCGGAAGAAAAGATTTGGTTTGCCACGCCTAATTTGAGGTTTCGAGTGTCCCTGATTAAAACCAGCAGTGGCAAGGGGGTAACGACGGCCAGTTTCTCATCGGAGGTGCGGCGTCAGCCCGTGTCATAGGACGTTGATACTGTAACTGACCCGCGATCGCAGCTGGCAATTTTATCCTGTCCTTGCTTACACTAGGGATATTAAGACTTGCGATCGCACCGCGCTAGCCCGCCACTGGCAGCGATTTTCACGGTAGGGCTTCAAACAACAAACCCTTTAAAAATAGTTCAGAAATGGTGCTCAATGTCGATATCGCCTACTCCCAAGAGTTTGTAACCCTGGCCCGCTGGATATCAGGGGACTTTAGCAATCAGCAGCAGGCCTTTGACGCACCGACAAAATTTGCCCATATCCGCATTCTTTTTCGACCCTTGCCCCCCGGGTTTTTCCCAGGGTTGGGGCTATATTCTGAGCAAACCTACGATTACGACCGCTGGACACCCTACCGCCAGGGCATCCACCAGATGGTGGATCGAGGGGACCATGTGTATATCGAAAACTATGGTCTAAAGGATCGCCTGCTCTACGCGGGAGCCGGCCACAATACCGAGATTCTCAAAACAATTACCCCCGACTGTATTGAACGGCGTGAGGGTTGCTCAATGGTGTTTAGACGGCAGGGAGATACCTTTATCGGTAGTGTGGAGCCGGGTAAGGCCTGTATTATCCCAAAAGAGGGCAAACTTACCTATCTCACTAGCCATGTGGAGATTACGGCAAGTACCTGGATGAGCATCGATCAGGGGATGGATGTGGACACCGATGAGTATGTTTGGGGCTCGACCGAGGGAATTTTACAATTTCGCAAGTGTGGCGATTTTAATGACGAACTACCTTTTTAATCAAACGGCTTTTAATTAAACAGATTCTAATTAAACAGATCTAGACGCGGTTCGGACTTCCATGCTGCCTCCCCAAGCTCAAAAGAAAATGCAATCGTGGATCCGCAGCCGTCACCTGATTCGCTCGGGTAATTTTTTTATTTTTGAAACCGTCGAATATTCAACGGTGGAAAAGTTTCAAGACTGTCTCAAAGCCCTAGGCGGTACCCTAATCTGCGTAGAACCGGTTAAAAAAATCTGGATCGGCCAACATCGACGCGTGGTTTTATACCGGTCTAAGGCCAGTTTGCACACCCCCCACCACGACCTGCAGCAATACTGGATTAAGTACGGCAGCTTCCATACCCGCTTTGACGAACGGATCTA
>JBCCAQ010000327.1:0-4932 GCA_039814735.1 Cyanobacteria bacterium P01_A01_bin.15
ATAGCGACGCCCTGATTGGCGGCGGTTTTCAGTTTACCAACCCCAACGCCGACCAAACCTGCGGCTGTGGTAAATCCTTTAGCGCCTAAGGCGGCTTAAAATGGGGAGGTTTTTTGACAACGACTTCCCCATGAGCCAATCTATTGACGAACTATTTGAAGACGGACTGCAGCGCTACCAGGCCGGTGAGAGCGTCGATACCCTCATCCCTACATTTAAGGACCTGAGCGCTCGAGCCCCCAAAAATAGCGCTATCTATACCTGTTTGTCCTGGCTCTATCTCCTAGCAGAAAAGCCCAACGCCGCCTTTAAGACAGCTCAAAAGGCCATCCGGATCACCCCTCAAGACCCCCAGGCCCACATCAATATGGCCATTGCCATCCTAGACAGCGGTCGTAAAGGGGTGCGTGAACATGTGGAGCTGGCCACCCAGCTGGTCATGTCGGTTGAGGAGGTACAGGCCGATATTCGACAGAACTTTAAAGAAGGGTTAACCAGAAAACCCGACTGGGACAGCCTCAAACGAGTAGAAAAGTGGATTTTTGATAGCTGAAACCCTGAGCTAGAAAAGGCTGGTGCCAAAAGCGCCCGGATCGTCGCCGCTAAATGGGGTTACAGATATTCATAAACTTTTGTCTCTAAACCTGAGTTTTTAACGATTCGAATCGGCGGTTTCCAAGGCTTGCTACTAGCCTGCTTCAGCTTTTTGTAAGGGTTGTGGGACCATGATCCCCGCGCTTTTTGGGTTCCTGTTTTTGGTCAGATAACTTAACGCTCGAAATAAAAAGGAACTGATAAGCTAAAGAAAAGATTCCAATAAGTAATTCTTGTTTATTGGAACCCACCCCGTTTCAAGGAGCCTTAAAAAATGGATAAGAGTGCTGTAGAAGTCAAGCCCGACACTAGAAATCATAAGGGATTCTTTGTTCAAGATGGGCCCTATGAGTTAATGGGAATAGAAAAGTCTGGCTGGGCTTTAATTTGCATTGATGAAGCCGTGTGCCACTATGTCGATCCTGATAATCTACAAGCATCCCAGGGGCTAGATATTGAAGCTGTGTAGGGGTTTAGCCCCCTACCTCAAAACATTTGCCTCGAGTAAAACTCAATTTCTATAGTCTGGCTATCCCATCAGGGATAGCCATTTTTTTGATTATTTTTTTGATTATTTTCTGTAAAACAGGTTGCCTACTAGGGGCTCTCAACCCCGCTTAGACAACATTAGTAGCCGGGCCTTTGGACAATGGTTGAGATGTTTGGATATTTGTGGGTGGGGGCTAATCTTTTTAATGGTTCGAGGGGATAATTTGCGGATCTACCGACTACAAGTGCGGCCAAGCTAGGCCAATCTGAGAAAACTGGACCCGGTGTTTAGTTTGGTAAGCATTTGTCACATCGGTGATCCTTTCCCCCTAAAACATGGCGTTCTATCATAAAGTGTCATGCCCAACCTATTTCTAGAAGGATTTATTAGCCATCCAAGCTTTTCGGTGTAGCCTTTTTGCAAAACTCCCCATGAAAGACCGTTTAATCAACTGGCTCAATACGGCCCTGGCAATCAATCTCTTTTTTGTACTATTTAGCTTTTTGTGGTTTGCGACGGCCCTGGCCGGGCAGGCGGCCGATATCAACCTGGGGTTTGACCTGTGGTACAGCCTGTGGGAGCCGCTATTTATGCCGTCCATCGGCATTCTGATGGCAGGTGCTATTGCCAGCGGTGTGATTAGCTGGGTATCGCGGCGGTTTTTTGCGGGATAGACGCAGCGGCCTTTGACCGTGGTGTCAAAATACCCTGGAGTGCCAGCGCATCAGCACCTTGGCCAGCCGTAGCGAATCGTGGCGGATGGTGCCGGTTTCAGTCTCATTCATAACGTTGGCGATGACGATACGTCGCCCCGATGCAATGACGGCATCTCGATCAAATATTACCCGCTCGGCCCCTTCTTTGCGGTAGCGCTCCAGGGCTGTCGCTGAGGGCGATCGCTTTTGCACCAGGACAGCGTCAAATAACCGGCGACAGCAGGCACGGTCGATGGCGCGAATATGTTCCGAGACGCTGTAGTGGTCGGTTTCCCCCGGCTCGGTCATGATGTTGCACACATAGATGCAGGGCACCTGGGCCGATGCGATCGCATCGGCAATTTCGGGCACCAGCAGATTGGGGACAATGCTGGTGTACAGGCTGCCGGGGCCGATAATGATATAGTCAGCGGCCCGGATGGCGGCCACGGCTTTGGGCAGCGCCGGGGGGGCAGCGGGCGTACAGCCAATGCTAATAATCCGACCCCGAGCCTTGGTGATATTGGACTCCCCCTCGATCCGACGACCGTCACTGAGTTCGGCCCACAGCTTGACATCACTAAGGGTGGAGGGCAGCACCTCCCCACGCACCGCCAGCACTTGGGAACTAGCAGAAATCGCTTTTTCCCAGTCGCCGGTCACTTCATTCATGGCGGCTAAAAACAAATTGCCAAAGCTGTGGCCGCTGAGGTCGCTGCTGCCGCTAAAGCGATATTGAAACAGCTCGGTGACCAGCTTTTCCTGGTCGGCAAGGGCAGCCAGACAGTTGCGAATATCCCCCGGTGGCAGCCCCCCCATCTCCCGGCGCAGTCGCCCGGAGGAGCCGCCATCGTCGGCTACGGTGACAATGGCGGTGATATTGGCGCTGTAGCGCTTTAGCCCCCGCAGCATGGTAGACAGCCCCGTACCGCCGCCAACAACGACAATACGCGGCCCACGGTTAAGCTTGCGGTGGGATGCGATCGCATCCCACAGGCTACTCTCCTGGCTGCCGGACAGCAGCACTTCCGTAATCGAGCCCAGGGTGCGGCTTTGTCCCCAAATAATTAAAGACACCCCAAACAAAATAGCCAGGGGACCGCTGATGTAGCGGGGAATAAATTCTGTAATGGTGCGCAGCACCGTCGATACAAACCGAACGGTAAAAAAGACCGGGGTGAGCCTCAGCGCGATCATCGCCCCCAGACCGACCAGCAGCACCCCCACGGTGCTTAAAAAAAGCCAGCGCTTGACCAGTAGACCCGGTAAAAGCCAGCGCACCCAGCGACTGTGAACCGGCGTTAAATCTTTGGTTTCATGCCAAACAAACCGGATATTACGCTTCAAGAACTTTGTTAGTGAACCGATCCACAAGAGCATAGGCTTATTTCTCACGCCCTTTTCATGACCATGGGTTATCTTGTCATAAGCTGTCCCCAGCTTGTTAGCGACTTATCGTAACCGTTAGTAACGCTCCTAATGTCTGTCTTGGAACCCGGTGGGGTTGTTCCCCAATCCCCTTGCGATAGCGATCGTCCCATTATTGAACTCAAGGGAATCTCTAAACGATTTGGCAGCAATCAGGTGCTGGACAATGTTGACTTGGCGGTGACCCCAGGGGAGGCGGTTGCCCTGATTGGCCCCTCTGGTACGGGCAAATCTACAATTTTACGCATCATTGCCGGGCTGCTAGCGGCTGACCAGGGCGATATTTTTATTGACGGTCAGCAGCGCCACGGTTTGATTGAAGACGCCCAGGATCGGGTCAATATTGGCATGGTGTTTCAGCAGGCGGCCCTGTTTGACTCGCTGACGGTCCAGGAAAATGTGGGATTTTCCCTCTATCAAAGTTCGGACCTGTCGGATAGCGAAATCGGGAGGCTGACCAGACAGGCCTTGGACATGGTCGGTCTGCCAAATATTTGCGATCGCTACCCGGCTGAGCTTTCAGGCGGTATGCGCAAACGGGTCAGTTTTGCCCGGGCCGTCATTGCTAACCCTCGCGAGGCGGAGGAAAGACCCACTGTCCTGCTCTACGATGAACCCACCGCCGGCCTCGATCCCATTGCATCTACCGTCATCGAAGATTTGATTCGCAATATCCAGGGCAACCGTGGCTGCAGCACCTATGTGATTGTGACCCACCAGGACAGCACCATCCGTCGCACCGCCGATCGGGTCATCATGTTGCACCAGGGCTCTATTCAGTGGATGGGAACGGTGGATCAAATCGACGTTACCCCCAACCCCTATGTCCGGCAGTTTTTTAATGCTGCCATTGACGGTCCGATTCGAGTGGCCCAGTAAGGTTACTAATTAATTGATAGTGATAGAATCCCCCCGTATAATTTCTCCCAGGGTATTCGATTGGCTCTACCATCTACCGTTAATCCATAGGAAACCATGCGTGCAAGAACCATTCGTGAAGGCTCTGTTGGGCTACTGATCCTGGCGGGGGTAGCCCTATTTGGCGGTTTGGCCATATGGCTGCGGGGGGTGAGCTACGGCCAGCGCAGCTACCGACTCATGGTCGATTTTGAAAGCGCTGGCGGTATTTTACAGGGTACGGCTGTAAGCTATCGCGGGGTGCCGGTGGGGCAAATTACCCGTATTTCTCCAGAGTCCAATCGGGTAACTGTCAATGTTGAAATCAACAATCAAGACCTGCGGATTCCGGCTGACTCTGTGATCAAGACCAGCCAGTCCGGTCTGATTGGCGAAACCACCATAACGATTCAACCACCGCTAGAAGCCAATCTGGACAATGATTCCATCCCAGGGCCTACGACGGCAGACTGCAACAGCAGCCTGATTTTTTGTAATGGTGATCGCCTAGAGGGCGTGGTGGGGGTCAACTATGAAGATCTCCTAGAATCATCGGAGCGAATTTCCGAAGCCCTGGCCGATCCTGAAATCCTCAATGGTGTGAAGGAAATCCTGGGCAACACCCGCATGATTTCGGAAAATGTGGTGGGGCTAACCCAGGAGGTGACCCTGGCCGCCCAAGACCTGCGTCAGGAAATTCAACCGCTGTCTGGAGCAGCAGCGCGGCACTGCCGGTGTAGACCCCGGACTCGGCCTGGTCGAGCTCGACGGCCAGGCGGGCGGGATCGCCGGACGAGTCCTTGATGCCGGAGACGGGCAGCTCGCAGA
>JBCCAQ010000259.1:0-7531 GCA_039814735.1 Cyanobacteria bacterium P01_A01_bin.15
GACCCGGCCCGCACCGTCAGACTGATGCAATCATTGGCCGTAAAGCTACCAAATCGCTTGGTAATCTCGACCAGCTGCAAATCACTCATGAAGATACCAAACGAACCGCCGCCTTACCGTTTTCTTCGGTATCCTCAAACGTGAGCTTGCCCGCCACCATATCCACGGCCACCGCCTCAACCTTGCTGCGCACATCCCCCGGCACCACCTCATTAAAGGTGCCAAACCGGACCAGTTCAGGCGTTTCTAAACCAATCACATACTTCTTACCTTCAATCTCTCCTTTACCCGCCAGCTCCGCCACCATGGTAATCGCCCCGCCAATGTCTTGAATGGCGCTGGTCAAAATGGCATCGGGGGCCAGGTCAAGCTGGTCAATGTTGTTACCAAAGGCATAGATACCCGCCTCTTCACAGGCTTTTAGCACCGCCGGAGCTGAGTTATCCAAATTGTGGAAAACCACATCCACACCGCTAGAGATCAGCGCCAGGGCCGACTCCTTGGCCTTGGCAATATCATTAAAGTCCCCCACAAAGCTAGAAATCACCTCGGCGCTAGGATCGATTGCCTTAGCCCCTAAGTCCATCGCCACCCCCTGCTGCTGGGTAGATTTAAACTCCATCCCCGCCAGGTAGGCCATTTTCTTAGTGGTGCTCATGGAGGCTCCAATCATGCCGCTCAGGTACAGCATCTGGTTGTAGTTGGTGCGCACACAGCCATAGTTGCTGCCCACAATGTCGCCATTTACCCCCAAAAAGAAGGTTTCTGGAAACTGGGCCGCCACCTGTTCAATGGCCGCATCAAACTGACCGCCGTGACCCACCACCAGGGAGAACCCCTGACGGGCAAAGTCAGTTAGCGCCTCGGTTTGGTCCGCATTTTTAACCTGTTCCACATAGGCCACATCAAGCCCTAGCTCGTCGCCTGCCCGTTTGACCCCCTCGTACCCCAGCTGGTTCCAGCCACCGTCGGTAATGGTGCCCGGTAGCACAATAGCCATGCTAGAGGCTTGCCCGGTGGCGGCTGCCGTCGTTTCCCCAGCCTCCGTAGTTGCCTCTGGCGCTGTCCCAGGGGCACAGGCTTTTAACAAAATGCTGGTGGCCGCCGTGGCTGCACCGTATCCTAGAAACCGGCGTCGGTTGAAGTGGTTCGCCATAGGTCAAGTGTGGGTTGTAGGTCTGAAGCTGCGTGTAATATTTATGACGTTAGATGAAGCTGGCGCTAAAATTCAGTGACCAAATTTACTGAATCCAACGACTTTTGTACAGATCGCCGGGCCATGCTGGTAATCAGTACGCTTAAACACGACCCTAAATACACCCTTCTGCTTTTTTGTACGGGCTCCCTAAACCATGGCCAAATCTGCCCCTCCGAGTACGTCCCCAGCGACGCTGCCCCAACATATCCGCCACCTGCGCTATGCCAACCAGATTGCCCAGCGATCGCAATCCTTTGGCCACCATCCCTTTGGCGCAATTTTAGTGGCACCGGACCACGAGACGGTGCTGCTCACCCAGGGCAATGTGGACACAGTCAACCATGCCGAGTCGGTCCTCATTCGCACGGCGGTGACTAACTTTAGCCCCGACTATCTGTGGGGCTGTACGCTCTACACCACGGTCGAACCCTGCGCCATGTGTGCCGCCACCCAATATTGGGCCAATGTCGGACGGTTGGTCTACGGTCTCTCAGAAGCGCGGCTATTAGAACTAACGGGCAACCATCCTGAAAATCCCACCCTAGATTTGCCCTGTCGAGATGTTTTTCGCACAGGGCAAAAAGAGATCTCGGTGGTGGGACCAGTGGCCGAAGTAGAAGCTGAGATTGCCGCTGTGCATCGGGCATTTTGGGCAATGGGCTGAGGGCCTATTTTGCCCAAGCTATAAACTTACAAAGTAGGGAGGAGCTGAGTTATGCCGTACGTCAACATCCAGATTACAACCGGAGCCACTCGCGACCAGAAAGCTGAGCTGGTTAAGGATGTGACTGATTCACTGGTACGGGTATTAGGGAAAAAGCCCGAGCATATTCATATTGTTATTCAAGAAATTAACGAAGAAGACTGGGGATATTCTGGCCTGCTGACCGACACGTGGAAACAGCAGCAGCAATAATTCTGTAGCACCTGTCTCGTTCTAGAGTGCACCCATTGGTAGGTCATTGAATTGTAAACATCCCTTGAACCGAGTTGGGTCTTGCTTGCTAGGATGTAGTTTTGCCATTAGAGATACCGCGGAGAACGATTTGGCTAGTTAGTTAAGAGATAAGGATTGTATAAGAGCCAAGAATTACGTTTGTAGGGGCGTTCCATGGAACGCCCCTACAAACGTAGGGCCTAATAAATTCGTAGGGCCTAATGAAATTCTCAATCCTAGGACATTCGGAATGGCCGAGGATAATTTTCTGTTATGGGCCTGTTGAGCAAAGGGTATAGCAGCACAGCAATGAAATTGGCAGAATAGGAAAGACGCAATGACGGCTGTAGCATATGAGCGAGCTATTTAGCGGCACGGGTGAGGGATTGGCCCGCTTAGGGTTAGAAATCTTGGGTAAGGGCGGCAGCGCAGTCAGCGCCGAGATCAGCCAGCGCTGGTTTAATGCCTCGGGCAGGTATATTGCCAACTACAAAAAGCGGCACTGCCAGCTCAAGGTGCTCGGTATGCGTGAACCGGTAGACCTGGCACAGGTGTATACGGGGGTAAAATTTTTACAGGATGACGACATCCTTAAGTTTGAATCGATTGCAGCCTTGGAAGAGTCTTATCGAGCAACTCGCTTGCGTGGCTATGGGGGCAGACGCCGCGATGGAGAGAAACAGTCGGGTATTACGGTTGCCAATGATCGACAGTATTTAATGGTGCTGGGAGGGCCTGGTGCTGGGAAATCTACTTTTTTACGAAAGGTGGGTTTGGAGTCTCTGAAAACGCTGCACTATGAAAATGCGGAGTACCGCCATCGATGCGTGCCAGTGCTGCTAGAGCTCAAGCGATTTGAAGCAGATACCATTGACATTGCTGCACTGATAGCTAGGGAATTTGAAACCTGCGATTTTCCAGAGCCGGGGAAATTTACCCAAAGCGCTCTTCAGCAGGGCAAACTGCTGATCTTGCTGGATGGTTTGGATGAAGTACCTACAGCGAATTTAGACAATGTCATTCGCACGATTCAAGACTTTGTAGATCGCTACGATCAAAATCGGTTTATTGCCTCCTGTCGCACAGCCGCCTATCGCGGCGGCTTTACCCGTTTTAGCGATGTGGGTATGGCAGACTTTGATGACGCGCAAATCCAACAGTTTATTAACAACTGGTTTAGCAACGAACAGGACCGCGAACGGGAGACTGGCAAAAAGTGTTGGGAGGTACTGCAAGCAGACAAAAACCAGGCAGCAAAAGAGCTGGCCCATACGCCGCTGCTGCTGACGTTTTTGTGTCTGGTATACGACCGTTCCCAAAGATTTCCGGACAACCGCAGCAGCTTATATCAGCGGGCCTTGCGTATCTTGTTAGAAGAGTGGGCTTCAGAAAAGCGCATCAACCGTGATGAAATCTATGATGGCCTGAGTATTGAACTCGAAGAAGGTTTGCTATCGGAAATTGCCTTTGATGGGTTTGAAGCCGATCAGCTCTTTTTTGATAAACGTAGCCTAACAAGACAGATCAAAGAGTTCCTGGCTAGCAACTTGAACGTACCCAAAACGCTGGATGGAGAAGCGGTTTTACGAGCGGTAGAAGTACAGCAGGGTATTTTGGTAGAGCGAGCTGAAAACGCCTATTCCTTTTCTCACCTGACCCTGCAGGAATATTTGACTGCTCAGTATTTGGTCGACAACAATCATTGGAATGAGGTGATCACAAATCATGTTACTGATAATCGGTGGCGGGAAGTATTGTTGTTAGTACCAGGTCTATTAACCGGTAGGCAGGGTGCAAATTCGTTTTTAGAGGCCTTGGAGCAGCGGGCAAATGAGTGTTTGCAATCTGAAAAAATAAGACGACTGGTCCGATGGGCTACAGAGTCCACGACAGGCTCACCCAGTAACTTCTACCCATCAGGTAAACGGATAGCCGCCCTCTACCTCTACCTCGACTGCGGTAGCGCCCGCAACCGCGCCCTCGACCTCGCCCACAAACGCGCCCGCGCGCTCTACCTCTACCTCGTCCTCGACCGCGACCCCGAACTCGTCTTCGTCTTCGACCGCGATCTCGATCGCGCCCTCGTCCTCGCCAAGAGATTTTCTCAGCTCAATATTTTTACATCTACTAGTTTCCCCAAGCTAATAAACAGGCTTGAAAATCTCAAGTCAAGCATACCTGGTGATAACGCAACTCAACAACATCAACAGAGTTTCAGAGAGAGTATCTTTAAGCTATGGCTTGATGTGTTGGGCCTGTCCGCAGAAGATATACAACTTTCCTCAAAAGAGATAACAGCACTCGGTGACTACTTCTACATTTGCGAACTCATGGTTCGTTGTAAGGAGTCTGCTGTGCGGGTCTCCCCGGATGTGTGGGCAGGTATCGAGTCGCGCATCTTGACCGTGCCTGCTGAGTAGTCAGCGTTTGTTATAAATTCCCTCTTGACTCACAGTTCAAAGCAGCCTAATCTTTTGAATCAAGGCTACGAATTCCTTCGTAGTCCGTACATACAGAACTCATACTGACTTGGCGCTGGAGGCCGGTGGTAACGACACCAACCCCCAGCTAACCCCCAGAAAGTCGTAGGCAATCTGGCGGCTAGGCTGATTATGCCTTAGCCACCCCGGTTTGCACCAGCACCTATGGGGCGGCTAAGGCATTGTGGGTTCTGCTTTCCTCACAACCCCATCGTTTGGAGAACAGAACCATGTTTCAAGATCAGACCCAGGGCGCAGGCGCGTCCAATGTTCCACCTGCCAATAACGTCCTGCCCGACTACGACTTTGAGACCGTCAACCATACGCTGTTTGGTAGCCTCACCGCCGTTCGCAATACTATCAAGCTGCTCCACAAGCTCAACTACGCTGAGCCCAACGACTGGAGCAAGCCCCTCCCCACCGGTCGACCCAACGAGGTGATGGCGATCCTGACCAGACGGGTCCGGGTCGCCTAGCCGTTAGCGAGGTTTCTGGCAGTTTTTCTAGAAACCTCGCCCGGCAAGAGTTTGATCGCGATTGCCCCATTGGGCACCTGCCCTCAGTTTTGGAAGTTTTAACTCAAATCTCTCCAGAATTGAGGGTAGAGGGGCTATTTCTAGCGTAGGCGTGTTTGTCCTTTTGAAGGCTCAAGATATCTAAGGAGACAGCTAACACATCAGACAATATCTTGCGGTGCGTTACGGCTTCGCCTAACAGCACCCTACGGCCCCCCTTTTCCACCAATAGACCTGGCAAGATTCTGACTACCCTGACTTAGAAGAGTATCGTCGCTTAAGTTTGAACAATCTGCTCGTGTCAGTAACTGACGGATTTTGATTGTTTGGTCTGTGTCAATAGGCTATATGACTGACTTTTTGGGAAATTAATGGATAAGAGGCGCTTGTATACATATTGGGAATTTGTCATGCTTAACGTTACGCTTTAACAATCTAAAACGACCGAGGCGGTGGAAATATTTAATGGACAACAACATCAAAGAATGCATTAATACCGCGCTCTCAATTGATGGCACCGTAGGAGTTGCCATTGGCGATTGGAGTACCGGGTTTTCCCTGGGGCAGGGTAGTTTGGATGCATCCTTATTTTCAAATCAAAAGCTGGAACAGGCGGTTGCGCTCAACTCTGAGGTGATCAAAGCTAAAAATAGAACGCGCCAGGAGCTTGGAATTTCATCACCCATTGAGGATATTTTGATCACGTTGCAAAATCAGTATCATCTGATTCGTCTGTGCGACAGGATTGAAGGTGTTTTCTTTTATTTGGTGATGAATCGTGACAAGGCTAATTTAGGATTGGCTCGTATTAAGCTGCGCCAGATTGAGCAAAATCTTCATATCTAGCTACTTTTATGGCAATTTGCCATCAGGTCTACAAATTAAGGCTGCATTCTTCCCAGGGGCTCGTTACCATTTGAGTGGGAAGAGAAGGCTAAGGTCTCAACGAATTGGTGGTTTTGTTTCAAATCTAAAATGTACGGTGGTCCCAAGCTGGTTCAGCCTACCCAGGCTACAACCGACAGTGAGTTAATTAAGTTATGGCTGATTCGCTATCTGCCAACCCTGGGCGTGATATCTGCCCCGGTCAGAAGGCATGTTAAACAGCGCCTGGAGTTGGCTATTTCGGATGATGCTCGTCGAATAACTCAACAAAAAATTCTTAGGAGCCTACCTGCAGCCTGCGCTAGAGCTACCACAGAAGCTCAGCAGTTTTTATCAGTGTCTGGCATTGCCTATGATATTTGGGAGGTGCGGGACCTTACCATCCAAATACATAAAATTTACGAGACTTTGCTATCTTGCTACGCCGAGTCCTTTGTATTTGCACCGATGTTGGATTGTTTGGAAACAATCGACTCGGAACAGGGCCGGATGGATGCGGCTACTAGGATTTTGCCCAGTTTTAATCAGCTGATATGGAAGCTTGAACCGCTCTTGAGAGAGCTCAAGATGTTGTACAGGTTTTCTTCCAATCGTCAGATGATTGGGTTTATGACAACCCAGCTGCATTTTACCCAGCGGCATATTATTAGACAGTTTGATCCCTATGAGCGCCTCTGGCTAACGTCTTACTTTCAAATGATCGAAGAGCTTATTTGTATGCCCTGGCGACGTATTTGTACATCTGCGTTGCTCAAAAAGTCTAAGCTTGACTCGATTGCATTGGCTAAAAAGATGTTGCCTAGAACCCAAGCGATCGCAGAAAATATCTATCGAAGAGCGCTGTGTGATTATCCACACCATGTGAGCCGCCAGGGACGTATTCAAAGTGAGGCGGTCAGAACCTCGAGCATTCGAGATATCAATATGTTTCAAGCGTATCTGTGGCTGTGTCTGTTGGAAAATAGTCTGTCGGTGATTGAAAACGAGCTGCTGCCGCTGTGTTTGATCGTCTTTCCATCGACCAATGTGCAATGGCAGCTGGTTACCCAAGGCATTGAAAACATGATGGTGACCATTCAGGCACAGCTGAGCGCTTCTGAAAAAGAGCTGTTTGCTCAGTATGCGCAGCCGATCCATCAGCTATTTGTTGATGCAAATCTCGATTATTCCAGGGCGCTAGTTTCCGCCTAGGCAGAAGAATTTTAAAGTGGTGCATTCACCCGCGCCGGGTTGAAAACCCGGCGCTGATTGAGGTCTGTCCACTGAAGGGACAATGTTGGCTGTGAGACCCTGGATACCGAGCTTTCAGCAAGCTCTTAACTCCCCTTTGGCGGGTTTTGACTCAATTAGCCCTGACACTTTGGGTGAGCCAATGCTTTAGGAGATTTCTGAGAAAGAAGCTACCAGTTATCCAGGCCCCCAAACCCCCAAGATTGGGGGCTTTGAATCTTGTTCCCCCCAATCTTGGCTACGGTGTACACACAAGTACTGGAAACTAGCGTTTGCGGCTGCCTCA
>JBCCAQ010000316.1:0-5257 GCA_039814735.1 Cyanobacteria bacterium P01_A01_bin.15
ATGCCACTCTGTTTTCAGCGGCGATTGGTCCACTAACAGGGGAGTTGAGCGGACAACCCCAAGAATGTATGACCACCCAGCAGATTGCCCTACGCAATAGCGGTGATGTTCGCGCCATAAATTTTAGCTTTGGTGAACCGCTGCTCAACGACCCTCGCCCTGATGCCAGCCTGGATGGAAATGCGTTGCTAACCCAGTGCGTTGACTGGTCCAGCAGTATCCACGACGCCCTATATGTGATTGCAGGCAATCAGGGCGGCGGCGGTATCCCTCTCCCCACGGATAATTTCAACGGTATTAATGTCGCCTACTCAACCCAGATAGAGGGGCGATTTGTCAAAGTGGACTATGCCAACGCAGGCAGTGACCCCGCCTTTAATCCCCGTGGCACAGCTGCACCAGAATCAAACGTTGGTCCTCGACGGTCGATTAATTTGGTCGCCCCTGGAGATGACATCAAGATGTTGAATCCTGATGGACAGGAAATAATTAGCAGCGGCTCTAGCTTCGCTGCCCCCCATGTGGCGGCAACAGTGGCATTGCTACAGGAATTTGGCGATCGTCAAATTAGAGCGAACCTTTGGAACCTGACCGCTCGTGAGCCAATGGTGATGAAAGCTGTGTTGCTCAACGCCGCCGATAAACTGATGGATGAAGGGAATGGCCAAAACCTAGGAATGGGCCGAACGATTCTAGATGAATCGAATCGTACCTGGATTGAGTCCGATGCCTATACTGACCCTAAAGTGCCGCTACATAGTGAACTAGGTACGGGGCATCTAAATGCCTTTAGAGCCTATGAGCAGTTTAGTGGGGGTCAATGGCAGCCCGGACAGGTCGCCATTAGAGGATGGGATTACAATACTCTATCCTCACCTTCTGGAAGTGTCTCATCCCAAAGCACAGGATATAGCGACTACATACTTGAAGAGCCCCTCCAGGCGGGCAGTTATTTTGCGGCAACGCTTGCCTGGGAGCGTCTAGTTGAGCTGGCCGACAGCAATAGTAACGGTCTGTATGACATCGGCGAAAGCTTTAGTAATAGCGGGCTAAACAACCTAAACCTTTATCTGATGCCGGCTGATGAGGAGGATATCGCTAACAGCGTTTGGTCTTCCGTAAGTGATGTCGATAGCACCGAGCATATCTTTTACCAAATTCCCCGCTTTGGTCGCTATAAATTGAGGGTTGCCTATGAACAGCAAGTGACGCCCGAAGCCACTCAAACCTACGCTCTAGCATGGTGGGGAGCCGCCGAAACGGTACAGAGTATCAGTGATATTCGACATGAGTAACATTCAAATCGACCACCAACCCAGTCTGTCCGAACTGAATACCCTAGGGGTCTTTTCATGGCCAATATGGCAAAAGGAAGCATCAGACTTTCCCTGGCGCTATGACGAAATGGAAACTTGTTACTTTTTAGAAGGTAGCGTAACGGTTACGCCAGAGGGTGGAGGCCCCATCGCCATGGGCAAAGGTGACTTGGTCCGATTTCCTGCAGGCATGAGCTGTACCTGGCATATAGATATCGCTGTGAGCAAACATTACTCATTCGGCTAACGTTTCCAAGCTCCCACTTTAGGCAGACCTCTCCAAAAAAACGCCTTCCCGAAATAAGACTTCAGGAAGGCGTTTTTACAAGCTCTATCATGGCAACCTTAAGCACTCTTAAGTAAATGCTTGACTAGATTGTCTTTGACCATCATTTGACGCATAACCTCAAGTACATAGTTCTGTGCATCCTCATGGGAGAGATTACGCACCTGCTCCTTCAACACCTGAAGCTGAAACTGCTGCTCCAATGTTAATTGACCTGGCATATCCATGGATCACTCCTCCAAAAATCTCGGTCGAAAACGGCAGTGTGAACCAGCCGTCTTATCAAAGATTCTAACTACCGCAACATTAAGCGTCAAGTTGTCAAGCAATAAATAATCAAAGAAATATTTATTTACAAACATGATCGCTTTTTAGTAACAAAATAGGCAGAAACGCCTTTTGGAGCTGCGTTTGCTGTGTAAATCTACGTGATTCTCATCGGCCTTTTCGGATGACTTCTCATAAAAGAAGCCCGTTTGGTGCAGACCATAGCGATCGCTTATTGGAGCAATTATTTTTGATGAGCCACGATACGCCCGGCTCGCGGCAGCGGTAGTATTACCACTCCATTGGGGCATGGCTGCTTTAGCCATCTATGCTATGTGACTAAACCGGATAGCGGCTGAAATGAAAGCTTCAACCCGCCGAGTTGGGCTGGCTTATTGGCAGGTCACGGGTACCAATACCTCCTAAATTGGGCTGCGATCGCTTGCAAGAGCGCAGCCATGACAGTAAGCAGATAAACCATATGGACTCACCGCCACTCATCTGAGCAATGGAGCTAAAACCTAAGCTCGTGTACCAAGCCTCAAAACTCGTTGTCCAAGGTGTCCGCTGTAGCCCCCGGTTAAAGGTCATAGGGCATTCACAACTAAAGTGGAAACGCACCAATCAGCTAGTAGTTTGGGGCGTCACAGATATCGATTTTCTCATAAGCCTTCAACGAGAATTGAACTCGTGACCTCTCCCTTACCAAGGGAGTGCTCTACCGCTGAGCTATGAAGGCTGGGTGGTGGGCCGTGTTGGATTTGAACCAACGTAGGCGTAGCCAGCGGATTTACAGTCCGCCCCCATTAACCACTCGGGCAACGACCCACACTTGCCGGTTAGACCGGCGATGCCAGGAGGCGGACTTGAACCGCCGACACGAGGATTTTCAGTCCACTGCTCTACCAACTGAGCTATCCCGGCAACAAGCGGCATTGCTGCCTCGCTTGCGCGCCTAAACAAGTTAGCAAAAGAGTGGAACCCTTAGCAAGCTTAATACGGAATCTTTTACCCTCGGTCGATACCCCACTTTGAAAGGCACCTGGGATAGGGACAAAAATGCTGATGGGAGCCACACAGGCTTCTAATTATTCGATTTCACGCAGACGGGCTAGCTTTAGGGAGAAGGCTCCTGTCCCCTGACCGGCATAGGACCTTACCCGTACCGTGTACTGGCCAGATTGAGCGATACGGGCAAACAGGAGGGAGTTAGTTGAGCCATCTGGGCCATCATCGTTTTCACTTACCGTGGTACCGTCATCCCCCAGCAGGCTAACCAGTGTATCGAACTCTTCTGAGATTACATCGATGGTGATTTGGTCACCTTCAAACAGTTCAACGCTGTAGTCCCTGGCAAACCCTCCTACTCCAGTGGGAATATCGCTTTCAGTGAGCGTATCGTTCACTTCACGCCCTCCTGCCAGATCAATAGGATTATAGATTTGAGCCACGGCAGACTTAGCTGAGAGAATACCAAACGTTAATAGGGCGGTGGGAATAAGCAGGGCGCGGCGTAAAACTTTCCGAGATTGCTTCATGATTGGCAGGGATGTGGACTATTTAGATGGTGACATTATGCCCCAACTTCAGGATGTCGCTATGGCCCCAAATCAGCTTGTAACGTTTATGGACTATTTCAGCCACATCTGCCAACGGTCACAGCTAGCTAATCTATCAGATTCACTACAGCTGATTGCTATGCTGACGACTGTTGCGTAACGTTCCGTAGGCCTCCCAGAGGCTGTAATTTTATGATTGCGTACTATGCCTTTTTCTGATCCTCCGCCCGCTTTATCAGCATCCAATTCGCACCAGGTATTACAACGGCTACGTAGCCTCAGCCATGTATTGGATAATGCGATCGCAATTCCTGGACTGGGCTATCGAGTCGGTCTAGACCCGCTCATAGGACTGCTACCCGGCGGTGGCGATCTGGTGGCAGGGCTGATTTCTATCTACGTTATTGCTGAAGCAGCCCGTCTAGGGGTACCGGCGGCAACCCTAGGCCGGATGGGACTAAATATTTTGCTTGAGGTGGTAGTGGGGACGGTCCCCATGGTCGGTGACTTATTTGATGTAGTTTGGAAAGCCAATGCCCGCAATGTAGCCCTCCTCGAACGGCACATACGCCATCCTCGCCCCAGTCGTCGCATAGACAAGCTCTTTGCCATCGCACTGATTCTTATACTGCTAACGATTGTCCTAGGGGCGGCCGCCCTATCTCTTATGTTTGTGCGCTGGGTCCTGCAGCTGTAACATAGTAAACCTGTCAAACAGGCCAGCGGGATACGAGGAATTACATGGTTGCAGCCACCGATTTTGTAGCCGACATTACCCAGGGCAGCACAGATCAAGATGTAACGCTCGACTTCAAAATTCCTGACCCCGGCGACAATAATATTTCCGACCACGATTTTAATCACCAGATCGATATTGCCTGGCAGGTATGCGATCGCTTTGACCTGCAAACCGACATTTGGCGAGGACGCATTCTTAGAGCCGTTCGCGATCGCGAAAAACAGGGCGGCGACGGTCGAGGCACTGGCTTTCTCAACTGGCTAAAAGATCGAGAAATTAGCAAAAGCCAGGCCTATGCCCTCATTGAACTGGGCAATAGCGCCGATGAGCTACTTAAAGAGGGGCTGCTCAGCAACGAGGCCGTCAATCAGTTTAGCAAACGCGCCTTTGTCGAGACCGCTCAAGCCGCCCCCGAAGTTCAGCAGATGGTCACCGAAGCAGCGCGGCGCGGCGAACAGATTACCCGCAAAGAAGTCAAGCAGCTCTCGGACGAGTGGACAGCGATGACCTCCGACCTCATTCCAGAAACCGTCCGCGAAAAGGCTGCCAACAATACTATTCCGACCCGGTACCTGACACCGTTGGTCAAGGAAATGGAAAAACTCCCACCCAGTCATCAGGCCACCTTACGCACAGAAGCCGAACGCAACCCGGATGTGGACACCCTAAAACAGATCACATCTGAAGCCCGCTATTTATCCAAATATATAGCTGCGGCTAGCCAGGTCCAAACCATTGACCCAGACATTGTCAATTTAGAACAAGCCCTTGAAGAGGCACTCCGTATAGGCTGCTTAAACTCCACAGCAGACCTAGTCAACCAGGCAACTCAGTTAGAGCAGGCTACAGCCAAACTTTACACAGCCTGGCGTCGGCTCAACAAACTGGCGGAGCGGGTCTATGTAGATAGTGGCGAAAGTACGCCTCAGCTACGAGCGCTCCTTAGCGCCCTGACTCCCCTCACCAACGAGCTGATTGAGATTCAACTTGGTAGTTCCGATAGTCCCTCAACCAAAACTATCCGACTGCAGATTTTGGGAGAAATTGACTAAACTAATGGAATAGACCGCTTTTGATCTAATGGATTAGA
>JBCCAQ010000110.1:0-15566 GCA_039814735.1 Cyanobacteria bacterium P01_A01_bin.15
AGGAGATAGGAACGCATGACAACCGACTATGGTGCCGATCAGATTCAGGTGCTCGAGGGCCTGGAGCCTGTACGTAAGCGACCGGGCATGTATATCGGCACCACCGGGCCGCGTGGTTTGCACCACCTAGTTTACGAGGTTGTTGACAACTCCGTTGACGAAGCCCTAGCAGGCTACTGTAGCACGATTACCATTGACCTCAATGCCGACGGTTCTGTCACCGTCACCGACGATGGCCGGGGGATTCCGACGGATGTCCACTCCCGCACCGGCAAATCTGCCCTCGAGACGGTGATGACCGTACTCCACGCCGGGGGTAAGTTTGGCGGCGGCGGCTATAAGGTATCCGGTGGTCTCCACGGTGTGGGGGTGTCCGTGGTCAACGCCCTGTCCGAATGGGTGGAAGTGACCGTTTGGCGAAATAAAAAAGAGCATGTGCAGCGCTATGCCCGTGGAGAAGCCCAGGGTGAGCTAGCGGTAAAAGGCGGTGCCGGAGGTCGCACCGGTACCTCGGTTAGCTTTAAGCCGGACGGTCTGATTTTTACCGAGACCGTTGAATTTGACTACAGTACCCTGGCCGGTCGCTTGCGGGAGCTGGCCTATCTCAACGCCGGGGTGGATATTACCTTTACAGATCACCGGCTAGAGCTGCTCAAGTCGGATGAGCCCAAGGTAAACCGCTATTTCTATGAAGGCGGTATCCGTGAGTATGTCGAATACATTAATAAAGAAAAGCAGCCCATTCACCCCGATATTATCTACGTCACTGGTGAAAAGAACGGGGTGCAGGTAGAGGCCGCCCTACAGTGGTGTGTCGATGCCTACTCCGACAACCTGATGGGGTTTGCCAACAATATTCGCACCATTGATGGCGGCACCCACCTGGAAGGCCTTAAAGCGGTGCTAACCCGCACCATGAACGTTTTTGCCCGCAAACGCAACAAGCGTAAAGACAGTGAATCAAATCTGGCGGGTGAGAATATCCGTGAGGGGCTGACGGCGGTCATCTCTGTCAAAGTACCAGAGCCAGAATTTGAAGGACAAACCAAGACAAAGCTAGGGAATACCGAAGTTCGCGGTATTGTCGACTCGCTGATTGGAGAAACCTTGAGCGAGTATCTGGACTTCAACCCTGGCGTAGTGGATTCTATTTTAGAAAAAGCTATTCAGTCCTTTAATGCCGCCGAGGCGGCCCGCCGGGCTCGGGATTTGGTCCGACGTAAGTCTGTCCTGGAATCTTCCACCCTGCCCGGCAAGCTGGCGGACTGCAGCTCGCGCGACCCGGCTGAGTCAGAAATCTTTATTGTTGAGGGTGACTCGGCGGGAGGCAGTGCCAAACAGGGGCGCGACCGGCGCTTCCAGGCTATTTTGCCGCTGCGGGGCAAGATTCTCAACATTGAGAAGACCGATGACTCAAAAATCTACAAGAACAATGAAGTCCAGTCGTTAATCACAGCCTTAGGTCTGGGTATCAAGGGCGAAGAATTTGACGACTCGCAGCTGCGCTACCACCGCATTTGTCTGATGACGGACGCGGATGTGGACGGTGCCCACATTCGTACCCTGCTGCTGACCTTTTTCTACCGGTACCAGCGAGCCTTGATCGATCAGGGGTTTGTCTACATTGCCTGTCCGCCGCTGTACAAGCTAGAGCGGGGGCGTAGACACACCTACTGCTATAGCGAGCAGGAACTACAGCGAGGCATTCAGGAGCTACCTGCCAATGCTAAATATAATGTCCAGCGATTTAAGGGATTGGGTGAGATGATGCCTGCCCAGCTGTGGGATACGACCATGAACCCGGAGAGTCGCACCCTTAAGAAAGTGGAGATTGAAGACGCCGCAGAGGCAGAACGTATCTTTACGATTCTGATGGGCGATCGCGTGGCTCCCCGGCGTGAGTTTATTGAGACCTACGGTCCTAAGCTCAATATGGCAGACCTAGATATTTAGACTGACGTCTTTCTATCTTTAGACAGTTACCCAACAGCGTAATTATACCTATCGTAATCATGTGTTATTTCTCCAAGAAAAAATCATGACGGACTGGATTAGGCGCGTATCTGACACAATGGGTGCCATCAATCAGCAGTGGGACAAGGCCAAACGCTACGTCAACAGTAAGCTAGGCATCCAAGATTCAATTCGCATTATGCCCTATTCAGGGTACGGCAGCCCTGAGCAGCTCTATCTAAAGGGTCGCGTACTACAGGATGAGAGCATGGCCGTCAGGGAGAAGGACGCTGCTATTTGGAAAAACGCCCTAAATATGTATCGCCGGTTTGAAACTGATGAGGTGCCGGGCATACAAATTCAGGCAAACATTAACAATCAGCAACACCGTACAACAACCAATAAAGAAGGCTTTTTTGAGCTTGAGATTGACCTACGGCAGCACCCAGACAGACTATGGCAGCCCGTGCAGCTAGAGATTTTGTCAGATAGCTATCCGGTTGCATCTAAAACCACTCAAGGTGAAGCCATCATTGTCTCGGAAAAGACTGAATTTGGCGTGATCAGCGACATCGATGACACCATTGTGCACACGGCTGCAACTGATCTGCTCAAGATGATTCGCATTGCCTACCTGGGGAATGCCAACACCCGTCAACCGTTTGCAGGTGTTGCTGAATTCTACCAAGCATTGCAGCAGGGCCACAGCAAGCAGGCAGGTAATCCGATCTTTTATGTTTCTAGCAGCGCCTGGAACATGTACGATCTGTTCACCAAGTTTATGGCGGCCAACAATATACCCAAGGGTCCGATTTTACTGAGAGATATTGAACTATCTCCGGCTAATCTGCTGTCTTTTGAGCACGGCTCCCACAAGCTAGAGCAAATCTGCCCTATTCTCGAAAAATTTCCCGACCTTCCCTTTATCTTGGTTGGGGATACCGGACAAAGGGATGCGGAAATCTATCGCACCATTGTCCGGGATTTTCCCAACCGCATTTTGGCTATCTATCTGCGCAATGTCACACCCGGCGATTGCGATCGCACAGCCGAACTTGACGACATCGGCAGCTCGCTACAGCAGCAGGGCGTCCAGTATTTGGTCTTTAGCGAGACTGCAGCCGCTGCCAACCACGCTGCCAGTCATGGCTGGACCGCGTGAGCGTCTTTTTCTAAGGCTGGTGACTGGAGTGGATTGATCAATCTTCCAACCAAGCGCCTGAATGCAGTCTTGGTAAGCGATCGCAACGCAACCGCCACCTCACCAGGAGCCGGTAGGATCACCCGGCTATAGGCAGCCCCAATGCCAGCAACCCAGCACCAGCGCCAGTGTCCCCAGCCCCGGCAGTGTGGACCGCAGCCTCAAAGCTCTGAAATCAACCTATTGGTTAGGCAGCATAGATTAGCTAAAACCGAAACACGGTGCGAAGACTGCCAACCCAAATCGTGTCATTAGCGCTGTCATTTTCAGGATTGATCAAAACAAAAAAGCCTGGAATTAAGCTAATATTTGGGCTCATGCGATAGCGGTAAAATGCTTCCAAATGCAGGGTAGCGTCATCTTCATCCGGTCCGCCGTCATTGCTCAAAACCCGAGGCGGTTGCCCCACCAGCAGTCCCCCAAAATGGCCTTTCCCGCCAAGATTAGGGAGTCCGAGGGTAACCGCCCAGTTGAGCAGCGTGGCATCATCTCCGTCCCGGCTACCCGACTCGGCATTGGCCAAACTTAACCCCGCCCAGCCAGAGAGCGTCGCTTTGGTTCCCAGTTTAACGCTGGACTGTAGCCCAAAGTGATTGGCCGATGTCGCCGTATTGTTACCAAATGGCGCATTGGCCAAACGACTGCCGGTGCCTGCCGTTACCGCAACCTCCCCCGTTGGATAATAAGAATGGGCGTAGACAAACCCCAGCCCAACCGCATCGGTAGGACGGAAATCCAGCTGGGCCAGGGCCGTATAGCCACCGTCAAACAAACCCACATCTGCATCAGCCGCATTGCTACGGGTCAAGTATCCGGCTGAGAGGGTCAGATCAGAGCTGAGGTCATAGACTCCGGTGATGCCGGTCCCCAGCGCCCCCTGATAATAAATCGGATTAAATCGGCCAAACCGGGACACCGCCCCCGAAATCGGATTGGCAAACCCCGGATTAAAGGTGCTGGAGACATTGGCCTGGTAGGCTCCCCGAGTGGCATCAATGTGTAAACCAAAGCGATCGCTCACTGGAAAGCGATAAAACAACTTGCCAATATCAACGTTACTATTTGTGCCGCGATCAAACGACAGTCGGGTCATATTTGTCCCCGTGACCGGTGCATTTAGCCGATTCGGATTTAAGCCATCCAAACGAATTTTCAGCAGATCCCGCCCGGTAAAACTGGTGTCAAAATTTAACCGGGCTCGACTGCCAAAGGTAAGTTCGTCGGGCAGGTCGTTGCCCCTACCGTTGGCCTGCTCATCACCCACCGGCTGCTCTAGGGAAAAAACGACCTCACCACGTAGCCGGGTGGTGGTTGAAAAACTGTTGGCAGCCAGGGTGGCAGTGCTGTCCTCTAGCGCCTCAAGGCGGGTTTCTAAGTCGGTTAGCTCCTGGCTAAACGCTGCCTGCAGCCGCTGAACAGTTGCCATATCAGCCTCAGATACCATGCCTTCTGCCAGCAAAGATGTAACCTCCGACAAACACGTATCCAAAAGAGCCGCAAACTCATAGCGAGTCATGGTGCGATCGCCCCTAAAGGTGCCATCGGGATAGCCAGCCACACAGCCATACTGCTCCGCCAGCCGCTGCAGCGCACCATAGGCCCAATCAGACGGCAACACATCAGAAAGCTCATCCACCGTCACAGCCAGGGTGGACGCAGGTGATTCCCCAGTAGGGTGTTTAGTCTCCCCGAGGGAACTCAACCCGTCTGGGGTTTCTTCACCCTGCGATGCTGTTACCCAGCCTGCTCCAACTCCCTGAATCCCAAGACTAACAATTGCAGCTATCCCAAAATGTTTCCAAATTTTCATGCAGTTCTATCAATAAAGAAGGAAGGAATAAGGATTATTTTTCGAAGAAAACACAGCCCGGCTGTGAATTGCCACAGTAGAAATGACCCCACCCTCAGATTGTGATGAATGTAGGCGCTAGTAGAAACTTAATTTAGATTTATTTGTTGTATGACAGATTGTCTTTTGACAACTCTCTTTGAAGAGAGTAATGAACAGGACGGTATAGCCACAGCTCCTATCACCAATGCTTGAGCCAACACGATGCGCAGGGCCCAATTTCAAAGAGATAAATCTATGGATCAACCTGGTTTTTGTGAGTATAGATATTCTCTGCACCTACCCATTGGGTCTAGGCTGTATATCTTACTACACACGGCAAAACGACTTGTATATCTAGACCTACCAAAATATTATTAAACCATTGGCCCCATCAGGCACAGAGGCAGATATCTTAGTCTAAAGGTAAAAAAAGACTTTTTCTTCAATGCCGTATTTGCCCAAGGGTCAGCTAGCGTAACTAAGGAGACCATCAGTATGTCACGCCAAGTCGGTGATCGTTACAGCTGTGGAAAGTGTGGAGCTCAGCTGGTTTATGAGAAGCCATGCCCCTGTCCAGGAAGTATGCCCCATTCAGAAATCTGCTGTGGTGAGCAGATGACGCTGGTGCAAATGGGGACTACGGAAGATGCAAAAACTGAGTCCTGACGTTCTTGTAGTGAGGGATTTGCTAAAAAATTAGATACCTGGCTAGGGCAGGAAAAAGGGGGAAAGGGTTACGGCTGGTAATGTAATCACTGGCGATTCCCTGGTCCTTGCTCCATCAGTCCTTGCGCCATCAGTCTTTGCCCTGTGGGCAACGCTGGACTCAGGCTATCTGATAAAGAGACAGCCTGAGTTCGGCACTCGTGTCAACCAGCTCGAATATCGCCGTTGCTGATTTGGAGTAGATGTCTATGGCACTATCGCCCAGGGCATCTCCAGCCCTAATCTCACCCCTGGGTTAGATGTTAGGTGCGCCCAAAGTATACTAGTTTCCTCTCAAGCTATTTAGGAGCATTTAGGAGTGGGTAGTCTACTCGCACGTCTCTTCTTTGGATTTTTATTTGTCGTTTTTGGACTCCTCAACTACTGGGGTAACGTTTCATACAATCCGATTACAGACGAAAATCAGCGGATCGCCCTATCCCCAGAACAAGAAGTTGTCATCGGCCAGCAGGGACGCCAGGATGTGATTACCCAGATGGGGGGCCTCCATCCAAGCTCGGCATTGCAGGCCTATATTGCTCAGATCGGACAGCAGGTTTTAAATCAGTCTCAAGCATCACAGTCCTCCTACCCGTTTGAGTTTCATCTTCTAGATGCCCCTGATACCATCAATGCGTTTGCCCTCCCCGGCGGACAAATTTTTGTCACAACGGGATTGCTTAAGGCATTGGATACCGAATCACAGCTGGCCGGGGTTTTGGGCCATGAAATTGGGCATGTCGTTGCTCGCCACGGGGCAGAACACTTGGCCAGACAACAGCTCGGGGCAATATTAGTGAATGCCGTTGGTATCGCCGCCAGCGACGAACGTCAGGGCGGGCAGCAGGCAGCTGCGATCGCCCAGGCCGTAAACCAGATGGTAGGTCTAAACTATAGCCGTGAGGACGAGCTAGAAAGCGATCGCCTGGGGTTTGAATTTATGATCGCCGCTAACTATAACCCCGAAGGTATTGTCGAACTCATGCAGGTTTTTGAATCTGCTGAATCCCAGGGCCGCCCCCCGGAATTTCTCAGCACCCACCCCGATCCAGGCAACCGGGTCTCTCGTCTTCAAAATATTATTCAGGCCACCTATCCCAACGGTATTCCAGCCCAGCTAACCGAGGGAGAGCAGACATTCTCACAAATGGTTGATCCTGAGCTATCGTAGCCGGTGGCCCTTTGTCCACAGGCTAGAAGCTAACATCCACAGACACAATTTTCCCGCTTAAATATCCAATCCCTAACGTTCACAACTGCCATCCTATGGATCTCACACTTTTGTACTGGATATTAGTTGCCATCATGTTCATGGGCGCGGTGGGTGAACTTATTCCAGGCATGCCTGGAGCCAGTATCATTCTTGCGGCTATCCTGATTTGGTCGGTGGCAACTCAGTTTGCAGGCATCGGCTGGCCGATTATCCTAGTATTTGGCATTTTAATCCTCAGTGCCGCCGTCGAGTTTCTCGCCGCCTATTGGGGCGCAAAGCAATTTGGTGCCAGCCGGTGGGGACAGTTTGGAGCCATTGTTGGGTTAGTGGTTGGCTTTTTAGGGCTGCTGCCAGCCCTGCCCCTAGGTGGACCTATTTTAGGGGTTTTAGTGGGACCGTTTATCGGGGCCTTTATCGGAGAATATTTATCTCGACAGCAGGTAGAGGGAGAATCAAAAGTACAAACGGCATTGAGAGCGAGCGTCGGCACGGTGATTGGCTCAGTTGTTGGGAACCTGATTGATGGACTCCTAGCCATCCTGGCGGTGGTTATCTTTATTCTCACAACCTGGCCAATTGCATCCAGTTTGTAATGCCTACTACTCACTGCCGTGGGAGACCTGCTTAAACACCTCATTAAACAGTCGGACTATAAACAAATGTCCTTCCCCTGGATATCCGTGTAGCGCTGTCTGTGGTATTTTTTCGTTGAAATACAGGGCATAGCTATAGGGGGCAAATCTGTCTTCTTCTCCGTGAAACAGATACACTTTTGACTTTATCTTTTCAAGATTAAACCCCCAGTCCCCATACAAAATGATGGCATCATCAGCCGGGCCTCGAACGCCTTGGCGAAATCCTTCTGCTATGTCATCTGCATAGAACTGAGCCATCTCTTGATCGACTGCGAGTTGTTTATCCGAAGCGCTCATCGAACTCTCTAGAAATTTCATAAAACCTTGGGGTGAGAGATACTTGGCGGCATAGCCGAGAAACGAAAATGGGATATAAAATGCCCAAGGTGCCCGTTTGGAAAGCTTGCCAAAAAATCGATCCAACGGAGCCATTTCCTCCCAGAGTTTGGGCTCTGCTGCCACCGGCCCCCAGCTACCCATCACTGCTGAAAATTCAAGCTGTTCTGGTATGGCATAGCTGCACGCTAAGGCATAGGCCCCTCCCCCTGATGCACCGATCACTCCAAATTGTTTTACCCCCAGCTGCCTTGCCACGGCTTGGACATCCTGGGGCCAATCCAGCAGTCTCCTTGCGGCAACGTAGTCCGACCGACCTAGCCCCGGTCGGTCCAAAGCGATGATCCGATAACCGTAGTTTTTCCCCGCTCGATCGCCAAACAACGGCTCATATCGCGAGCCTGGCGTGCCGTGAAAATAGAACACGGGCCTCCCCTGGGGGTCACCGTATTCGCAATAGGCCACCTGCCGCCCGTTATCTACTTGAAGATAGTGTGTATCGGGTTTAGGCTCTAGCATCTTGATCATTGCTCTCCCAATAGGGCCATGCTAGCGCAACCTAAGGTTTTTCCTGGTCTATGGATTCTCTGCGGCTGATTTATAAGTCTGCGGCTGCCTTCTGAATCTTCCATAGTCGTAAGAGATCCCAGAAATCACTGTCACTTTGTTCTTTATCACTCTCTTTAGGAAGATAGTAAAACATCGCCCGGCGGATAAACATAGCCGCTACCCCAATACCGATAAATTCTGGGATTGTGAGTATGATGCGGGTGATGGCATTGACCTGTGCGACCTGTTGATTGAACATAGTCGTCCCAAACTCGGCTACCACAATCTGAAGATTAAAGAAAAAGTTAGCAACCCCTGTCATTAGATTAATCATCAGCACGGCTTTTGTTCCCTTAACTAGGGACCGATAGACCTTTGACTCCCTAAGTAACTCTTTTAATGATTTTTCTTGCTCTGGTGAACTTGGACTAAGACCTTGCATTAGGAAATAGCGAATGATCGGTTTTCGAATAACAATTGAACCCCCAAACACCATAGCCGTAAAAATAAAACCTACACTATCTTTGAGGGCAAACTGAAGGCCATCGACAAACCAGAATGCCAACAGGCCACGCATCATTGCAAACGCCCCAACATAGCTGGTAATAAAATTAAATCGTTTAGTGATAAACAATAAATCAACAAAGATCCAAGCTACGGGAACAAGTGCCGCGACAACATAGGTAGTTTCTGTTCCTAATTGCTCATTTAAATTATTTAAGATGAGAATGGGAATGACAGAGCCCATGACTATATCGAGGGCCAATTTATAGTTCATGACTGAGCTGTTCTCCTATTTCTGTGGGTAAACGACAGATATTTTACAAAAGGCTATGGAAAAGGGGCTAGACTGCGATACTCTATCTCCTTCTATACCGGAATAAACCCTAAACATTCGAGGGCTGATGGAAAAAGCCTGGTTGCGGCTCGGTAGTATCGCTCTGCCTCCGAGGTGTTGCAGACGCATTAAATAGCCCGGTTGGTCTTTAAAGATAGAATTTCGTGGGCTGCTCGGATACCACTTTCGAATGCACCATGGACGGTAGCTGCGCGGGTGGGATGGGTGGCTTCGCCAGCAAAGAATAAAACATGATCCACCGGCTGGGCTAGCTGCGATCGCAATCCCACACTCCCCACCGGGCCATAGGAATAGGCCATCCGCGCATAGGGATCCGCCTGCCAATCGACAAAAAGCGCATCCACCAATCGATTGGCCAACGGCACCTCAAATATCTGTTCTAGATGCCCTAACCCGGCTCGAATCGCCCCTTCTCGTCCAAGCGCCCCAAGCGTATCGGCCCCGGTTGAACCAGTGAATGCGGTTAATACAGGAGCCTCGTTATGGTGTCTCCAACCGGGTCGCCACCACAGCTGCGTGTCTAGGCTGGTTAGGCAAGACTCCAACTGTTGAGACCAGAAGGGCCGATCAAACTTTAGTATTAGCTTGGTGATGTGACCTGCACCGAGACCCTGAATAGCATCGAGTTTAGCATCGGGAAGCTGGGGTTCAAACGCCACCGCATCCGCTTGTAACAGGGCCAGGGGCAGGGTGATCACGACATGCTGTGCCGTGTAGGTGGTATCGGTTTCTACCCGGATCCCCGATGGACCCCAGTGAATGCGTGTAACCGGGGTTCCACAGCGAATATTCAGCCCCGCTGCCATCTGCTCAAGCAGATGGGAGTAGCCTTTCCCCAGCCGAAAGTAGTCATCGCCATCGCCTGCATAGGTTAATTCCGCTAACCCATACACACCTAACTGCTCAAGATTTGCCCCATAGCTACCGCTGAAACTATGGTCTACGATGCGGCGCACCTCTGGCGACAGCTCTTGATGGAGCGAAAGAAACTGCGCCAGGCTAATATCGGGTTTTCCGTGATCGATCCATTGGGTTATCAACGGGTCAATGGGAGAGCCATCCATCAAATCGAGGCTGTCCATTCCAGGGATGTTTGACCAGTGCCTGAATGGCAGCAGCGTTTGATTGATATGCATAAACTGGTGTCGATATCGATCAAACGCAGGGATTGCCCCTAACCGATAGCGCCGCACCCAGTCCCAGGTCACGATGTTCTCCCCCTGCAGGTATTCCGCACCACATTCAACGGGGTGCGGGGCAAACTGGTAATTGGTATGGACTCTGCCACCGATGCGATCGCGAGCTTCAAGCAAAAGCACGGAGCGATGAGCATCCTGCAGGGTTCGGGCTGCCGCCAGACCGGCTGCTCCCGCGCCAATCACGATGGTGTCGTAATGGGTTTGCTCTGGCAAGGTATCAGCCGCGATGGGTTGGCGCGCCTTGCCCAAAAAAGGAATGACAGAAAGCAAAGATATTAATACACGTCGGTTGATGGTTCGCATGGGAAAAAGCACATTTAAAGAGGCCGTATAATCTGAACATCGTTCACGTTTATCCAAAATACGAACAATGATCACGTTTTGTCAACCTGCCCAATTTCGGGGCTGCCGATCTGAACTATGATTTCATCGTGAATAGCCAGATGATCCACGACCCGATTGTTTCATCGTCTAAACCAGCCATGGCAAACATCAATGTCTTCACCAAACTCCGCTAGCTCACCTAAACGCAACAAGATGCGGCGGCAGCCCCAACAAGCGCGCAGCCAGGAGCGCGTCAAGCAAATTCTTGACATTGCGGAGCAGCTATTTCTAGAAGTTGGGTATGAATCCACCACGACCCGTGCGATCGCAGCCCGTGGGGAAGTTTCGGTTGGGTCGCTTTACCAGTTCTTTCCTAACAAAGAAGCGATTCTCAAGGCCCTAGCAGTTCGCTATATGCAGACCCAGTATCAGAGATTTCTAACACTGCATACACCGGAAGCCGTCACCCTGCCGTTACGGAGCTATGTAGATCGAATGATTGATGTGTTTGACCAGTTTTATACGGACTATCCGGGGTCACGGGCTATTTTTGATCAGCTATTGGACACCATCACATGGTCTGCAATTGAAAAAATCGATGACTTCAAATATCAGGTGATCGATGAATTAGCTCAATTCTTTCAGTCCCGTAAGCCCAGTTTATCCACAGCAAAATGTGAGCGCATTGCCATGGTCGTTACCAAGACAATTACTGAACTGTTATGGCTTTCCCTTAGTGGCGATCAGAGATTGCGCCAAGAACTGGTAGCAGAAACAAAGCTGCTGACGCTGAGCTATCTGCAACAATACTTAAATGGGGAAGATCAGGTCGAAGAGACGGTCAGTTAGCTTAGAGAGTGTAATGCGTCGCATAACAATTTAATGGGAGCTGAAAAGCTTTGACAAACAAGATGTTAGGCGCTCAAAGCAAACGCTTAAAACAGACGATGCTCAACCAAATTTGAAGCTTCGAACTGTATTGTTGTTGGCCTAGAGATGAAACAGCCGAAACCAGCATTGCCGATTTTATGGACATGGCTAACCTAATGCTTTGATCAAGACAGCTTTTGAGTCGTAAAGCGCAAACCTAAAAACTAGCTATCCTAGAACAGACGGTCGTGACCCATAGTGTAAGGATGACAGCCAATGCCTTCCCCGTTTCCAGGAATGGATCCCTACTTAGAAAATCCTGAAATCTGGCCAGAAGTGCATAGTCGCCTGATCGTAGCCATTGCCGATGTCCTAGCACCCAACTTGCACCCCAATTACTACGCAGCCATTGAAAAACGTACCTATCTAAATACCCCCGAAGACAGCATTCTAATTGGCATACCTGACGTTTCAGTGGCCAATCGTCCGTCAACACCTAAAACAGAAAGCAGAACCACCACAACACTTCCCCAGGCGGAGATCGTTACTTTACCCCTACCTGAAGAAGTCACTGAGCGTTATCTTGAAATACGCGATACCCAAACTTCAGCCGTCATTACAGCAATTGAAATCTTATCGCCCAAAAATAAACGATCTGGCGAAGGTAGAACTGCCTACCTGAGAAAACGCCAGCAGGTTTTGACGACCCAAACCCACCTGGTCGAATTTGACCTGCTGCTTACCCAAACCCCGATGCCCTTAGGCACCGAAACTACAGTGGACTATCGCATCCTAGTGAGTCGCAGCAATACCCGCCCCAAGGCAGAACTCTATGGGTTTAACCTGCAGAAACCCATCCCAAAGCTCTACCTTCCTCTCAAGTCAGGCGATACCGAGCCTGAAATTAACTTAAAAGCTATCCTAGACGATATCTACGACCGGGCTGGGTACAGCTTTCGCATTGATTACCAGCAACCGGCTCAGCCTGCCTTAGATAAAACAATCCAGGAATGGGCCATCGCTCTACTAAAGTGAATTCTCACCTTCACAGAGTAAGGCAGCTAAACTAACAAGCCACCCTACTTGTTATCCCGAATTAGTGACAAAAATACATCGGTTAAAGCAGCGCGGTCCTGTCGAATCTCTTTGATGGGTAAAGGACGAAGAATATCCAACAGTTCATAGAGGGCGTCACCGGCAAAGGTAACCTGATGACCGGTGACGGTACCACCAATCGCCGTAATTTTCTCGACCCGTTGGCTATCGAGGGTTTCGGCACAGTCAAGCCGATAGGCAGTGCCCGAAAACTGTTGGATTAACGTTTGGGTAGGTTGCTCTGCAATGATTTGTCCTTGCCGGATAATGGCAACCCGATCGGAGAGTTCCTCGGCGACATCTAGCTGGTGAGTCGTCAACAAGATCGCACAGCCCGCCATCGCCACTTCTTTTACCAGGGTTTTTACCGTTTCACTGGCTTCTACGTCTAGACCTAATGTGGGTTCATCTAGCAGCAGCAGTGTGGGCTCGTGGACCAGGGCAACTGCGATCGCAAGTTTTTGCTGCATTCCCCGCGACAGCTTTTGCACCGGCGTTTTGCGCTTATCACCCAGGCCAAACTGCTCCAGTAGCTGTTCGCCCCGCTGCCTTGCTAACCGCCGAGGCACCTGGCGCAGCCCGCCAAAGTACTCAATGTTTTCCAAGGGAGTCAGCCGCCAATATAGATTGCGATTGCCTTCCAATACAGCACCTACGCGCTTGAGGGCAGCTGACTGCCGGTGGGGGTCAAGACCATCAATCCTGACCTGCCCGGCATCGGGACGTACCAAACCACCAATCATTTTGATAGTGGTAGTTTTACCCGCACCGTTTGGTCCTAAAAACGCCAGCACTTCCCCGGCACGGATACACAGTGAAACATCGCGTACCGCCTCAAACCGTCGTTTACCACGGCCATAGGACTTTTGTAGGTGCTTGGCATCAAGGGTAATGCTGCTAAGCGTATCTGCCACAGACAGATGCTCTACCGGACGCATGGGAAGCGTCATTAAGATTTACTCCATCCACATATGAGCCGTTAGCGCTGCCAACGAACGTACAATTAACATTTTTTTATGAAGTCATCGTAACGTGAATAGGGCATGGGCGTCTGGAGTGCCGTCGCCCATAGATAGCTTTACGGCTTGGCTTAGCCTGCCCGCAGCAATAGCAAAGAAGCAATAGCAAAGAAATAAAAAAGCTCTGGTGATATCACCAGAGCTTTTGAGGAGCATACTGATTGTCGATACACTTATCCCAATCAGTCCAAAATTAGTCCGATCAATACCAATGGCTAGATCCAACCAGAGGAATAGACGTCTCCTTCATAGGGTTGCATACCAATCACGGGATAGGCATCATCACTGGGGCTAAAAATGCGAACAGCCGCTTCAAAAATGTAGTCAAAACTATCCGTTAACCAACGAAAACCTTTCATAATGTCTAGCCTCTATAGCGTGTATTAACTGGAGTAAAAAACCGTTGATACCTCTAAACTCTAGAGCTGCTGTTTGAGTAAAAATCACTCTTAAAACTGGGCAAACCCTTGAGAGTTATCAACATCTGTTAGAAACTCAGTGAGATTGATAAACGTCTATGTTTTACAGGATGACAACAAAAAATAAGCTCTCTCACTGGATTTGGCCATCAGGTTTATTTTCCTGGCCACCCGTATTCTAGGGTCAAAGCTAGACCTTAAACAATGACACAACAAAACTTGAAAGCATTGTTCACATTCTTACCTTTAGTAACAAACTTAGCAATTAAAACCATCACACCATAGGGCTTTGTTTATCTTTACCAGGCTTCCTAGTAAACCTGGTAAGGGTAGGGCAAAACTGCTTTTTTGAAACAGTATTTAACTGACCTTGAACAACTTGATACGCTTTCTAAATATCCTTAATATTTCTCAATTTATAGGTTTAGTTTTTTGGCAACTCTGGCAAATTTAATGTCCCCAAGCATCTACCAATCGATAATAAAAGAGTCAAATTAGACAACCCTATTTCTGCGCCATTCGTGCATAGGAGAATAATCCCCATGTTTCAACGAATTTTAGTGGCTTTGGATCGCAGTAACAGCAGCCGCAGCGTACTTGAGGAAGCCATTGCCCTCGCTAAGCCAGCGGCTCAGCTGAAGCTGGTGATGGTGGTTCCCCCCATGGATGTGGGCTACCCCGATCCGATCTATTTGAGTATGGAGGGCATGCACGGTGTCTGGACAACGGAGATGTACCAAAGCCACATGACCCACTGGCAGCAGCGGCAGCAGGAGACCGAGCAGTGGTTGCGATCGCAGGCTGACTATGTCCACCGTCAGGGTCTTAGCGTCGAATATGACTGCCCCACCGGTACCGCCGAAACCACCCTGTGCACCCTAGCCACCCAGTGGAATGCGGACCTAATTATGATGGGCCGCCGGGGCCGCAGCGGGTTTAGCGAACTGCTGCTAGGCAGCGTCAGCAACTATGTTATGCACCATGCCCCCTGTTCTGTCCTGACGGTCCAGGGAGTTCTACAGCCGGTGGCGGCCGCCACCGCTGAGTGACCCCGGCAGCAGCGCCCGCCACGGGCGGCAAGGTATATCTGCTAGGGGCTGGCCCCGGCAATGTCGATCACCTGACCGTGCGCGGACAGCAGGTGCTACGCCAGGCCGACAGCCTCATTTACGACGCGCTGGTGGATCCTCGCTTGCTGGCCCAGCTGTCTGCCGCCTGCGACACAATCCAGGTGGGCAAGCGGGGCGGCCAGCCCAGTACCCCCCAAAGCGAGATCAGCCAGCTGCTGGTGGACCAATGTCAGCAGGGTAAACAGGTGGTGCGGCTCAAAAGTGGCGATCCTTTTATCTTTGGTCGCG
>JBCCAQ010000174.1:0-11765 GCA_039814735.1 Cyanobacteria bacterium P01_A01_bin.15
AACAACGGCATTTCCATCGGATAAATGGCAGGTCGATTTGCCCTCCCAACCCTGGGAGCAGCTGTTTACCTGGGGACGCATTTACCTGGATGCCGACTACCGTCAGCGCCATACGCAAAATTCTCCAGCCGTGGCCGACGGTGACGGCGTACGTAATCTTATTCAGGCGGCTTTGGCGGCCCCAGGGACTACCATCAAACGCTTTGTACTGGTCTCATCCCTGGGGGTAGAGCGCAGACAGCAGCTGCCCTTTAGCCTCCTCAATGCCTACGGCGTGTTAGATGCTAAAGCCTCGGCTGAAGAGGCCCTGCGCAGCTCAGGGCTGAGTTACACGGCTATACGCCCTGGACGACTCATTGATGGCCCCTACACCTCTTACGATTTAAATACCCTAATCAAAGCATCAACTGGGGGTAGCCAGGGGGTTGTTTTGGGGCAGGGCGATCGGCTGCTGGGACAAACCAGTCGCAAAGACGTGGCGGCCGCCTGTGTAGAATGCTTGCGATACCCCACCACTCAAAACAAAACCTTTGAGATCATCAACCAGGGTGCACGACCGACTGCGCTTGAATGGTCCCAGCTGTTTACCGAGATTTTATAGGGTTGTTTTAAGCGCCTTACCTGGCCGCCTGTTTAAGTTCCTCTAGAACGGCCTCGGTGGGATTGATCGCGTCAAGTTTAGGGGGGGTTGCTTCGGTGACCGTGACCCAGGGTTCAATGCCTGCCGCATCAATCCAAGCAGAATAGTACCTGATCTCTGCGGTGTCAGGGGTGAGGCTCAACAGCTCAAATTCTCCACGCATGGCCTGCCAGTCGGCCACATAGGCCTCGTAGCTGTTGGGGCCAATCCCTTGCGGGCCACCACCAACATAGTTGACAGCAACCTGATCCCAGTAGCGGACAAAGCGTTGACCAGTCCAGCTCCAGTCCTGTCCCGGCCACCAAAAATAGCCCGGTGCATCCTCTGGGCCGACATAGTATTCTGCTCCTTGGCTGAGCCGGGTGGTAATGCCGGGTTCATAACTAATTTCGTATCGTAGCGGGGCTGCTGGCTGGCTGATGTCCGTGTCAGCCAGCCAAAGTAGCTCGACAGGGCCGGATGTCTCTAGCGTATCTATGGAGGTCTCGGCCAGCAAGCTAGCATATAGCGCTCGCTCGGCAGGTACCTCGGCCATAGCGGTAAACCGCCAGCATTCCCAGCTATCGGTCTGATCGATGGTGCTCCACTCTACGTCACACACACCGTTGGCCGTGGCCACCCAGAGCTGGCTGTCTTCCACCCACAGGCGGGTGGGAATCGCGCCCACCAGGGGACTGTTTTCTGTCGTGTAGGTTTGAGTGGTGTCGTTAGCTGGGCTGTAGGCCACCAGACCTTTGGCTGGAAGGTAGGGGTTGCCCTCTCCCGAATATTGGGTGCCCAACCAGAGGGTCAGCTTGTCATTAGCTTCCGTTAGGGCGAGATCTGTAATTTGCGCATTCTCTAGCTCTGTGGGCTGCCAGAGGACAATCTCATCTGTATCAAACTGGTACTGCACCACCGTAGCAATACCGCTGGCACCTTCCCCCTGCTCAAAACCAATGGCCCACCACAGAGCGTCATCGGTGGCGAGGGTGCGGCTCACCTCGGGAATGCCTGCACTGGCCCCCAGCTCGCGCTCGATAATATCGTTGTTGGTGTATAAGACAGTGGAGACAGGATCGCTCTCCCCCGGTTTTATGACCTCAAAGATCACCTGCTCCAAGCTATCGCTGGGGGCGCTCTCGTCGTCTAGCCAGGCGGCATCCAGACGGACCCTGGCCTGATAGGTGTCTGCGCCGGTGACCGGTTCATAGTCTGGCTCGGCTAGGGCCTGATAATAGTCGGCGTAGTCTGCTTCGGTACGTGTGGTGGGGGTTAGGGTTTGAACGCCCCAGGTGCGATCGCGTTTACATAGGGTAAAGCTGTAATATTCCCCTGTAAAGGTGAGGGTTGTGTCCGTGGCCGCCACCTGCGTGGGGCGAAAGTCGAAACGCTCAAAGGGTAGCCGCGTCTCAGACTCTGGCTGTAGGGCTGTTTCAGACTCCATGGGGGCGCAGCTTTCGGCGGCAGGCACGGCGACCGGTTGGGGGCTTTGCACGGCCTCACCTTGACCACAGGCGGCGATTGCGATCGCAAATCCCAGACATCCCCAACGCCAGCTTTTCATCGATAGCACCTCTGTTGCTAAAATCTACAATTCAAACCTGTTACACCTTTTAGGGTAGCGAGTTCTTGCCAGAGAAAACCGCCAGCAGCACACCTAGATAACTGGCAAGGTTGGTTCAGGAATGGAGCACTGGGCACGTGTATTGGCATAAAAAACTACCGTGCGCATTTTAGAAATTACTTTTAAAATTGTAGGGCTAGCCTGCTCGACCTACTGGGTCCTTGCCCGCCCTATGAAAGATTTTGATATCCAAGCCCCCTTTGACCCGAAGGGCGATCAGCCTAAGGCCATTGCTGGTCTGCTTGATTTTCTCAATGCTGGAGGACGCTACCAAACTCTCTTGGGAGCTACCGGTACCGGCAAAACCCACACGGTTGCTCGGGTGATCGATCAAGTGGGACGTCCGGCCCTGGTGCTGGCCCACAATAAAACCCTGGCTGCCCAGCTGTGTAACGAGCTGCGGGAGTTTTTCCCCGATAATGCGGTCGAATATTTTATTAGCTACTACGACTACTATCAGCCAGAAGCCTATATCCCAGTTACCGACACCTACATTGCTAAAACAGCTTCGATCAACGAAGAGATCGATATGCTGCGTCACTCGGCGACACGCTCCCTATTTGAGCGGCGTGATGTCATCGTAGTTGCGTCCATTAGCTGTATCTACGGCTTGGGGATTCCGACGGAATACTTAAAAGCATCGATTCCGCTGCGGGTGGGGATGGAGCTAAACCAGCGTCAGGTCCTGCGAGACCTGGCCTCTGTGCAATATACCCGCAACGACATTGATCTCGGTCGGGGGCGATTTCGAGTCAAAGGGGACGTGCTAGAGATTGGTCCCGCCTATGAAGACCGCATCATTCGGGTGGAGTTTTTTGGCGATGAAATTGACGCCATTCGCTACGTGGATCCGGTGACCGGAGCAACGCTGCAGAGCATGGAAGCTCTCAATATCTACCCGGCGCGTCACTTTGTCACCCCGGACGACAAGCTAGAAGCAGCCTGTAATGGTATTCAAACAGAGCTTAGGGACCAGCTGGAGCTATTTGAAAAAGAGGGCAAGCTGCTGGAGGCTCAGCGACTGGAGCAGCGGACCAAATACGATCTAGAAATGTTACGGGAGGTGGGGTATTGCAACGGCGTAGAAAACTATTCTCGTCACCTAGCCGGTCGACAGGCTGGCGAATCACCCGAATGCCTCTTAGACTACTTTCCTGACGATTGGCTGCTAGTCATTGATGAGTCCCACGTCACCATTCCCCAGCTGCGGGGCATGTATAACGGTGACCAGGCCCGTAAAAAAGTGTTGATCGATCACGGCTTTCGCTTACCCAGCGCCGCCGACAATCGCCCCCTCAAGGCAGAAGAATTTTGGCAAAAGGTAAAAAACTGCATCTTTGTATCGGCCACGCCGGGGGAGTGGGAGCTCGAAATCTCTGAAAACCGAGTAGTAGAGCAAATTATCCGACCGACCGGCGTATTAGATCCTGAGATTTTTGTACGACCTACCACCGGTCAGGTGGACGATCTCCTAGGAGAGATTAAAGATCGAGTGGAGCGCAATGAGCGTACCCTAGTCACCACCCTGACTAAGCGGATGGCAGAAGATCTTACGGAGTATTTTGACGAACACGGGGTGAGGGTCCGCTACCTACACTCCGAGATTCACTCTATTGAACGCATTGAGATTATTCAGGACCTCCGTAACGGCAGCTTTGATGTGCTGGTGGGGGTAAACCTGCTGAGGGAGGGGTTAGACCTGCCGGAAGTTTCTCTAGTGGCGATTTTGGATGCGGATAAAGAAGGGTTTTTGCGAGCGGAGCGGTCTTTGATTCAAACCATGGGTCGAGCGGCTCGCCACGTAGAGGGTAAAGCCATTCTTTACGCTGACAACCTGACCGACAGCATGGCCAGAGCCATCGATGAAACCGATCGTAGACGGGCCATACAGCATGCCCACAATGAAAAACACGGCATCGTACCAACGCCGATTGTGCGACGTAACAGCAACGCAATTCTCTCGTTTTTGGAGGTATCGCGACGCCTCAACGCCCAGGAGCTAGAGGAAGTCTACGACCATAGCGACGACCTTGCCCTGGAGGATATTCCTGAATTTATTGGTCAGCTGGAAAAACAGATGAAGGCAGCGGCGAAGGAATTAGACTTTGAGGAGGCTGCAAAATTTCGCGATCGCATCAAACATCTGCGAGACAAGCTGCTAGGTCGACGCACCGCTCCTGAGTAAGCTAAAAGACGGCTAGCCGGATGTCTTTTTATCACCTGATTTATCACTTGAGTAGTAGCGATACAGGGATATCAGCATCACCTTGAGCGCTCGATTGAGGCCGTCAGTTGTTTCTAAACAATGGGCCAAAATCGTCAGTTTGCTTTCAAAATCGCTATAGGTGGTGCAATAGTCAAAGGTTTCCTCTAGCAGGTCGCGCAGGGTTTTGGTCCGTAATATTTGCTGCTGCAGGGGGCTATCGGCATAGGGGCCGTACAGGATGGAATATAGCAAAACCCTGACCTGATCGGGATCACACTTCTCAGCCAGCTCCTGTTCTAAAACACTCAAACTGTCTGGGGTGGTAACGACAGGGGCGCTTCTAGAAACGTAGAGGGGACGAAACGCTCTCAAAATTTGCCGCGCTACGATTCGGGCATTACTGTGGGAAGACTGATGCTTTAGGATCGTTCGCAGATGCTGCTTTAGCTGTGACGGCGTGGGCGTCTGACGATGGGCCATCTGCACCAGACACAGCAAATCGCTACTGGCTGTATCCGCAATTGTTCCGGGGGACTGACCAATACAGCCCAAAAACGTTTTGACAGTGTCTAGATTTTCACACTTGGATAACACATCGACTACTGGCTTATATAGCTCTGTCTTTGCCCGTAGCTGGACGGCGGCTGATAGGTTGGCAACTTGCTCATCCGTTGATGGGGACAGAGAACGCTTGGGTGAGAAAATACTATTTAGGTAGTAGAGTGTTGTATTTGCGATCGCAGTGTATAGTTTTCTACGGTTGAGACTCTGGGCCTTTTGGTGTAAGGCGTCACGACACTGATGCAATGTGGAGTAACGCCCCAACAAAATAGTCACTAAGGACTGCATCGAGACAGTATTCAGTACCTTTACCTCATTTTCCCATGTGCCATAGCAAACGCTAAACAAGAGTTTTTTGATCCGTAGGTGCTGAGAGTGCTGAGTTAGCTTACCCACCACCTGCTCAATAACATCTTGCCTAGTGATAAATGCGGGTTGAGAGTAGCCAATCGAAAGACCTTCGGAAGCCATGGGAACTAACGGCTGATGACACTTCTATTAACTCTGCCTGATATTCATATCTTAGGACGAAATTGCCCCGTCCAGTTCATTTACTCTTTATCAGAATTAATTAGTCAAGTTTGCTTGAATGCTTATAGCTTCATAGTTTAGTAGGTTTTCTCAAGAAAAAATGCAGTGCGATACACACTCTTGTGATCAAAAAATACCCAAACCTTTAAACATATTACGGTTGCCAAAAATTAAAAATAGAGCATCTAGATAGGCCCGTCTTTTAGGGCGAAAGGGCACTATATCGCCTGCTCAGTTTCACAATCAAACAGATGAACGCGGTGACTATCAATCTGTAGCGTAATGGTTTCACCGGGGACAATGGCAGCCCTAGGATCTAGACGAGAAACAATTTCACTACCATCGTCGAGGGTGCCATAGACAATCAGCTCATGGCCCATCAGTTCAACAACGGAGACCTCGGCCTTAACATCTACCGGGACAATGCCGGGGGGAAGATAGTTGGGATGATAAAAGCTTTCAGGTCGAATACCTAAGGTGACAGGACGGTCAATATAGCTGCCAATGCTGCCGTTGGTTCTGGGGAGCGGCAATTTAAAGCTAGCGGTTTTGACCAGGGGATGATTGTTATTAGGCTCGACAGTTGCCTCTAGAAAGTTCATGGATGGACTGCCCAAAAAGCCGGCCACAAATATATTGTTGGGGTTTTCATAAATTGTTTGAGGGGTGTCAACCTGTTGCAAAATCCCCTGGTTCATGATGGCGATGCGCCCCCCCATGGTCATGGCTTCCACCTGGTCGTGGGTGACATAGATAAAGGTGGTACCGAGGCGCTTATGAAGTTTGTTGAGTTCGGCACGGGCCTGTACCCGAAGTTTGGCATCTAAATTGGACAGGGGCTCATCCATCAAAAAGGCGGATGGATCCCGTACGATGGCCCGCCCAACAGCCACCCGTTGACGCTGCCCGCCCGATAGCTGTTTGGGTTTGCGCTCAAGGAGTGGATCGATGCCCAGCTGCTGGGCGGCCTGATATACCCGCCGTTGAATATCAGCCTTGGGTATTCCCTGCAATTCCAGGCTAAAGGCCATATTCTCAAAGACACTCATGTGGGGATAGAGGGCATAGGATTGAAACACCATGGCGATGTCGCGATCCTTGGGGGGGAGTTCATTGACCCGGCGCTCGTCGATATAGAGGCTGCCACTGCTAATGCTCTCTAGACCGGCTAGCATACGTAGGGATGTCGTTTTGCCGCAGCCCGAAGGACCGACCAGCACTAGAAATTCGCGATCGCAAATTTCTAGGTTTAAATCTTTGACTGCAACATAGCCATTGTCGTACTGCTTGGTGACGCGCTCAAACCGTACACTTGCCATGGCTATTTATGTCCTTCTAGGTTGGCCTACCTTTCAAATAGTAGCGGTAATTATGGCCATAGTCATGGCGGTGCGGCGGCGGCGTGGCTAGGCATAGCCTCAGTATGCAAAGAAACCCCCTAGATCTGAGAGATTGGCTCTCTAGTCTAGGGGGCTTTATTGCAGAGTAGTTAGGGATGTGCGCAAAAATAATAAAACACCAGTCTCAGTTGGGGCAGGGTAAACGGGGAGAGTGTTACAGGTAGTACTTTATTATTTTTGCGAGTCTCTTATCGCTGACAGATAGTCAGTCTAAACCTTAGCAGTAAGGGCCTTTTCTTCACGCTGCTGGTGAGTTTTTTTCAGGAAGAAAGCGACAGAGCCCAACCCTAGGAGTATACCGGGTTCAGGAACCTGGGCAGGCTCATCGGAGTAGTCGCTTAGTTTAACAATGCGAGCAAATATGCTAGCTTCACTGGTCCCATTTTCTTGGGAGATAAACTCGTCTACCGCGCCTTCATTAAAGTCAGGTGAGTCATTAAAGCCCACCAGCTCAAGGGTATACTCTTCCCCTTCGTACTCAAAGCTGTTTTCAGCGTTGAGGGCAAAATCCCAGGTGATTTGATCAGAGCAGCCACTGCCGGTTGTTTGGTAGGGGCACACACCGCCATCGTTGTCGCTGGCCCTGTTGTTAGTCTCATCCACATTGAGGGCAAAGTTAAAGGTTTGCTGTCCTAGACCCGTATCACCAAAGTCGAGATTGAGACTAAAATCGGCCTTAGTAGCATCGCGACCATCTGACCAAATGGTGTTGTTGTAATGTTTGATCGTACCAATATTAAAAATCTCATCAACGTCTAGATCGACATTACTGGTACCAGCAAAACCCAGCCCGCTCTTCTGGGCCGTACGATCTCGATGCCAGTCGTAATACTGATTACCGCTGCTAGTCGTATAGGAGCCGTAGTCCCAAATTTTTCGATGGCCGGCTTCTGAGGTTTTTGAAGTGCTGTAATAGTCATAGACAGGATTGCCCCAGCGCACCTGATTAACTCCGTTGTAGTCAAAAAATTCAACATAGTTGTCGGACCTGTGGCTGAATGCAGCCTGTTCATAGTTGTCAAAGGTCTCGCTGGCGGCGGCTCGGCCAACGGTTTTACCATTGCTCAACCGAGCGTTGTCAAAACTGGCGGAGGTGCCAGTAAGGGTAAAGGCATAGCCAGGTGTTGCCCCTGCTAAAGTACTAATAATGGCCGCAATACTCAGTGCGGCGCGCAGATTCGACTGGTTCATGGAGATTCGTTTGATTACTGTCCGCGTGGTTGATCCGTGTTTTCAACTCTTGTATGTCAAATTTAGTACCTGCAAGTTGTATCGAGATGCTGGTAAATACGGATATTCTTTGTTAAGAGTTTGTGTGTCTTATGGCTTTTCCAGGAGACTTTTGTAGAGCCTTAGACAAACACTAAAAGTTGTTGATGGTTTGTTCTAAGAATAAATACGGAACTGGTCAAATTCTCAACGCAGAATCTCAATAGACATCCGCCGAGGCGCTTAAACGTCTCGGCTTTGGCGGAATGACAAGATCGTTAGCTCCCGTGCGACTAGAACGTAAACGCTAGTTCCAAGGTCCAGCCGCTATCGTGGCGGACGATCTGAATCTCACGAATAAACTCCCTAAAGAAAAAGCGGCGTTCTGGTTCTGAGAGATCTTCCCAAAATTGCGGAATGGTGACAGCCTGGGTAAGTTCTTTAAGGTTGACAGGCGCTAGCTGGGCTAGCTGCTGAGTTAGCTGGGAGATTTCTGTCTGTACACCATAGGCGCGCAGGTTCGCGGTCGTCTGGTCGAGAATTCCCTGGGTGACGAGATCGGGCAGCTGCTGCAGAATGGCGTCTTTGGCTGCGATCGCAGCGACTAGCGGCTCTTTTGGCCCCTGGGCGGGTGTTGGCAGCTGGGCCACCGCTTGGGGCAGGTCGGTACAAATGGCCGCAATGGTCTTGGACAGCAGCGCATCATAGGGTAGGGCCTTGCACTGGGCAGGGCAGGTGGTTGCCCTCATGTAGAGATAGTCGCGGGTCCGCCGGGGGACACTCACCCGACTCACCGTCAGGGTTGCCTGACACCGTTGGCAGGTGACCAGACCGGCCAGGGAGCGGGGCGCACTGGCCGTTTTAGGCGGTAGCGAGCGATTGCGACGCAGCAGCCGGTCAATTTGGGCCGCTTCAGCCGCTTCTACTAGGGGCCGGTGCGTATTCAGGATGGTGCCACCGTCCCCGTAGCGGGTATGCCCTCGATAGATCGGGTGCTCCAGCCACCGTTTGCCGGTGGAAACCGACACTTTTTTACCATAGAGTTTGGCAATGTAACGCACCGCTCCCCGCAGCGAGCCGTACAGCAAAAACTGTTCAAAAAATGCCTTGATTACTGGAGCTGTTGTCCGATCAATGACATAACCTTGTTTACCACGGCGATAGCCATAGGGGGCTTTGCCCGGTGGCGGTAATGCCTTGAGCCGTTTTTCGGCATGGCCCTGGCGGATCCGTCGCTGGCGTTGAGCCGCCTGTACCTGGGCAAAAATTACCGGCAGCTGGGGGTGAGCTTTGCCTGAGGCTAGGGTTTGGTAGTCCTGCTCGGTGGCGATCACCACGGTGCCAGCGGCTTCAAAGGTGGCCAGGTGGGTCGCCACCGCCTCTAAAGAATCCCCTAGCTCCTCAAGTCGTCGCACCAGCAGATAGTCTGGCATCTGTACCAGAAGCTCCTGGAGCTGGGGGCGATGCTCTAGGAGAGGCGTATCCTGATAGACCCGGTCAATTTCCCAGCCCCACAGACTGTCCTCGATCGGTGGGTCTAGACGAGGATCTGTGTATAGATAGGCGGCGATTTGCATAAACAGGATCAAACACCAGCAGGGCGACACAGGGTGCAAATTTATCAAACCGAAAGAATTGCATAGTTTTCTAGAACCGCCGATCAATCTTTAGATTTGCCATGGCTAGATCGGTGGGTGCGCTACACTCCAATGGAGCGAGCCGGTGTCTTAAACCCATGGGTAATCCATCTTACAAAGCAATCAACCTTTTCTCTTTAGGACTGCTTCTAGGCGTATTAGCTAGCTGCGGACAGTCGGATCAAGTAGCTTCTTCTATAGAGACAACAGAGGCAACAGAGACAACGGCTGAAGCCTCTGCTCCCACCGATGCGAGCGAACCCTCCCAAGCCCCACCACAGTCGTCCGAACCGGTTGCTGAGACGCCCCGTTCCTCACCGGTAGCGCTAGCCAAACAGGACTGTGGTCAGCTGGCCACCCAGTTAGAGATGAACCAATGTGCGGCAGAAAACTATAGCATTTCTGACAAAGCGCTCAATCAGGTTTATCAAGAGGTGCGCCAGGGTCTAGACGATGGGGCCAAAGCACGACTGACAACGGCGGAGGAACGGTGGATTGTTTTTCGAGATGCCCACTGTAACTTTGAGAGCGACCGGTTTGAGGGTGGCTCCATTGCCCCGTTGATTCAAGCTAGCTGTATGGAGCAGATTACGGATAATCGCATCGCTGAGCTGCAGCAGACTGATCAGACTGAGGCCAGCCTGGCCGATGTAGATGCCCAACTCAACGAGGTATACCAGGCCGTACAGGCCCTGGCTAGCGATGGACAAGGGGAAGCCCTAAGGGATGTTCAGCTGATCTGGCTTGACTATCGCGATGCCCACTGTGAATTTGAAGCTAACCTATCGGCGGCAGCCAATGCCACGGCCTGTCTGGCTGCGGTCACGGAGTCCCGTGTCTGGCAGCTGGATGCACTTAGGGATGAATGGGCGCTTTAGGAGCACAGAATAAATGATTTTCAAAGGGCTCCTGACCGCCGCTAGTGTATATGTGGCCCTGTGTGTAGGGCTGTATTTTTACCAGACAAGACTGATCTTTAAACCCACAACTCTGCTGAGTGAGACACCGGCAGACCAGCAGCTGGCCTATGAAGAGGTCTGGATTGGCTCCAGTGGAGAAGCCGTGGCCCCCGAACAAGGGCTGCATGGATGGTGGCTGCCTGGCTTACCGGGAAAGCTAGCGGACCTATCGCTAACGCTGCTTTATCTCCATGGCAACGGCGAGAATATTGGCGCAAATTTGGGCTTGGCCCATCGCTATCAGCAGATGGGGTTTAATGTGCTGCTGGTGGACTATCGCGGCTACGGTCTTAGCCCAGGGCCGTTTCCCAATGAACAGCGGGTTTACGAAGATGCGATCGCAGCCCACCGCTACCTCACCGATACTCGACAGATTCCTCCCCAGCAGCTGTGGCTGTTTGGTCATTCCCTGGGGGGAGCCATTGCCATTGAGCTTGCGACCCAGCGACCAGCGGCGGGGCTGATCGTCCAAAGCTCCTTTAGCTCCATGCGTCAGGCCGTAGAGCTGAGCGGCCAGTATGGCTGGGTGCCGGTCAATTGGCTCCTCACCCAGCGGTTTGATTCCGCTGCTAAGGTTTCCCAGCTGTCGCTGCCGGTGCTCTACATTCATGGGTTAGAGGACGATACGACAGCGGCGGCCATGTCGGAGCAGCTCCACGACGCATCGCCATCGCCCAAACAGCTGTGGCTGGTGCCAGAAGCGGGGCACAACAATGTGGCCAGCACGGCTGGAGCGGCCTACTTTACAACCATTGAAACCTTTATTCAGCAAACGCAACCCGCTGTGTCTATTCAACCCCCCATGTCTCCCGTAGAATAGACGTTGGAGTTACAAACTAACCGGCCAATCTAGGCTCGTAATAAAGGAGAACGGCAATGCCCGAGGCAGTAGGATCGCTAGAGACAAAGGGGTTTCCCCCGGTGCTAGCCGCCGCAGATGCGATGGTCAAGGCAGGACGAGTCACATTGGTAAATTACATCCGAGCCGGCAGTGCCCGTTTCTGCATTAATATTCG
>JBCCAQ010000214.1:0-9309 GCA_039814735.1 Cyanobacteria bacterium P01_A01_bin.15
CGTTTACTAGGAGATCAGAACTCATGTTTCAAGATGCTAACCAGGGCGCAACAGCGTCCACCGTTTCCCCTGCCCGCTTGGTAGAACCGCTGCCAGAGCACGACTTTGAGGATGTGCGGCACCTGCTGTTGGGCAGCCTCACCGCCGTGCAGCGCACCATTTTGGACCTGCACACCAAACAGTATGCCGAACCCAACGACTGGAGCCGCCCCCTGGCCACCGGTCGACCCAATGAGGTAATGGCAATTTTGACCCGGCGGGTACGGGTGGATTAACCGGCTCATGCCACCATGGATCGGTCTGTTGGCCATGGGGTGTCAACCCACGCCGGGTTCAAAACCCGACGCTAATTGAGGGCTGTTCACTAAAGGAACAACTTGGCCTGTGCCAACAGGGATCGCCCGGCAGCCATTAACCCCTTTCAGTGGGTTTTGATTCAATTAGCCCTGGAACTTTCAGTCCAGGGCGGGCGATCCCTGTTGCCAATTGTTATCTATACGTATAGACATAGCGGCTGTTAGGCGCTATCCCCCTTTGGGCCTACGGTGTACACACAAGTACTGGAAACTAGCGTTTGCAGCTGCCTCACCCCCTCTAACTCCCCCTTGGTAAGGGGGAGAATTAGAACTTCCCCCCTTGCCAAGGGGGGATTGAGGGGGGTAATGCAGGATTATGAGCCCCAGTCCGAGATGTGTGTACTCCGCAGCCCCCTTGGGCGCATCCTTGCCAGGTGCAAGGGATGACTCCCTTACTCAGCTGCCTCTAACAGACAGGCAGCCGAGATTAAGGTCCTGCCCTCGTCGCTGACAACCGTACAAACAGGCTGGAGCCGCTGTAGGGCAGAGGGCTGTTGTTGCAGCTGGGCCATGGCCGCTGTCAGCTCTGGGTCAAACTGTCGCAACCACTGGCGGGGCAGGGTATCCAGGTTAAATGAGTCGCCATCGACTAGCCAAAAATCAATCTCGTAGGCGGTGATGGTCGCCTGGAGCTGGGCCAGGTCCGGGCTGTATTGGGCGGCCATTAGATCCAAAATGCGAGGGCGAATCTGGTCGTAGTAGCCCTGGTGGTAGGCCAGACTGTGCCCCGGACTCACTAGCACCGAGCGACCGGTAAAGGCTGGGATATTTTCGGCTTCTTTGGCCAGGGAGGCGATGCGAATATCCTGGGGCTGCTGCTGCAGATACTCGTACAGGGCGGTACGGTTGGAGTTGACATACACCACATTAAGAAAGCTGTTGAGCAAGCTCGGGTAGCCGACGGTAACCAGCGTAAACCCGGCCACCAGGAGCAGGGCTATACCCTGCTGCCACAGGTTAGGGCGGCTCAGTTGGCGCAAACCCCAATCTAAAAGGGCCACTAGCACCATGGCGGCTGCGATCGCAACAATCACTTTAATACTATGGCGGCTATAGCGACTGGGCAGGTGCAGCCGAAATAACAGTCCGTGGGAAACCAAAAACATGACCGTTGAGGCCACCCCCAGCTGGTGCAAAATAGCCCCGTCGGCGGTCATTTTTAACAGCGGCAATCTTAGCCGATATAGCAACGGCAGCAGCAGCGCCGCACAGATGGTAACGGGCACCACCGGTGGCAGCAAACCGCTACGGGCCGCAAACAGCCAGTAGCGCAGGGGATTATCGTAAAAAAATGCATTGCGGCTACCGGGCTGAAACTCCGCCATGGTCCTGGCCTGCTCCAGGGTGACCACCGGCCCATAGGGCGATGTGCCGATGGCATAGGGCAGCAGCACCGCCACCGCCACCACCAGACCCACCGCCAAAAATTTCCAAGCGTCGCGCTGGCGCGGTGGCCAGATCACCCGAAGCCCCAGTACCACCAGGGATACAAACACCGTCTGCGGGTAAAACAGCCCCTGTAGCCCCACGGTCACCGCACAGGGAATCAGCCGTCGCCGCCCCAGATAGTGCAAAAAGGCCACAATCAGCAAAATGTTAAACGCCTTGGGGGTGGCGGACGCCAGCTCATCCCACATCCATAGGGACTGGTTGAGGATAACGGTGCTGATAAAGGCCACCAGCGGTACCGGCATCACCGCCATGGCCAGGTAAAACGCATAGACCGTGCCGAGCACCCCCAGCAGGGGGGGCAAAAGCTTACTTAGTAAAAATGGATGGACCCCCAGATTGGCAGCGGTCCCGTACAGCGCTTTATAGCCCGCCGGAGCCACGGATTGAAAATAGTCCGCAATGATATCACCGGGAAACAGCGTCGGATCCACATAGCGCAGCATCCAAAACAGGTGCTGACGACCGTCGTCTGAAATTGTATAGGGTCCGGCAAAGGCAATCCGCCAAAATAGAAGACCGTACACCGCTGCGATCGCAAGGCTAGCGGTCAACCAAATACGCTGATTTCTAGGGGTTGAGCGCAGGCCGTAGTCGCGGCTCCAATCACCGATAGTCTTCAAAACAGCAATTTAAAACAGGATCAGGCCCATATTACTAGAGGCCGATCCCTGGCGGATCAGGTTGCTTTTACCAACACCAAGTCGCCGTCAATCATCACCTCATAGGGGTCGAGGGGTTCGGTGGCAGGCCCGGCGCTGACGCTGCCATCGGTACCAAATTTTGACCCGTGGCAGGGGCAGGCAAAGGCGTCATCCTTCCACTCCACACCGCAGCCCTGGTGGGTACACATGGAGTTGAGGGCGATCAGGTCGTCGGCATTGGCCGGATCGCGAATGACGATCACCGGTCCGGCAATAAAGGCTTTTTTCGACAGGTACCCGTTGTTATCTAGATCGGCGACGGTGCCCAGGGCGGCAAAGCCGTCCTCCCTGGGTTTAGAATCAATTTTTTCGGCTGGGGCAGCGGCGGGCGCGTCTGCCGGGGCATCGGATACGGTGTCTTTGGGGGTGCAGGCTGCGATCGCAACCGGCAGCGACGTAGCAATCATCCCCAGCCCCATCAAGTTACCAAATTCACGACGGTTCATAGTATGTAGCTCCTCTCTAGTTGCTCTTGGATGGCACAGCAGTGCCAGTTTTGGTCAATAAGCCCGGCAGCCAGCCCAGCCAGCCCTGGTGCCGCATCGCCGTCACCAGCACAAACAGTAAATCGAAACCGACCACCCCCACAATCATTAGCTCCGAGCCACCGGTGCCAAAGCCGTAGCTGTGCAGCCCCGTACCCAGGACAAAGTTCACACCGTACCAGGCCATCAGCACCGCATTAAAGGCCACCACGCTAGCAACGCTGATGCCAAAGTTACCAATCCAACCCACCAGACGACCGTGGAGCGGCACCAGGTAGCACAGCAGCGCAATCAAGGCCCAGGTTTCCTTTGGATCCCAGCCCCAAAAGCGGCCCCAGGAGAAATGCGCCCAAATGCCGCCCAGGATAATGCCAGCGGTTAGCAGCAGTACACCCACCTGCAGGACGCGGTAGTTAAGCTGGGAGAGCAGCCTAATCCGCGCTGTGGCATCGGGGGTAAACAAGTAGCTGCCCAGGGCCACATGACCCAACCCCAGGGCCAGGGCAAAGCTGGCATAGCTCAGCGCAATGGTGGGCACATGGATGCTGAGCCAAAAGTTATCCCGCAGCACCGGCACCAGGGGTGAAATACTCGGGTCCAGCACCGCCGGTAGGCTGTCCGCCAAAATCAAACACACCACCGCCAGGGGAGCTGCAGCCAGCAGGTAGTACTTTGAGCGCTGCAGCAGCTCAAACATCAGGGCAATAGCCGCAATGCCAAACCCTACCCAGACCACGGATTCGTACATGTTGGTCACAGGCGGGCGACCGGCAATCTGCATCCGGAGCCAAAAGCCATAGCTCTGGACAGCCACACCGGCCACAAAGGTACCGATCGCGGTCCAATAGAGGTTAAACGGCTGCACCCACAGGGCCACCAGCATCAGCACAAAGGCAATGCCATAGAGCTGCCAGGCTTTGGCAAACGGATGGAAGTGGTTAAAAAAGACCTCGCGGCGCATGACGCTATCCGCCGGATAAACCCCTGGACTGAGGTCGGCCAGACCCTGCCTAAGGGACTTGGCCAAGGGGTCTACCATGGGCAGATGGCCTGAAAAGACAGTTTGCTTCAGCATGGTAAAACTGGCTAGCAGCGGAGCCGCCGATTCAGGGGCATACAGATTGGGGGCGTCCTGGATGGTGCCCCACTTGCCTTTGATGTCGCTGGGGTGGGGAACGATTGCGATCGCATTATCATCCACCATGCTCAACATCAGCTGTAGCCGCTCTTCAACCGTAAGGGCTTCGCGCTCATCACGGGTCAGATCGGCGTCATCGCTCTGTTTGCGATGGGCTGCTCTTACCACCTCACCCAGGGTCGGATTTCTCATCAGGGTTTCGAAAGAAAAGCGTTTTTGCTCCACATCTAACCCGGCCATCGCCTTGAGGGGACGGTAGCTAACCAACACAAAAGGTTCTTCATTCCAATTGCGGTTGTTGAGCCATAGGGACATAAACGTCTCCATGGCGCTCTCTTGAATACCGTCATGTTTGTAGGTTGTCGCCCCATAAATTTTGGCAACGGTCTCCTGGGCAACGGTGTCCAGCGGTTTTTTTCGTCCCCCCTGCTGCACAGTTATGGTCTCTAAACTATCGAGGTCAGAGGTATAAAACTGGCTAACGGGCATAGCAATCAGCACCAGCCCCAAACACAACCCAATCGCAAATTTGAGAAATTTCATCGGTATTTGCCGCCGTGGATAGATCTGAAAAGTGATAGAAAAACAAAGTGGTTGGGCTTGATGCCGTTGGCTTCGACTGCCCCCAGCCAAAAGCCTCAGCTAGCGGCTTGAGAAAAAACTAAAGATGGGAATGGGGGTAATCTCCTGGCTTTCTTCAGCCGGCCCCAAAATCTCTCCCACAAGTTTGAGCTTTTTAGCCACTGCGCGACCGTAAAACATCACCGCCACCCCCACCGTTACCATCAGCGACCCCAGCCAGGTTAATCCTGTTACCCACCAGGGCTCACGCTTTACCTGCAGGGTAGATTGGGCCAAGTCACCGGGATTCCAGGAGGCCTGGGCAATCTTCCAGCCCTGGAACCAGGTGGGATGGTTCATCCACACCCGGCGGTCAGATAGCTCCCCCGCATGGGGCTCCATCAGGGTGACCAGACTTGTCCACATGGCCACGGACTCGCTACCCTCGTTACGCTCCACAATAAAATCGTTGAGCTTGAGGGCAAAGGGCAGCTGCAACAGCTTGGGACTAAAGGCCACATACCAATCCCCGGTGGTTGTACCGAGGGTAGTGGGTTCTCCCCAAGGCACCCACGCGGTTTCCCCGGCTGCGGTCGCCACCTGTAGAGCGGGCTCCCCCCCGGCTGCCCCATCGGGCAGGGGAACAATATCTCGCTCCACTCGAGCCTGGGGGATATACTCTTCTAAACTAATTTCAAAGTCAGCCCACCCTGGGGTTACCGGCTGTCCTGGTTTGAGGTCACCGGCTTTAAAGCCTTTAGATGACCTGGCCGCGTAGTGCAACTTTCCAGCAACGTCAACGACAACCTTAAAAAAGGCATCTGGCTGGCTAGTATCAGCAATTTGATATCGAATATCTAAGGATAGGGCGTCATGGTCAGAGAGCCGGGTACGGATAGGTTCAAAAGCTGGATTACCAAAAACAAACCAGCGCTCGGACACCCCAGCCACCGTTAGCTCTAGCTGTACAGCTGGGTTCTTCAGCTGCTGTGTTGCCGTCTCCGGCTGCCCGCGGCCATCTAAACGAAAATCAGGCCAGAAATCTTTAACGCCGAGGGTGACATCACCATAAGTAACCGGCTGTCCCATCGCTGATTTCACATCAACAGTGTGGGCTCCATCCGGCAGCAAAAGCTCTATAACTCCCCAGGGAGATCCGTCTGCATCGCCGTCGGGGGGCGTCAGGGCCTGGCGCAGCTCATCCTGGGAGCTAACGCTAACAATTTGCAGCTCAGCTGGTCCCACATCCATGGTGCTGTAGGCAGCTGGAGCCACGGCCAGCCAGCGCTCTAGGGTCTGCCCCATGCGCGCACTTTTGAGAGAAAGCTGTACAGCCGGGTTGTCAATTGCAGCGCCATTTTCAAAGCGAACTGTTTTAATCGCATGGCTAGTGTAGCCCAGCAACGACAGATCTCCCAGGTGGTCTGGCACGACAGTCCCATCGGCCTTAATAAATAGAGATGTTTGTTGAATATCCTGGTGAGGAGCCGCAACCTCCAACAGATCTCCTTCCACCCGCAGGGTGCTCACAGGGCCACCGTCGGTGCGGGCCAACAGCATCCCCTCAACGCTCAAGTGGATAACAGCGGCCGATCCTGCAATGATTACCACCAGCCCCCAGTGGGCCAGGGCAAAACCAATTTTACGAGCCCCCTTCCATGGATAGCGCATCAGGGTAGAAATACTTAGATTCACCGCCAGCAAAAACATTAAAGCCCCAAACCAAGGACTTTTATAGATCTCTTGCTGAACAACAGATGAGCCCACTTCTGATTCGTAAAATGTGGCTCCGATCAAGATCGAACCGATGACCACGAGTAGCGGTACGGCCAGTCTAATCGAACCGATAAACCGGATTATTGCAGAGGTCATAACAGAAGAAAATCACCAGATATATCTGACCCAAAAATGCAACTTGCATTCATCAGACAAACAACAATGTCCAGTCATCTTTACCGCGAATCAAAGTCTTTTTTGTATACACAGACACACAAAAACTACGATAACTGCCATTAAGACCAAATTTATTCAAAAACCGAATTGATCCATGCCGATAAATGCAAATTACCACCTAAACCTCTCAACACCTGTGTCAGGGTCTTTAGATTTCTTTTATAAGCCCCTCACTCCTGACGACAGAGGGACTTTTCCAAGAGCTTTGAACCTATGACCATATTTTTCTGTAGTTTTCTTTTTTGATAAAAAGACCTGACTCTTTTCTTGCATATGACACTTGCAAAAAAAGAATAACTCTCGGTTTTTGGTATCTGAAGTCACAAAAAAATACTTGCGATCGCCATAACGTAACTCTCATACGCGAGCAATTCCCACCCAAAGGTGTGATATTTGCTCACACACAGGCCCACTGCAAGATTTCCATAGCTTAATCTGTTGTCCAGATCCTCAAAATATAGTTTTGGGAGATGGACTAAAAAATCATCACTATATACTGCGCGTTTGCTGATTCGTTTGAATCTGTGGCAATTTTTTTAGACACTGGTGCGCCATAACTTTGACTTCTCAATTTGAATGTTTGTGATACATATTTGTTGGAGTGAATTCAGACATGTCCCTAAACGTTGAGCTGCTAGAACAAAGTTTTGAACTCGTCAAGCCACAGGCAGATGAGTTTGTCGGTAGCTTTTACAACAACCTGTTCACAGACTATCCAGCGGCGAAGCCCCTGTTCGAACACTCTGACATGACAAAACAGCAGCAGATGCTCAAGGGCGGTCTGGTCATGGTTATCGAGAACCTAAGAAAGCCAGAGGTGCTAAGCAAGGCACTAAAGGGACTGGGTGCTCGCCATGTCAAATATGGGGCGCTCCCAGAGCACTATCCCTTAGTTGGCAACAGTTTACTAAAGACGTTGGAGCAATACGCAGGTGATGCCTGGACATCCGACCTCCTGGAAGCTTGGGCCGGGGCCTATGGAGTCATTACTGAGCTGATGCTAGAGGGTGCTGATTATACCCAGGCAGAGGTGTCTTTGGGCAATGTGCCCGAATCGGACGTGCCCCCTCCCGAAAAATCCGGGCTCAATGTGGAGCTTTTGGAACAAAGTTTTGCCTTGGTTGCCCCCCAGGCAGATGCTTTAGTATCGACATTTTACGACAATTTATTTACTGATTATCCAGCGGCTAGACCCCTGTTTGAACATACCAATATGTCCAAGCAAAAAACTATGCTCAAGGGCGGATTGGTGATGGTGGTCGAAAATCTTCGTAAGCCAGAGATTCTCAGCAAAGCCCTACAAGGATTGGGGGCTCGCCATGTCAAATACGGCGCTCTGCCCGCCCACTACCCCCTGGTGGGCAACAGCCTACTCAAGTCCTTAGCACAGTATGCGGGGTCTGCTTGGACCGCAGAAGTCAAGGCAGCTTGGGTCGAAGCCTATGGTGTCATCACCGAGCTAATGCTGGAGGGCGCTGACTACAGCCAGCAGGATATTCAACTAGAGCCTGCTGCAGCCGTTGAGGTGCCCCAGGGTATCGGTACCGGTGCAACTGCCGGCATCATTGGCGGCGGTGCGGCGGGTCTGATTGTTCTCCTGATGATTTTGCTCTAGCCCTGGTTGTTTAAGGATTTAATGGCACGCTTTTTTAAGCAACGACTCAGCAGGTTTTTGTCACTTAAGACCGGCATCATATTGGCGGTGGTCATCCTGCTTATGTGGGTTTCTGCCGCGTTTGCCCTGGACCAAAAACAGGTTTTTCTGCCGGGGGAAACCTCGGAGGGACACCATCTCTTTGAGGCGTCCTGTGCATCCTGCCATGAGGGGTTTAAACCTGTCAGCAACGAAAACTGTACCCGCTGTCACCAGGCCGAACTGGTCAATGATGTGCACGGTACCAAAAAGTTTCGCGATCCGCGCTGGGCAGAGTATCGCGAAAGGGTGGATGTCCTCACCTGTACGGCCTGTCATAACGAACATGTCCACATGTTTGGGCGAGGGGTCCATCTGCAGCCCGATCTATGTATGGCCTGTCATGAGGAATTAACCCTAACCCAGTTAAAGAGTCACGAAGGATTTGCGGCTGATGGCTGTTGGACAGCTGGATGTCACAACTACCATGACCACCGCACCATCTCCACCGGCTTCCTACGACAGAATATGGGGGCTCCTGCCATGCTCCCCGTTCAGGAGCTACCGGACCGGGTAGTAACCACATCGTTGGAAACCGCACCGGCCCCTAATCTCCAACAGGAGTTTTTGGGAGGTGGCTCATGAATTGTCATACTGGTAACCTGTGGCTCCGTCCTCTCATTTTAGTAGGACTGGTAATAATGCTGGTGCTGGATCCTGGTCTTGCCGCTGGTGCCACCACCCAGCAGGAGCTAACTGACATCACAGACATGTGGCAAACCAGTCGAATAGTGTACGCGGTTACCGGGCTCGGTTTCATCTTTGCCAGTCAAAGCCGCAAGGCAAGAACCCTTAAGTTCATGGTCGGTAAAGCCATGCGCTTCTTATTCTCCAGGCGCAACGCGTGGGTCATCTTTCAAAACCGAGATGATAGCGATGCTCTTCGTTCTGAGGGCCTTGTCAAATCCACCTTGGCAACGCTTGAAGATGACGCTCGCTTCGCCAGAGATCAGAGGTCCGTTTTGATACC
>JBCCAQ010000338.1:0-4524 GCA_039814735.1 Cyanobacteria bacterium P01_A01_bin.15
ACTTAGAGATCCAGATCCTTGCTTTGCTTCCAACAAGGCTGAGCAACGTTACTATGACCAGATTTGGTTTTCCCGTATTCGCTCAATACGATGTCGGACTTGAGATATGCATGGGGCATCTGAGATGTGTCAGGCAGTCAGGCCACCAGGTCCAAGTCGTTCCGGTCAAGAAGCACGAGAAATGCTGATCGCTGAAAAGGTGCCGTTGTTCGAGTCAGAAATCAGGCGTCTAGTCGCCTTTGAACGTGCCCCGCTAGAGGGAGTCATCGTAAAGGACTATGACGATCCACGGTCAAGCGTTGCATGGTTGGGATATCAGCAACTTGGTCAAGAAATCATGACACAAGCAGAGCAGGGGAGGGTCAGCAATGGGTAAGAAAGCAAACCGATTTTCCGCACTTCGTGAACTGCGCTCTAACCGGCAGGAGCAGCAGGTTGAACCGAGTAAGGAAGGTCAAGCTCCTGTGAAATCCAAAAGCAGTAGTAAACTCAAAAAGAAGGTAGGGCGACCGGCAGGAAGACGGAGCGATCCGAACTACACACAGATTTCAGCTTATATTCCGCTCGAATTATTGCTATCGGTTCAGGATGAATTGGCTCATGAGCGCAGGGTTAAGCAAACGCGAACTGCTCGTCCTGTAAGTGCGCTCGTTGAGGAGTTGCTTGATGGCTGGCTGAAGACGCAAAAACGCAAAAACGCGGGTACCTGAAATTTTGCGTACGCAAATACCTGAAAGTCCGCTCTTTCTAATAAGTTCACTGTCATAAGTGAAAACGGTGAAAAAGTGGTGAACAAAATACAGGTAGGTGTTAAAACCACCTATCTACAAGTATTTTCAGGCTTCGGCTCCCCACGGGCAGGGCGTTCCGCCGCCCTACAACCCGACGGAAAACTACTCATGCTATTCCTAACAGCAGAGTGTTTGAGCAGTTGGTAGGGCGGTTTAGAATTTTGCGCGCTGCGACAAAATTCTAAACGCAGAAGTTGTCCCATTCTCTGTTAGGCACAATCATCAGGATTAAACTATGAGCTTAATTTTTAACAAGCCCTTACTGAGTTCAACGCAATATTATCGCTCGGACTCATAAAGGGGTGCTTTACAGCTGCGATCGCACCTAATCTGTTCAGACTATTCTTCCAGAATGAGAGAACCGACAAAGGGCTCCGCTGGCAGCGTTTCGAGACCAAGCAGAGCCAGCAGCTGATTCCAACGCTCTAACAGCTCGGTATCGTTTGGATTCTGGGCACGTTGCTGACCCAGATAGTTAATGGCATCGAGCCAAATGCCATTTTCCCCATAGATGCGATCCGGCTGATCTGCTATCTGGGTATCGGGAAGAGCCGCCCGCTGTACCCAGCCGTCTACATAGACCAGACCATTGTCAGAGACACAGTGTAGCTCTAAAAACCAGCGGTACTCATCGCCCACATCGGTCAATACATACTCTTGGGGCAGGGTGAGGCTGGCAAAACCAGGATTCTCGGGGGGCGAGAACCGCAGTCTCTCTGTTGTGACATCGTTGCCGTCGCTGTCCTGGAGGGCAAAGGTACCAAAGGCGATTTGTTCCGATGTGTAGGGAATATAAAACCACAGGGTGGGCTGTGCCACGACGGTGCGGCCCAGGTTAGAGCTTGGCACCAGCGCCGTTAGATTTGTCGGGCTAGCCCCACAGTTCCCCCGGCTATCGGTGCCAGAGCGATTCCCCTGCCGATCGGGTTCGTTAAAATCAGGACGGGCATTCTTGTTGGCGCGTTCGATGACCGGGCCTCCGGGAGGTATGGCCTGGGCACCCGGCGCGGCTACTAGCAGGGCTGGAATGATTAAAAACTTAAAGATGGTTGTCTTCATGGTGATCTTCCCTGGTTACAATGTGAATCGGGCCAACAGACTCTCTACAAGCAGAGCTAGAAACCCATAAAAATACTCTCTTTCCCTTTTTCCCTCCCTCTAAATCTACTGTGTATACATAATTCAGAGAGAATGGCTAAAACCCTTAAAATCGCTGGGTTTCAACATGACCTGCCCAGGGTTCTCCTTGGCAAGGCTACCGTGTGCGCACATCTCGGACTGGGGCTCATAATCCTGCCGCAAACGCTAGTTTCCAGTACCTGTGTGTACACCGAGCCTTGGCAAGAGGCACCGTTGCCACCATGTTCCACTATTAAAATCTCCCAGATGCATATATACGGTAGCCCTCTAAACCCGCCTCCCCCCACCAGCAATCACTCCAAAAAAAACAATCGCTATCCCAGCCGGAACCATCGGAACCCACTGACTGTAATAGACAGCCATAGACCAGGAAACCCCGTAAAGTAGGCCCAGCAAAAAGATCAGGCTGCCCAGCTGCCAGAACCTGTTTTGTAAAAAATGACAGGTCACTCCGGCAGCCAGGCTCCAGACCACTATCCAGAGAAATTCGACCGGCTGTGGCCACCAGCCTGGGGACGGGTATGGAGCCAAAACCGAATCTAAAACATGGTTGACCATGTGGGCCTGAACAAAAACGCCGGACAGCTCTCGCTGAGCCGATCGCTGGTAAGGGACCGGATGGAGGTCGTCCTTACCGTTATCGACCCCAATTAAAATGACTCGATTGTTGATCCATTCATTGAGTCGCACCGGGTCAACGGTAAGAATATCTCGAAGGTGAACAGACGGGATGGTGTGACGATAGTCCATTAATATCTGATAGCCGTCTAGGGTCCGCTGTTTTAGCTGGTAGCCCCCTGCATTATCGGTTGCTTTTTGAAAAAGAGATTCCTTAAAACGGATGTGGGCATCTGTTTTTTCAAAGAAGGGACCACTGTCAGTCTCCTGTTCTAAATAGGACCAGATGAGCTGAAAGTTTAGGGACTTGTTGGTGGGGCAAACATTGGTTTCTTCCATGCCGAGCAGCTGTCGCCGAACAACTTTACCTGGATCGATCGGGACATCGCTAAAACCCAGCTGGGTCACGGGCAGGTTACCGGGGGGAAACATAAACGACAGCCCGTTTTGGGGAGCGCCAAATCGACAGATGGCAAAGAAATGGGGCTGCTGGGCCAGGTAGTCTAATAGCTCGGGGCTAAATGGAAAGTCGTGGATAATGTCAAACCCGATGGCCCTGGGACTGTGGGGGGTGATTTTTTGTAAAATCTGGAGCAGCGCTTCGTCCGATAGGGAGCCCTCTCCCTTGATGCCCTGGTCTCGCTGAAAGCCAATGTCGGGTTCATCAATGGCGATGACTAAAACATGCTCAGCCCCATCGTTGACGCCGGGCCGCTGCGCCATGAGATGGTCGTATGCCTGCAGCTCCCATGGCTGCAGCCCCCCCAGCAGTCTGAGCAGGGTGATGACTAGGGCCAATCCCAGACTGACTAAAGTGGGTTTGACCAGGGATTTTAGCTGGTTGGGCAGGCGCTGGCCGTTGGCCCACAGGGTTTGCCAGTCGGGTCTCACCGCCGCCAGGTTTTCATAAATCACCGGCAGCCAGCTGGCGCAGGGAAACTCATCTTCTACGCCCTCCAGCCGCTCCCGCGCTTCTCGGGCGGCGACATACATGGACTCTCCCTGGGAAAATGACTGTAGAAATCCCTTGAGAAAGCGGTGGGCGACCAGATCGGGAATGGGTTCACGCATGACAATAATCTGGGGCAGATCCAGGGATTTTAGATCGCTGACCAGACCCAGACCATCACAGGAATTAAAAATGGCGAGCTTGAGACCATTTTTGACCGCCTTTCTGAGGCTGTGGCGCAGCTCCTCAAGGCTGAGGCTGTCGTTGGGGTTGAGGTAGAGTCTGCCGCTGGTTTGGTCGGTTTCGCTGTGCCCGGCAAAAAACAAAATATCCCAGGGCTGATGCCAGAGCTGTTCGCTAACGAGAGTGCGTTTGGGCTGGGGGAGAAAACAAATATCGGCTCCGGGAATTTTGTTGAGCAGTGTGTGATCGACCTGGGTGTCAATGCCTTCGCTGTGGCCTAGGATGGCTAAAATTTTAACCTTTTGATATTTTTTGGGGACGGTTTGTGGCGGGGTATTTTCTAGGCTAGAGGTGCCCAGCGCCACCTCGGCGTGGAGATAGCGCTCAAAAAAGTTCCATTGCTGCCAGGGCAGTCGTTGCAGCTGTTGCTCATGGGTCTGGACAACAACTTGAATGGTGTCGTGACGGTTAAGCTCTTCGCGCAGCTTGAGGTTGATCGGTTGAAAGGCGGCCCACGTTAGCCATCTGTTAAAGCTTTGGGATAGTAGCTCCGCAGCCTGGCGACAGTCCGCCACCAGGGCGGCTCGGGTGGTGCGCTCTGATACTACTTTGTAGGGTTTGAGGGTGCGGTTGGATTGACCCAGCTGGTAGTACCGATCGCGCCAGTGGTTTAAGGCGTGAACCAGGTCGGGGTCGGCTGGCAAAAAACCACTTTCGCTGGCGGTGGGTCGCTGGCCCTGCTGACCAATTTCTAAAAAGACTCTGACACCTGTGCGATCGCAATCACCATCCAGTCGTAAAAGAACGAGTTTGGCCATGGCTGACAGCGCCTTTGGTACCGCT
>JBCCAQ010000325.1:0-4951 GCA_039814735.1 Cyanobacteria bacterium P01_A01_bin.15
GCTCCCTCGGTATCGAAACCGGTGGAGCCGTTGGCATTCCGCTTTATTTTGCCCAGGCCTTTTCGGTCGCTCTATATACGATTGGTTTTGCAGAAAGCGTAGCCAGTGCCTTTCCAAACCTTCCCATCACAGTAACGGTGATGGCCTTGGTCACAACCGTTCTAGTCACAGCCCTGGCCCTAAAATCAGCCGACATCGCCATCAAAGCCCAGTACGTAATCATGGCGGCCATCATTGTGTCGCTGGTGAGTCTGGCCTTTGGTAATACGGCTCCACCCACTGAGCTGCCTGCCCCCGCAGATGCAGGCAACGTCAGCTTTTGGGCTGTCCTAGCTGTTTTCTTCCCAGCCGTCACTGGCATCATGTCCGGGGTAAATATGTCCGGCGATCTCAAGGATCCAAAAAAGTCTATCCCTCTCGGAACCCTGGCAGCGGTGGGTGTGGGCTATGTGATCTATATGTCGATTCCCCTATTGCTAATCAATCGAGCTGATACCGACAGCCTCATTGCCGATCCGCTAATTATGCGCCAGATTGCCGTCTGGGGCGATGCTATTTTGTTGGGGGTCTGGGGCGCGACCCTATCCAGCGCCCTCGGCAGTATTTTAGGGGCACCTCGGGTATTGCAAGCCCTAGCCCGGGACAACATTTTACCCAAGCGCCTGCGCTGGCTAGGCAATGGCCATGGCCCCAGTGACGAACCAAGATTGGGGACGTTATTTACCCTGGGTGTGGTCCTAGCCGTGGTCTGTATTGGCGATTTGGATGCGATCGCACCGGTACTCACCATGTTTTTCCTCACCACCTACATGGTGCTCAACGTCGCCGCTGGCATCGAAGGATTTCTCCAAAGTCCCTCCTTCCGCCCCACGTTTCGCATCCCTTGGTACGTCTCTCTATTCGGAGCATTAGGCTGTATTGCCATTATGTTCCTCATCAATCCGGCCGCCACGGTAGCCGCTGCCCTTATTGTTCTCAGCATCTACCTATGGCTGGAACGGCGAGAAATCCGCACCACCTGGGGAGATGTGCGCCAGGGCATCTGGCTGTCTCTGGTTCGTGCTGGCCTACTCAACATCTCTGATAGCGCCGACCCCAAAAACTGGCGGCCTCACCTGCTGGTCCTTTCTGGCACCCCTACCAAACGCTGGCATTTAATCGAACTTGCCACAGACCTCACCCATAATCGAGGCTTAATCACCGTTGCAAGCATCCTACCAACCGGTGCTCGTAATTTGAAACAACAGGAACAGATGCGAAGCACCCTGCGTGACTACCTAGAAAAGCGCGGTATTCAAGCGTTTGTCAAATTGATCGAAGCAACCGATACATCCACCGGAGCCCAGCAGCTCATTGATACCTACGGGATTGGCCCGCTAATGCCCAACACGGTCCTACTAGGAGACACTGAAACTAGCGACAGCAATGCCAGGGAACGGTACCGCCAGATCATCAACAAGTGTCACCAGGCAAAACGCAACATCGTCATCCTGAGAAACCCTCCTAGCCACATGCCCCAAGTCCCCAAACGCATTGATGTCTGGTGGGGCGGCCTCCAATCCAACGGAGGACTCATGCTTATTCTGGCCTATCTGTTACGCACCGGCATTCGCTGGCGGTCCACCGAAATTCATCTCAAACTAGTCGTATCAAATCAGGCAGCGGCTCAAGCCGCCCAAGCGAACCTCAACAAGCTCATCGATACGTTAAGCATCGGTGCTCAATCCAACATTATCGTTGCCGAAGGCCGCCCATTTGATACGATTCTCAGAAAATCCTCCGCCACCGCAGACCTGATTTTGATGGGACTAGCAACGCCTGACGATAAATTTGCGGACTACTATACATCTCTACAGAAAAAGACCCTCAATCTACCACCAACAATATTTGTACTTGCAGCTGAAGACCTCGCCTTTTCTGAACTCCTACAAAAGGAATAAACCTTCTCGAGCATCGCACCAGCGCCCTACGCGCTAGATCCACACATCAGAAAGATCATGGTCTTACTCAACCACACGCAAACGACCCTGAATCAGGGCATCATAAATCTGATTGATCAGCATCTTGTCGTTATTACTGATGCTGCTGCCAGCAAACATCGACATCAAAACGCTCTGATCGGCGCGCGTGATACGGCGAGTCGCGAAGATTTTAGCGACCATTTCTTCCACCGATTGAATAGCCATAAGATTCACCCAAAAATCCAGAGAGACAGCGGCATATCTCAGTACTCTAATACAGGTATAAAATAAAACACCCAAACCAGTTGTTTCACATACCTAATCTAAAAGGTTTGCTACGGACTCACATCCGTGATCTGCCTTATTTCAATTATTAAGACCAGCTGTCTGTCCACGGAGAATTATACTCTCGTCACACAAATTCTTTAAACTGGATGCATTTACACAAAAAAACACCCGTGAATACACTGAGTATCAATAGCTACAAACACAGAAACGTTCTTTAGGACGCACCGTCTGCTTATCACAACAGGAGATGCAAACACAGCTTTTAAGAAACCCCATATGAACGGTATCCGCAAAATCGCATTTAAAACTTTGCTAATTTTGCTACAGGCTTTCCGTACATTCCCTTAGAAATCTAGCTCTCCTAAGGATTCAAGCATCTATAAATTCTTCACATGATATTTACAAGGCCCCAAATTGTCTTAGCCCAAAAGCAGCCATAAAACCTTTAGGGTCTAGGCGGTCGTTGCCGCCTAGACCCTAAAAAGCGGGGGAGCTGTGGGCGATGCTAGACGGCTGCTAGTTCGGGGGTAGGCCGCTTGCTATTGCGAATGTTACTGATCGCTTCAGCATAGTCCGGGGCATTAAACACAGCAGAACCAGCCACAATTGCATTTGCTCCTGCCTCAAGAACCTGCCAAGTATTGTGGGCTTTTAGACCTCCATCAACCTCAATCCATGGATCCAAACCACGAGAATCACACATCTGGCGCAGTTTACGAATCTTTGGCAGCACTCCAGGAATAAACTTTTGTCCCCCAAAACCAGGATTTACACTCATGATTAGTACTAAATCACACAGCTCTAGCACATAATCGAGCAGTTCCAGGGGTGTGGAAGGGTTGAGCACAACACCAGCTTGCTTACCCATATCTCGGATACGGCTAAGGGTACTGTGTAAGTGAGGCGAAGCATTATGCTCGGCATGAACAGAAATGATATCTGCACCCGCTTCAGCAAATGATTCGATATACTTTTCCGGTTCGACGATCATCAAATGAACATCAAGGGGCTTTTGCGTGATCGGCCTAACTGCCTTCACAATCAATGGCCCAATGGTTATGTTAGGCACAAACCGACCATCCATGACATCAACATGAATCCAATCTGCACCCGCTTCATCGGCAGCACGAATTTCGTCGCCCAAGCGACTAAAATCAGCCGATAGAATGGATGGGGAAACAACAACGGATTTCTTTGATTGCGTCATGGGGAGCCTGCCTCTGGATAATCACCGGTTATGGTCACTATCGTAACAAAAACTTAGTATCAAAATCGTTACAAGCTGTCTTAACCAACATTTAGTTGTGGTCACAAAGTGTATTTACGGGAGTTTTTATGGGAATTTTACGGCACTCTTTTGACAAATCTCGACCCATTAATCCCCCCCCAGCTCAATGGCTGCTGCTGTCCCCAATAGCCTTATTCATAGGACTTCTCAGCGGACTTCCAGTCTTGGCCCTTTCCGTATCCGTTAGCACAGATGGGATTGATGCCCGCCGCTTACATCAGCCTCCTTACAATCTCACAGGCAAAAAAATTGCCATTGGGCAGGTTGAGGGGGGGCGTCCGGGGGTATTCGGCCTCGACAAATTAGCAATTCCCAATAGTCCGGTGACCATTACCCAGGCGCTACAGCTAGACGGTCCTGCGGTGGCGGACGAGTTTGTTGATAACCACGCCAATCATGTTGCCAGCGTCATGATTAGTCAGGATAAGCAGCTAGTTGGCGTAGCTCCTGATGCCACCCTATTTTCGGCGGCAATTGGTCCACTAACGGGGGAGTTGAGCGGACAACCCCAAGAATGTCTAACCACCCAGCAGATTGCCCTACGCAATAGCGGCGATGTTCGAGCCATCAATTTTAGCTTTGGTGAGCCACTGCTCAACGATCCTCGCCCTGATGCCAGCCTGGATGGGAACGCACTGCTGACCCAGTGCGTTGACTGGTCCAGCAGTGTCCACGACGCCCTATATGTGATTGCAGGCAATCAGGGCGGCGGCGGTATCCCGCTCCCCACAGATAATTTCAACGGTATTAATGTGGCCTACTCAACTCAGGTAGAGGGGCAATTTGTCAAACTAGACTACGCCAACGCAGGCAGTGATCCCATCTTTAATCCCCGTGGTACAGCTGCACCAGAATCAAACGTGGGGCCTCGACGGTCGATTAATTTGGTCGCCCCTGGAGATGACATCGAGATGTTGAATCCTGATGGGCAGGAAATACTTAGCAGTGGCTCTAGCTTCGCTGCCCCCCATGTGGCAGCAACGGTGGCATTGCTACAGGAGTTTGGCGATCGGCAAATTCGAGCGGACCTTTGGAACCTGAGCGCCCGTGAGCCAATGGTGATGAAAGCTGTGTTGCTGAACGCCACCGATAAACTGATGGATGACGGGAATGGCCAAAACTTAGGCATGGGCCGAACGATTCTAGATGAATCGAATCGTACCTGGATTGAGTCCGATGCCTATACTGACCCGAAGGTGCCGCTACATAGTGAACTAGGTACGGGACACCTAAATGCCTTTAGAGCCTATGAGCAATTTAGTGGGGGTCAATGGCAACCCGGGCAGGTCACCATTAGAGGGTGGGACTACAATCAGCTGTCCTCACCCTCTGGAAGTAACCCATCCCAAAGCACAGGATATAGCGACTACATAATTGAAGAGCCCCTCCAGGCGGGTAGTTATTTTGCGGCAAC
>JBCCAQ010000292.1:0-6279 GCA_039814735.1 Cyanobacteria bacterium P01_A01_bin.15
CGGAGTAGGGATTAGCCGAAAGCTTCCGCCGGGTCTTGGCGTCCTAATATCCGGACGATCAGGACTGTGTCGTTCTGCAAGCGGAAATAGATGGCATTCGAGCGGAAAACGGCCCGGCGGTACGTAACATTCTCGCCCTCCCTGGTGACCCAGGCCATCCGCACCGCTGAGGTCACCGCCCAGGTTTCAACGATTGCGGCCCAGGGTGCCGTACGCCAGGCCCTGGTCAACCAGCAGATGCAGTACGGTCTAGCGGGTGGGGTGGTAGCCGATGGCCGCGATATTGGCACCCATGTTTTTCCCGATGCCGAACTCAAAATCTTTTTAACCGCATCGGTGGATGAACGGGCGCGGCGGCGGCAGCAGGACTTAGCTAACCAGCGCCAGCCGGTGCCCGACCTCACTGAGCTCGCCAAGGCCATTAGCGAACGAGACCACAAGGACAGCACGCGAGAGATTTCTCCCCTGCGTCAGGCAGACGACGCTATTGAAGTTGTTACGGATACTCTCGCTGTTGAAGATGTCCTCAACAAGCTGTTGATGCTGTATGAGGAGAATGCCGTAGCCCAGGCCGAGTCCTAGCCCCATAGGCATTTGTCGGCTCAAGCTGTGCGTGAATTTGCTTAGGTTCTCAAGCCGACCGCTGTGTAATTTACGTATTTACGAGGACGCCTTTTCCGGTCCACCGGGTGACAATGGCATTAATTCTGGAGACCACCCGCAAGACATCCGATCATTCCAGGGGGCATTTGGATGATTGACCCATCGTCTTGCAAGGGTGTGTTTTTACAGGTAAGCTGTCTGACCCTGGGGGCTTTAAGGGGTCAGACATTTTTCTTTTTAAACGCCCATAGCGATCCGCAGAGATCCGCTCAACAGTTAAAAGAGCGCCGTCAACATCTCCTCACCCATCTCAAAGTTGGCGGTTACTGACTGTACATCGTCGAGATCTTCTAGGGCATCCATCATTTTGAGCAAAGACTTTGCCTGGTCGGTGTCGGTCACGTCGATCGTATTGCTGGGTATCCAGCGCATCTCAATCTCTTTGATCCGATAGCTTTCAACTTTGAGATAGTCGCTGAGGGTTTCTAGGGCACCGGGGGGGCAAAACACTTCAGCACCGGGGGTATCTTCATCCACCTCGGTAAGTTCGTAGGAGTCGGCTCCCCCTTCAATTGCTGCTTCCAACAGACTGTCTTCGTCCAGGGCACCGACAACGACCACCACGCCCCTTTGGTCAAACATCCAGCCAACGCAGCCGGTTTCCCCCAGGTTGCCACCGTTTTTACTAAAGGCTGAGCGCAGGTCCGCCGCCGTTCGATTGCGGTTGTCGGTAAGGGCCTCCACTAGGACGGCCACACCGCCGGGGCCATAGCCTTCGTAGCGGATGGATTCCAGGTTGCCATCGCTGCCTAGATTGCCCGTTCCCTTTGCGATCGCCCGGTCGATGTTGTCGTTGGGTACCCCTGCGGCCTTGGCCTTATCAATGGCCGTCCGCAGCTGAAAATTCCCATCCGGGTCACCACCGCCGTACTTGGCCGCCACAATGATTTCCCGCGACAGCTTGGCAAACACCTTTCCCTTAACTGCATCAACCCGCGCCTTTTGGCGCTTAATGTTGGCCCATTTACTATGACCTGCCATGGAATCTTAGCTATCTTGCACTGGCCCACCATTGTAGCGAGAAGTTTTAAGGAAAAATTGTAAGGCTTTGTCAAGCAATCTGCGCTGCCCGCAGCGCCGCCCCAATCAGCCCGACATTTTGATTGATCACCAAATGCACCGGAACATCTTTTAGTAGGGGGCTCATGCGGCCCTTATGGCCAAAGGCGGACAAAAAACTGCCATCGCGAATCAGCGGCATATTTTTAGCCGTGACGCCACCGGCCACATAGAGACCGCCGTAGGGTAAGAGTTTGAGGGCCAGATTACCGGCGGCCGCGCCGTAGGCATCGATAAAAATCTCCATGGCCCGACAGGCGATGCGATCGCTGGGGGCGGCCTTGGAAATGGCGGCGGCCGGATCGGTTAGCTGGCGGCGGTTGCCTGCACTTTGCTCCCAGCTGCGGATAATGGCCGCTAGCTCCTCGGATTCGGTGGCAAAGCTGCGATCGCGCAAAAACTGATAGATGGACACAATCCCCTGGCCAGACACCACCCGCTCGACCGAAACCCGAGAGATGGCATGTTTTTCCAGCAGATAGTACAGCAGCTGAAACTCCAGCTCGGACCGGGGGGCAAAGTCCACATGGCCCCCCTCTGACGGAAACACCCGATACTGTCCCGCGCAGTTGATCAAAAACCCCTGCCCTAGACCGGTGCCCGCCCCGATAATAGCGATGGGCGCTTTGCCATTGGGGGTGCCGGGCTGCAGCGTATAGATATCATCCGACGTTAATCCCAAAACACCGTAGCCCACAGCAGCAAAGTCATTGATCAGCTCCACGGTCGTCAGCCCCAGGTCGTCAGCAATGCGATCGCTATTGAGGGACCAGGCCAAATTTGTAAGCTGGGAGCGACTGTTGACCACGGGGCCAGCAATGGCAAAACAGGCCGTTTGTGGCTGGGCCGCCACCGGAGCCGCCGTCAGAAAGTCCTTAACCATGGGGACTAGATCGGCGTAGTCGCTGCTAACAAAGCGCTGCTCATGGAGAACGTTGCAATCGCTAGCGAGACTGCTGCCATCCGTTTGTACCAAACGCAGGATAGTTTTGGTACCACCAATATCACCGGCTAATAATTGCATCATAATAGTTTCAAAATAGGGTCAATACTAAAGCGGACGTCAGGTTTGTAAGTATTTGGCCTGTTTGCAGAGAGGGGCTGAGTCGTGGGTTCAGTTCAGCTTTAATCTTGATTCCTCAGCATTAACAATTTCTTAGGGAATCAGGATAGTGTCTATTAATTTTTAGTTAACGCAGCGAATGTAATGCCTCCCCAAGTAGCCACAGCCATAGCCGACATTTTAGATCGAGCGCTGGACGCTCAAGATATCTCTTTAGACGACGGTGTTGCCCTCTTGAGCCAGACGGACCCCGAGTCGATCGAAACCATTCGGGCCGCCGCTGACCAGCTCCGTCACCAGCAGGTCGGTGATACCGTCACCTATATTGTCAATCGCAATATTAACTACACCAACATTTGTGAACAGCACTGCAGCTTTTGCGCATTTCGCCGCGATGACGGCCAGGCGGGGGCCTATTGGCTCAGCTGGGAGCACATTTTAGAAAAGGCGACGGCGGCGGTGGCCGCAGGAGCCACAGAAATTTGCATGCAGGGCGGGTTAAACCCCGCTGCAAAAATTGAAGGTCGCTCCCTGGCCTATTATCAGCGGCTAGTCACCACCATCAAAGACGCGTTTCCAGACCTGCACATCCACGCTTTCTCCCCCCAGGAGATTCAATTTATCGCCCGCGAAGATGATTTGGAGTTTGCCACCGTAATTGGCGAACTGGCCCAGGCTGGGTTGGGGTCAATGCCAGGAACCGCTGCGGAAGTTTTAGAAGATAGGGTCCGCCGGGTAATCTGTCCTGAAAAAATCGATGCTGCTACCTGGGTGGAAATCGTCGCCCTGGCCCATCGGTTGGGATTGCCCACCACCAGTACCCTGATGTCGGGGCATATTGAGACCATTGGGCAGCAGGTGGGGCATCTGGACCAGCTGCGACAGCTGCAGCAGCGCTCCCTGGCCGCAGGCGACACCGGCATTACCGAATTTATTTTGCTGCCCTTTGTGGGGCAGGATGCCCCTGCCCCCCTGCGGTCTCGGGTGGGTCGAGACCAGCCGGTGGTCGCCGACGCTCTGCTACTCACGGCGGTAGCCCGCCTGTACCTGGGCCGCTGGATCAAAAACCATCAGCCCAGCTGGGTCAAGCTGGGGCTGGCGGGGGCTACCGAGGCGTTACGCTGGGGCTGTAATGATATTGGCGGCACCCTGATGGAGGAGCATATTACCTCCATGGCCGGAGCCCAGGGGGGTACCTGTCAGACCGTGGCGGATTTAAAGGGGGCGATCGCAACCCTCAATCGCCCCAGCCAGCAGCGCGATACCCTCTACGGCTCGCTCGATCCCGTAGCCGGGTAGCCGTTACTTTTTCATTGCCCGGCACCTTTTTTGTTGCCGGGCAATGTTAACAGACACGTCTAATCATTACGTTTGTCCCAATTTGCCCCTATTTCCATGGCAGCTTTGTAAAGTGATCCAGGTGCGTAGCGCTATGCACCTGGTTTTTAGCCTTTTTAGTTCCCACTGCAAGTCCTCACTGTTTCGCAGCTGCAATGCTCCAACTGATCAGCATTTTGCCCACGGCCAAGCAGCGGCAGCTCCGCCACTACCTTCACCAACAGCGCTCGCTGCTGACCCTAGATACCTCCAGCTATGGAGTCGGGCGTCAGCGGTACTGGCTGCAGCACGAGCCCATTCTCGGTAGCTGTGGCAGACGCTACCGGCCCGCCTCTCAACAGCCCCAGTTCTGGCAGCTGTGCCAGACCATCTATAAAAATGCCAATCGCATCGCCCTACCGGAGCAGGCTAGCGATGTTAAACCGGACGTGGGGCTGGTGGCCTACGGCGATGTCGGTATCCGTCAGCATCGAGACGATCCCTATGCGGCCTGTCCCGCTGTCAGTATCAATCTCTCAACCGCACCCACCCGGTGGGGCTATACCGCTATCTATGGGGGGTATGACAAACAAGGGGCCAAGCGCGCATCAGAAAAAGTCTATCAGCTGCCACCGGGGGGGGTGATCATGTTTAACAGTCAAAATCCCCACCGCGTCATCAGCCCCGACCCGGAGCGCTGGTCCATTAATCTATGGCGGATCGCATCCACCTGTCGCCCCTACTTTCAGCACTACTTGGATGCCCACCCCCGAGCCGACAATAATACGGTAAGCTTTTCCCCACAGGTGGGGGAGCAAATCCATGGCCAAAAGCGAGCAGAAAGACGTGCAAATCGGGGACCTACAGTGGGTGTACCGTGAGCTGGTGCCCGATACCCCCAATGACAAGCCGCCCGTCGTCATGCTCCATGGCCTGGTATCCCAGAGCTACAGCTGGCGAGATGTGATGCCAGCGCTGGCCAAATATGGGTTTCGCAGTATTGCCCCCGACTGGATTGGTCACGGTTCTTCATCCAAACCCGACAAACGGGCATTTGCCTACGACCCGGCCACCTATCTCAACGCCTTCGCCGATTATATTAAGACCCTAGAACTCAGTCGGTTTTCATTGGTAGTGCAGGGTTTTTTGGGCGTCACCGGTCTGCTCTATGCGGCTCAAAACCCCGATCAAATTGAAAAGCTGATCATTCTTAATTCACCCCTGCCCCCGGATGCCAACCTGCCTTTGGGTGTGAAAATGATGGGCTGGCCGCTGCTGGGTCAGGTGATCACCCAGGATCCGCTGCTGGTGGATCGCACCCTGGAGGGTGGCGGTCCCTATGAAGTGGACGCCGACGATCTTGATGTGTATCGCCGCCCTTTCTTAAAAAGCTCGGACGTGGGTCGCGCCCTGATGTGGACTGTTCAATCCATGAATCTCCCCCAGGTAATTAAACAAATCGACCAGGGATTTACCAACTGGCCGCGGCCGACGCTGGTGGCCTGGGGCACCTCAGATCCGTGGCTCTCAGCGGAGGCGGCCAAGGGCTTTGCCCAGGGGCTGACGGACGGTGACTATGTAGAACTCGCTGAGGTGGGCCACTACGCCCAGGAAGATTGGGCTGAGAAGGTAAGCGAGGCAATAGTACCCTTTTTACGAAAAAAAGAACTGTAGCCGCTTCTAGTGAGAACGCAGGGGCGGTGAGAGTTTTTGAGAGCAAATTTTTACTCCCCAGGCAGCTGTTTTTTAAGCTCTGCGAGGAGGGTTTCTTGTTCTTTTTGCAGTTTATTGAGTCGTTGCAAGATAGTAACAACCTGTTGCTGGGGGCGAGGGTCCCCAGCGGTTGTTTTGGCCATGAGCCAGCGGCCCAAAAAGAAGGGGGAGCGACTCAGCCACTGGAGCAAACGGCGTAGGAGCTGGCCCACCATGGTAAGACTCAGCTGGAGCAAAATAACAATGGCAACTGCGATCGCAACCAGCCAGTAGGGATGATGCAACCCCCATAGCACGGCTGTTTCCGTTGGCGTCAGGAGCGCCGCTGCTGTGACCCCCCCGACCGCATCGATTCTAATCGTCACACCCCTACCCCCCTTAGATCAGCACTGTCTGTTCTATGCCTAATCATGCCGCCGTCCTCGCCGCCAGCGTTTGCGATTTTTTAACTCTCGCTTGACCGC
>JBCCAQ010000183.1:0-11056 GCA_039814735.1 Cyanobacteria bacterium P01_A01_bin.15
AACCATAGGGACCATGGTGAGTACAGCTTCTACGTCTCAACCTGAGACAGAACCTGCCATTGTCTATCCAAGTTCTGACGGTGAACCTGTGGCGGGAACGTTTGCCCAGCTTTATGCCATGCTGGTGACGATTGAGGTGTTGACCCAATATCTGCAGGGGCAAGTTGCTCCAGACGTCATGGTTATTTTTGGCGTAGAGCCGGGTGGTCGGGACCACTATAGAATTTGGGAGGAAGGCGAAGTTCCATCAGTCGTCTTTGAAATGACCTCCCAGGGGACCCGCAGCAAGGATGAGGTATTTAAGAAAACCCTCTACGCCCAGCTGGGTGTACAAGAATATTGGCTGTTTGATCCCAAGGCCGAATGGCTGGACCCGGCGCTCCAGGGGTATCGTTTGCGGGGTGAAGAGTATGAACCCATCAGTGATGGTCTGAGTGAGCCCCTGCAGCTGAGACTTGTCCATGAAGGTCAACTCATCGGCTTTTATCGGCGGGATAATAACGAACGATTGCTAATACCTGGCGAGCTATCCCTCGCCCTAAAGCAAGAAGCCCTGGCACGACAGCAGGCAGAGCGTAGGGCAGAAGAGGCCGAACAAGCCCAAAGACAAACCCAGCACCAGTTAGAACGGCTACAGGCAAAACTTCAAGCATTGGGTGTCGATCCGGATGATATCGCCTAGGGCCATTGCCTGGGACCTTGGACCGTGCCCACACTGGGGTGCTCCCGCAGACACCGCCGGAGGATAAATTTGCTGCGGTTCTTAAGCGGCTTGAATCGTTAAAAATTATCGGGAATTTTGCGGTCACAGACTGTAGCCAGATATCACTAGGGAATGAACCCTAAGGAGACCCTGTGCAGTCAGTTTATTGGTTTTGTTTTGTTATCGGTGGCGTATTTGTTGCGATCGCAGCCCTAGGCGGTGCCGGTGACGCCGATTTTGATGGCGATGCCGATATTGATTTGGATGCCGACTTTGAGGCGGATGCCGATATTGATTTAGGTGGAGATCTAGACGGCGATCTAGACGGCGATGCCCCAGATGCAGGCTTCGATGCTCAAGTCGATACCGATCTCCAGCTCCTGCGTAAAGTCAAAGGAGCTTCCGTCTTTAGCCTGAGTATTCTCACCAGTTTCAAGTTCTGGACCGTCGGCGGCTTTTTCTTTGGCCTGACGGGGCTTAGCCTCGGCTGGATTCAGGCCAACTGGTCCCCTTTGCTGATTTTTGTGGCTGCCCTAATCATGGGTACCGTGCTGGGGGGTACCCTAGCCGCTGCCCTGCGCTATCTAACCCGCCGTCGTGTCGACAGCCTGATCCGTACCGAAGACTTTGCCGGTCGGGTGGGCACTGTAGAACTGCCCTTTGATACTAAAAGTAAGGGCAAAGTGCGCCTAGAACTACGGGGCAGCGTGCTGCATATGATGGCACTCACCGATGACACCAAACAGTTTGTGCCAGGGGACAAAGTACTCGTGGTCAATGTTGAAAACAATCGCCTTTGGGTCGTTTCTGACGAAACCGCTGCCCAGCGACGTTAACCTACTCACTTGTTAATTCGTACCATGACGCATACTCCATTATTGCTGGGACAGACTCCGCCAGCAGTTGACCAGAAATCGGCCCAGGCCGAAACAGTCCAGCCCGAGACTGTGGGTTACGAAGTTGCCCAGGCACCTATTCAGACCAGTCAAACGACGGCTCAAGTTGGGGCCTTCCTGGGGGGTAGTGCCCTATTGCTTGGCCTGATTGGTATTAGCGCACTGATTTTGGTGCTTAAGACCTGTCTGCGCATTTGCAACCCCAACCAGATTTTGATTATCTCGGGTCGCAAATACAAAAACCGCCAGGGACAAACGGCAGGCTATCGGGTGGTCTTTGGTGGTCGCACCCTGGTAGTCCCGATTATCGAGCGGGTGCAAAGCATGGACATGACCACCATGCCCATTCCAGTAGAGGTGACCAACGCCTACGCCAAGGGGGGGACGCCGCTAAACATTCAGGCCATTGCCAATGTCAAAATTTCCAGTAATCGCAGCGTTGTCGGCAATGCCATCGAACGGTTTTTGGGTCGCAACCGGTCAGAAATTCGTCGGGTGGTGCGTGAAACCCTAGAGGGCAATCTGCGGGGCGTGGTCGCCCTGCTCACCCCGGAACAGGTCAATGAAGATCGCCTCAACTTTGCTGAGCGTATCGCGGCTGATGTGGCTAAAGATCTCAGCAAACTGGGACTGCATCTTGATACGCTTAAAATCCAAAGCGTCACTGACGATGTGGACTACCTTAGCTCCATCGGTCGTCGTCAGATCGCCAATATCATTCGCGATGCCGAAATTGCTGAAGCCGAAGTGATCGGTGAAGCTGACCGTATCGAAGCTGACTGTCAAAAGCGCGCAGAGGTTGCCAAGACCCAGGCACTGACCGTGGTTCAGCAAAAACAAAACGAACTTAGAAAAATCAAAGCCGACCTGGAGGAGCGGGCTAAATCTGAAGAGGAACGGACCGCCGCCGCCGCTAAAGAGGCCCGCGCCCGCGCCGAGCAGCAGCTACAAACCGTACGGGCAGAGTTAGAGCGACTGAGGCTAGAGGCCGATGAGGTGTTGCCGGCCCAAGCGGCCAAACATGCCCAAGAGCTGCATGCTAAGGGCCAAGCGGCCGCCCTAGAGGAAAATGCTAAGGCGGCCGCCCTGATCAACACGATGCTGGCAGATGTGTGGGCTGAAACCGGTACTGACGCCACCCAGGTGTTTTTGATTCAGCAAATTGACATGGTGCTCAAAGAAGCCGCTAAAATTCCTGGTCGCCTTCATCTCAAGCAGCTCAACGTTATTGATAACGGTGACGGTAAGGCGATCGCTAGCCTGGTTAATGTTTACCCCGATGTGGTGCGTCAGTTTCTCAAACAGGTAGACGATACCCTGGGTATCGATGTTACCGGTACCCTGCACCAAAGCTTAGATTTTCAGCGTCGTTTGGACTCTACTCCCCAGACAGCTGTTGACACCCCCATGGAGGGCCACAACTAATGCCAGCTTTAGTTCTTTTACTTGTAATTCTCGGTGGTGGCTCTGGGGTGATCTCTTTGATCATTCGCAACCTCTACTATATTTGTCAGCCCAACGAGGTGCTGATCTTTGCTGGTGCTCAGCAGCGCCTGGGCCAAAAAACGGTGGGCTATCGTTTGGTCAAAGGCGGCAGCAGCATACGTAAACCCTTGCTAGAAAAGGCATTGCGTATGGATCTTACCAATATGATTATTGAGCTTAAGGTCACTAATGCCTACTCAAAGGGGGGGATTCCCTTGCAGGTAGATGGCGTTGCGAATATCAAGGTTGCCGGTGAAGAGCCCGCCATCCATAATGCGATTGAGCGACTCCTAGGCAAGGGGCGAAAAGAGATCGAAAAGATTGCTAAGGAGACGTTAGAGGGTAATCTGCGTGGCGTTTTGGCTAGCCTCACACCGGAGCAGGTGAATGAAGATAAAATTGCCTTTGCAAAAAGTCTCTTGGATGAAGCTGAAGAAGATCTCGAAAAGCTGGGCTTAGTCCTTGATACCCTGCAGATTCAGAATATCTCTGACAATGTGCGCTACCTCGATTCTATTGGTCGTAAACAGCAGGCCCAGCTACAGCGGGATGCCCGCATTGCTGAAGCCGAAGCTAAAGCGGCTTCGGCCATTCAAACTGCTGAGAATGGAAAGATTACGTCTGTCCGACGCATCGATCGCGATACCGGTATTGCTGAAGCTGAAGCCGAGCGTCGTATTCAAGATGCCCTGACCAAACGCGGTGCCGTCGTCGCTGAGGTGGAAGCTGAAATTGCGTCTGAACTGGTGCGTTTTCAATCGGACATTCCTGTGCAGCAGGAGCGAATTAAACAGGTTACTGAACAGCTAAAGGCGGATGTGATTGCGCCAGCCGAAGCTGACTGTAAACGTGCCATTGCCGCTGCCAAGGGGGATGCGGCTCAAATTATTGAAGATGGTAAGGCCCAGGCTGAGGGTACCAAGCAGCTAGCCGAGTCCTGGCGCGCGGCTGGAGACAATGCTCGCGATATTTTCTTGCTGCAAAAGTTGGAAACGCTGCTGAAGATCCTCAGCGCCACGGTGCCTGATGTGGATGTGCACAATGTCACTGTGATCGATGGTCAGACCGGGGGGACAGCTAAGCAGGCGATCGCAATCATAGAGCAGCTTAAGCAGACAACAGGAATGGATATCGCCAGTGCTGTGAATAACTTAGCCAGTGGCGCTGGTCAGCGTTTACCAGAGGGCAAGTAAAAGGCTGGGGTGGACCTAAGGCCTGGGGAACGCCCCAGGCCAGTTGATTGCCCAATCAGAGAATTAGCGCTGTTCCGAGTGCGATCGCAACTACCGCCCCAATTAGCGTGTTGATAATATTCACAACATCGTGGGTGAGGCCGGGCAGTTTGTCCTCGATGGTAGCCCCAATCAGGCTTTCAATGGTAGTGGCGACAAAGGCAGCAGCGGCACAGACAACAATACCGACGCCTGGGATAAAGCCAATACCCCAGGCGGCAACGGCCAATATCAGCGACCCCACCACACCGGCCAGGGTGCCCTCCAGGCTGACGGCCCCTTCGGTACCCCGAGGTACTGGCTGTAGTGTGGTGATCAAAAATGTTCGCTGACCGTAGGCTTTGCCAATTTCTGTGGCGGTGGTGTCCGATAGCTTGGTGCTGAGGCTGGCCACAAACCCTAACACGAGCAGCTGGGCCACTTGGCTGGCAGGGAGACCGGCCACAGGGAGCGACGTCAGCCCCGTTATCCAGACTAGGAGCGCACAGATGGCCGCCGTCAGCGCCGAGCCCCACACATTGCCAGGGCCGCGCACGCCGCCCCGCTCTTCGGCAATCCCAGCAGCTTCTTTTTCAGCAAAGCCCACCTTAGTCACCGCCGAGCCCGCTGCAAAATAAACCAATATGACACCATAGGCCCGCCAGCCTAGACAGCCCCACACAATCACCCCTAGCACCCATGCGTGCAGGTATCCCATGGGCGTTAGGAGCTTTTTGGGGCTGATAAAGGCCGCACCGATGAGCAGGGTATTGAGAGCGACTGCAACTAACCAAGGATTTTGCATCATCGTCTGCTTTTGTGTCGTCCCTTTATGATGACATGGCGGTTGGTTCTGCTAGGGGCGTGGTGATCAATTTATAGAGTAAAAACAGCATCAGTATGGCCATATAAGCAGTCAGAGCCGTCCATAGCAAATAGCTGTTTTGTAAATAAACAGCGAGGATGGCCAGGGGAGTAAACCCGCAACTAAACCCCAACAGCGCTCCGTTACGCAGCACGGCCCCCTGTTTGAGACCGATAAAATAACCCTCTAACATAAAGGCCACCGACGTGATGCTCAGCAACGGTACCAGCCAAGCGGCATAGCTTCCCATGGCCTGGCTTACTTCCCTGTGGCTAGTCAGCAGGGTAAACATGGTGTTAGGAAAGACCACCACCGATAGAGCAAACCCCAGGGAGATCGCCAAACTGGTGATAATGGCCGTTTTGAGAACGGGCAAACACTGGTGGGTTTGGCCTTTGCCGTTGAAGTTGCCAATCAGGGTTTGGGCCGTCATGCCCACCCCCTGGACCGTAAACTGGCTGAGCAGGGCAATCTGCAGCAGCAGCCCATTTTCCGCTAAGGACGCGGTGCCAAAGGTGGCACTCAGGTTAGTAAAGATAGAGTAGGCAGAAATCAGGGCTAAAAAGCGTACTAAGATATTGCCCTTAAGAATCAGGGTAGACGCCAGGGCCTGGCGGTCAAGTACCTGGGCCAGAGCCTGGCCTAGCTGAGACCAGTCAACGGTCAGGGCCATGGCGATTAGCCCCACCCCCAGTCCTAAATACTGGCTGAGGGCCGTGGCCAGGCCGGCTCCGGCACTTTCCCAGCCCCAGCGATTGATCATCAAATAGTCCAGCAGCACGTTGGAGCCGTTGGCCATGAGGGAGATAAAAAACACCACACCGTTTTTCTCACGGCCTAAAAACCAGCCGATGAGCACAAAGTTGAGCAGAACCGCCGGTGCCCCCCAAATGCGTGCATTAAAGTAGGCCAGACCGGCCTGTTCGGTTTCGGGGGCACCGGACAAAATGATAAAGCCGAGCTGGTGTATGGGATATTGCAAAAGCAGGATGATAGCTGCGATCGCACCCGCCACCAGTCCGCAGCGTAGGACGGTTACCAGTACGCCCACCGTATCTTCCTCGCCCACCGATTGCGCCGTTAGGGCATTAGTGCTGTTGCGTAAAAACTTGAGAATCCGATAGAGATAGTCAAACAGGATGCTGCCTAAAATCACCCCAGTCAGGTAGTGAATATTGGACAGATGCCCCAAAAATGCGGTGTCACACAGCCCCGCCAGGGGCACCATCATGTTGGAAAACATACCAACTATCGACAGACGGTAAAACCGAGGTAAAAAGCTTTTGTACGATGCTGGGATAGCAGAAACCATAAATTATGAGACAGTCCAGCAAATTGCAGAGAGTGACACGACTGAATTAGATTAATAGGGCTCAAGTAAACGTAATATTGCACATCTATTATAATTTTTGCTATTTGATAGCCTCTGCCGTCCTCGCCAATACCATTTTATGAACTCAACCGATAAGCTGATCGCCATGGCCGAGGACGAACTTACCCAGTACAGTACGGAGGCTCGCAAAATTGAGAAGTTGCGTCCTAAAGTGGGTCTGACGGTTCCCTATCCTCAGCAAAAGCAGGTAAAAGATCAGCTGCTGGCCGATATTCCCACCCACATTTTTGCCAAGATTGTTGAGCGTGACCGGCAGATGGTGGCTTTGCCTTTTTGGGGCATCGGTGGTTTAGGGCTGTTGTTTGGTATCTCATGGCACCAACCCCTAGACTTTGTAGCGACGGCCATCGGTTTCTATCTTGCTTTTGGGATTCAATCCTGGGGGTGGCGGCTGGAGGCAAAACGCCTGGTGGTTAAAACCCTTGATGCCATCGAGGAAGATATGCAAAGCGAAGCGTCATAGCTTCTGGCCCGGCAACGCCCCCGTGTCGATAGATAAAATTCAATAAACCAACCTCAATCAATAGAGAGACTCTAGGGATTGGCAGGACCATTGCATCATCCTTCAAGACACGGTGGTCGTAAATTTACGGAAAACCTTGGATACATCACTTAATATTTTCTTAGGCTTTTTTGTGCAAAAAACCCTGTACAAACATGAGCATTAATGGTCCAATAAATCTATCTACAGAGGGCTTTTCGGCGTTTTAACCCATTTTTGGCTAAGGGTAATGTCCGTAGGAAAGGTTAGGTGGACCTCTTTAAGGGTTTTTACTGTTGACAGGCTGCTCTTTTTGTTAAGAAAAGCTCATAATTGTGGTCTAAGCCACCTTTCGATATTTCGCCTTTCTTAATAGAATGAAGGGTACTAAAAGACTTTTATTAATACTGACGATAATTAAATGTCAATGACAATAACCGAAGATAGCTTTGAGCAGGACGTACTGACTTCTCCTGTGCCGGTTCTAGTCCATTTCTGGGCACCTTGGTGTGGTTTGTGTCGTCGAGTTACCCCCCTTCTAAATCGCTTTCAGAAAGAGTGGTCAGACCAGGTCAATGTTTTTGATATCAACGCGGATGAGAATCTCAAGCTAGCAAATTTTTATCGTTTGCAGACGTTGCCGACACTGCTGTTTCTTGAACAGGGTCAGGTCATTCAGCGGTTTGATGTTTTGCGCAATCGCGATGAGTTTATGCGAGCCCTTGACTCTTTAATGCGTCGCCATCGGGTTGAGGTGGAACTGCTCGATGGGGCAAGACTGAGGGACGGCTAGGTTCCGGCTGATATATTCCCTTGCCCCGGCGATTGCCTGCCGTTAGCTGTGCTCCAGATATCCCTGGATCAGCCAGTCTGGCCCGACTTTTTCAAGCTCCGTATTTTGTAAAACCAGGGCCTCAGTCATTTTGTTCAGGCCCATGGTGCCAACTGGGGTTGGTGCATGGATGCCTCCAATGAGTTTGGGGGCAACAAAAGCCCATACTTTTTGGATAATGCCCTGGCTGAGGGCGGCTGCGGTTAGCGTGCCGCCGCACTCCCACAAGACTGTGGACAGTCCGCGCTGGTACAAGTTGTTGAGCACGGATATCGGTGTGAGTGATTTAAGGGAGACCACCTCCACCTGGGCAGGTAGCGTATTTTGTCGTTGGGGTACTTCTGTAAACACTAGGGTAGGTGCTGTTTCGGTTAGCCACAGCTGGGCGGTGGCTGGCAGGTCTAGGTGGCGGCTCATGACGACTCGCAACGGGTTGACGTCGCTGACGCCGTGGCTTGTGAGCTGAGGGTTGTCACGCCGTACCGTATTGCCCCCGACAATGACGGCGTCGCACTGGCTCCGTAGCTGATGCACCCGCTGGCGCGATTCCGGGCTCGTAACCCAGGCGCTGTGGCCAGTATCCGTGGCAATTTTGCCATCCAGGGTCATGGCATATTTTAGAATGCTAAAGGGCTGGTGGTGGCAAACTCGGTGGATAAAGGCTTCATTAAGACGTTTGCAGAGCGCTGTTTCTATGCCGGTAATAACCGTGACGCCAGCGGAGCGCAGCCGCTCAATGCCTCCGCTGGCTTGAGGATTTGGATCGTTCATACCGATAACCACGGTGGAAATACCCGCCTGCAATACGGCTTCGGTGCAGGGGGGGGTGCGTCCCGTATGGTTACAGGGTTCTAAATTGACGTATAGGGTAGCGCCTCGGGCCGCGGCCCCCGCTGCTCGCAGGGCATAGACTTCCGCGTGGGGCTGTCCTGCCTGGGGATGAAACCCTTCTCCGACGATCTGTCTGTCTTTGACGACGACGGCCCCTACCATTGGGTTGGGTGCCGTGCGCCCTGCCCCCCGGCGCGCTAGCTCCAGACAGCGATGCATCATGGTACGGTGATTCTCGCTTTGGGGCAATGACGGATCGCCGGTTGAATCCTGCGGTGAAATCATGGATGATTTTGTCTAAAATTTTGTATGCAGAGAAGAGTAATTAAAATAATCCCATGACTACCGAGAATACTAGCGTCAACTGTGCTGTTGAATGCGTCAATGGCTGTGTTAAAGGCGATCAGTGCCCTAATGAAGGGTATACCCAGCAAGCATCTAGTTTTATTGAAAACACATCCCTCGATAAAATGTTGGAAATCGCCGAAGAGGCCGTACGTAAGAAGATTATGGCCCGAGCAACAGAACCAAGAAAATGGGTAATGCCGGAGGATCTGGAGTAAGGGAGAGAGCAATCAGACTCTTTCCAAGGCTGTTGAACCTGTGGCTATGTGCCGTCTAAAAATTCGCCAATTCCGACCGTTAGGCGATCAATGTCTTCCCTGGTATGGGTTGCCATCACTGTCATGCGCAGACGGCTGGTGGGTACGGTTGGTGGTCGGACTGCGGCTGCAAAAATTCCCTGCTGTTTGAGGTGCTGACCCAGGGCCAATACCGTGGCTGCGTTCTTGACCTGAATGCAGACTATGGGGGACTCGGAGGGCAGACGGCTCACCTGGGGCAGCTGGTCCAGGGTGTGTCGTAGATAGCCGCTGTTGGTGGTGAGCTGGCTCAGGCGTTGGGGTTCCTGGGCGAGAATTGCGATCGCAGCCCTAGCCGCCGCCGCATCCGCTGGCGATAGGCCTGTGGTGTAAACCCAGGTCGCGGCTCGGTTACGTAGAAAATCGATCAGCTCGGCTGAGCCGGTGACATAGCCCCCCAGGCTGCCCAGGGCTTTGCTAAGGGTGCCCACCTGGACCATGGGCTGAGTGCGACAGCCTAGATAGTCCGCTACACCGCCACCCGTTGCCCCTAAAACTCCGGTGCCATGGGCTTCATCCACCATCACCATGGCCTCCCACTGCTGGGCCAGGGCCAGGATATCTGGCAGCAAACAGAGATCGCCATCCATGCTAAACACACTGTCGGTGACAATCAGACAGCGGCGATGCTGGGAACGTAGCTCTACTAGATGCTGAGTGAGCTGCTCTAGATTGTTATGGTCATAGACTGCCACGGTGGCACCGCTGAGGCGAGCCCCCATCTGGAGGCTGGAGTGGTTGTAGCGATCGGCGACAATCAGATCGCGGTGGTCGACCAGGGCCGCCAGGGTGCCCAAATTGGCCAAATAGCCAGAGCTAAAAACAAGGGCATCATCGGTGCCCTTGAGCTGGGCGATGGCCTGTTCTAGCTCGCGGTGGATGGGGCGGTGGCCGCTGAGCAGTCGAGAACCGGTGCTGCCAGTGCCATGGGCTGCGATCGCAGCCGTGGCGGCTGCCGCGAGCCTGGGGTCACCGGCTAGGCCCAGATAGTCATTACTGGCAAAATTCACATAGGGCTGCTGGCCCATGCTGACCACGGCGCCGCCTTTACCATCAATGGCTTGGACCTGGCGGTACCAGTTGGCCCGATGTAGCGTATGCAGTGACTGCTGGATCCAGCCGTAGGGATTGGTGGACGGGTTGGTCGAAACGTTGGCCACCGCTCTTATCGCCGCCCTGTGGATACTGGAATCCAGGCGTACGGATCGCCTGAAACACGCACGCCTCTTCTTTCTGAGAAGCTAACGACGATGATATTTGTATCATCGCGACCGATGTCTAAATAGCCCTCGGCCCACACATCAAAGAAATCTGCGCCGGTAATTTTGATGTCATAGGCGCCTTCCCTAAAGGTAAACCGTTTGCGTCGGTTGGCATAGTTGGTAGGGGAGAAAATCCGGCGGCCATCGACATATACGTTGGCCCATTCATCCCCCTGGGCAATAAATTCTACAGTGACCTGTCGCCGTACGGGCTGTCGCCGTTCATAGACGGGGTATCGGTGGCGGCGGTGCTCTTCATGGGAGCGATGGTCTTCGTGGGCAGGAGAGCGGATGATAATGCGCCGGTCGGCCTGGGCTGATGGGGCCATAGCGAGGGGAAATGCGATCGCACAGAGCGCTCCTATCAATCCTATCCTCAGCCATTTTTGTAATGCCATGGGGGCCTCAATCGACTAGACGTCATTGCTACAGGTGCACCGCGTTTAGAGATACAAA
>JBCCAQ010000295.1:0-6117 GCA_039814735.1 Cyanobacteria bacterium P01_A01_bin.15
ATAGCGCCGCAAAATGGCATAGTTGGGGTCGCTATCCTGGTCCCAGGTCAGGGCTGTAATCATTGCATAGGCCCGAGTATCAGAAGATTCTAGCTCCGGGTTGAGGGCACCGGGGGGAAACTGCAGCGCGGCATCTTCCATTTCATCGCGGACCCGTGACCAAACCGGTTCGGCGTCTTTGATTGAGTCTTGCAGTTCAACAACAACGCTGGAAAAGCCAATGCGTGAGGTGGAAGTGAGGGTATTGACTTCTTCTAGTTCAGCGATCTCAGATTCTAAAACCTCTGTTACCAGCGCTTCTACCCGTTCGGCGCTGGCCCCAGGAAACACCGTTGTAACCACCGCCACTCGGGCCACCAGGGTGGGGTCTTCCTGTCGAGGTAAGGACTGAAAGGAGGCGTATCCCCAAACCAGCACGATAATCAGGCTCAGGACTAGAAGCCGAGCATTTCGAAAAAAGGGTCGAACCATGGGGAATTGCTGTGCTGTTGCTTTTATAAGGCTGTAAGTCGGTTTAAAAAAGAGAGCTTTAGTCCAACCCGGTCGGGGTGACCCGCTGTCCGGGTACCAGACGATGGATGCCGCTAACCACCACCTGCTCACCCGGCTGTAGCGTTCCTCTCACCAAGGCCCGAGTGCCTGGGGTACCCTCTCCATCCTCACTTTCCTGGTGGACAATCTCCACCGATCGTTGCTCAATCACCATGGGAGCGTTGTTGGTGCCGTCTTCGCTAGCTTCCGGTACTAGCACATAGCTGGTCCACAACCCACGAATCCCCTGGGTGAGGGCGGCGGTTGGCAGCCAATAGCCGTCGGCCTGAATGGTCTCATCTAGGGTGAGCTGGGCTGTTTGTCCCGGTTCAATCTCTCCTGTGGCCGAGCTGAGCTTTAAGACCACCGTTTGGGTGCGGGTGGTGGCATCAACCGTGGGTAAAATCGCATCGACCTCAGCGGGATAGGACTGGTTGTTGACGCGAATGGTTTGAACGCTGCCTGTCTGCAGCTGGTTGACCACCGCCGCCGGTACACCGATGCGAGCTTCGGGGGCGACCGCCTCCACCAGCTCAATCACGGTCTGACCCGCACTGATAACCGTGCCTTCATCCACCCGCCGCTGGGCAACAATACTATCAAAGGGCGCTGTAATCGTGCTTTTAGCAAGATTGACATCAATGTCTTGGAGCTGGGCCTGCAGCTGTTGAACGGCAGCCCGCTGGGCGTCAAGCTGTTCAACTCGCGTGCCGTTCAACAACTCTTGTAAACGGCTGCGGGCTCGGTCTAGCCTTGCCTGTAGAGAGTTGGCACCATAGGTAAACTCATCGAGCTGCTCCAGTGCGATCGCACCCTGTTCATAAAGATATTCCCGCCGCTCCCGCTGCACCTCTTGCAAAATCAGCTGCTGCTCCAAATCTCGAACTTCGGCCTCAGCCTCAGCAATATCTTCCGGTCTGGCCCCGTTTTCTAGCTCCTTCAGCCGTGCTTGGGCCTGGGCCGTTTGCGCCTCAACCTGGAGCCGCTGGGTAGCCAAATTCCGAATGTCCAATCTAGCCACGGGGTCACCTGCGCGGATCCGATCGCCTTCTTCTACTAGCACCTGAACCAGTTCACCACCGCGTTCAAACCCCAGGTTGCTGCTGCGCAGGGCTGCGATTTCACCGGTATAGATCCGGGGTACCCGATAGGAAGAGACGGGTTCTATCGCCAAGGTCTGCACCGGTAAAGTCCGACTTTCCTCTGCGACGGTTTCAGGTGGCGAGCCGGTCATCGCTTGAAATCCAGCCGCCAAAGCCACTAGCGCCAGCAGGCCAAGGCCGTATCGAATCCAAACTGGCTGGTGCTTCAGCGGCTTTGGCCAAGCATTTGACGGGCGCGGCAGCTCGGCCGACTGTGGGTTTATTGGATAAGTGGAGTCAGACTTCATATTATTCTCAGGCGTATGGGTACCAATAAACGTACTTTTAATTCAAACGAACGATTGACCTTCTAAAGTAAAACAAACGATTGAATAAGACGCAAGGTATTCTCGACTCAAATATTGCCCCAGGAGCCAGTCGTGCTGATAGTTAAGGGCTTCATTAAACCGCCGTCAGCTAAAATAGAGCTTTGTACCCATAGTTCATAAATGATCGGCGACGCAATCCGTTGAATGCATTCAGCAGACTGCCAGACGACCCACCCAAAAAAGAAAAGCTGAAAGTGACCTCCGAGTCTTCCATCGATACCCAGACACAAATTTTAGATGCCGCTGAGCAGCTTTTCGCTGAGCAAGGTTTTGGGGCGACGTCGCTACGCAGCATTATTCGCGCCGCCGGGGTTAACCTAGCCGCCGCCCACTACCATTTTGGCTCCAAAGAAAAACTGATAGAAGCCACCGTACACCGCATGGCTAAGCCTATCGTCAATTCTCAACTGCAGCAATTGGCGGTATTGGAAGCGGCGGAAACACCGCCCTCGGTGGAATCGATTTTACGGGCTCTGCTCCAGCCGGGTTTAGAAATTATCTATCAAACCAAAGGAGAGCGGGGGCTGATTCAAGCCCGGCTGATGGGCCGGTGCCGCACTGAACCGACCATTGAGCCCATGGCGCAGCAGGAATTTTCGGCCACCAGTCAACGGTTTATAGCCGCTTTGCAGCAGGTTCTACCCCAGCAGTCCCATGGGGAGGTCAAGTGGAAATTTGACCTGGTAATCGCCATGCTGATTCGAGTGCTGTGTGCCGCCGATCAGCCCGATGCCATGCTCCAGGGAAAATCGCCAGAAGAGATTGAAACAGCCATTCAACGGCTGGTCAGTTTTGCCGCACCGGGGATGAAGTCCTAGCTGCCCGCTCCAGATTTGGCGGCTCCCGGTCAGCCCAGACACCCTCACAGAGAATATGGGGCTAGACTGAGGGCGCTGCCTGTTCTCCCACAGGTGTTATATCTCAAATCTCAGCCGTAACCCCTTACCTTTGATGCCCCCATACTTCTCCTATCCTTTGCTTGGCCCAGGCCGTTGGACAGCGGCAGTTGCCACAGCCGCCACAGTGACCGCGCTTACGTTCCCGGTAGCAGCCCAGGAGAGCGGGCCGCTAGAACAGCTCCCGACTGAAGAGCAAACGATCCTACGGGGCGGAGAAGCTGCCGTATCATCAGGCAGCGACGGTGAGTTTACGGGGCGTATTTTAATCAACGCTCCCGTTAACGTTGTTTGGGAGGTGGTGACAGATTACGACAATTTTGAGCAGTTCTTACCCAGCGTTGAAGCAAGCCAGGTGTTGGATGCATCCGGCGATCGCATCGTCTATGAGCAGCTCAATGTGGTGGATATTCTATTTATCACCAACCGCAGCCGGATTGTGATTGAATCTCTTCTTACCTATCCTCAGCACATTGACTTTAGCCTGGTTGAGGGAGATGTGGCTGCTTTACAAGGGATGTGGCAGCTTGAGCCGGTTAATGCTGGAGCAGAATCAACCCAGGTACTTTTAACCCAGGAGGTCGCGGTGGAGCCAGAGGGGGGGAGCGACTCCCTAGGGCTGTTTTCTAGTACATATCAATATCTTTTGGGGGAGACCCTGGCAGCTCTAAAGCAAGAGAGCGAACAGCGCTCTGAGGGTCTAGGACAGGAGTAGAGCTGCGGCCCTATCTAGGCCAAACCCTCCTTAGATGTATTCTTGCGAATTTTTCTTCTGGCGGATGGTTTTGGTGATTTTTTTCCAGCGGGCCTTAGAGTTGGCCTGAGCTTGCTGATTTTGTTGTCGGTGTACATGGGCCTGTTCTTTTTGCAACTTTTGATAACTGTTAAAACGTTTGTCCGATAGCTCTCCTGTCGTCAGGGCGGCTTGGATAGCACAGCCCGGTTCTGAGTGATGCTGACAGTTACGGAAGCGACAGTTTTGGGCTAGGCTCTCGATATCGGCAAATGTCTCCTCTATACTGTCCTCTGTTAGCCATAGCTGCAGTTCCCGCATGCCAGGGGTATCGATCAATAGAGCACCGGTTGGTAGACGCAGCATGGTCCGGGATGTCGTCGTATGGCGACCGTGGCTATCGTCCGTGCGGACGGCTTGGGTCGCCTGTAGGTCACGGCCGATCAGCTGGTTAGTCAGGGTTGACTTACCCACACCAGAGGAACCCAACAAAGCAACGGTGTGGCCTGGTATCAAGTAGGGGTTCAGTGCCTCTAGGTTATTTTGATGCAGGGCGCTCAGGGTAATGATGGGAACGCCCATGGCAACATCCTCCACGGCCCGATGTTTTTGATCAATTTCCTGGCAAATATCAGCCTTATTCAAGATAATCACCGGGTTTGTCCCACTTTCCCAGGCCATCACCAGGTACCGCTCGATCCGACGCAAATTGAAGTCATGGTCCAACCCACTGATTAAAAAGAGAGTATCGACGTTGGCTGCAACAATTTGAGCGGTTGTACGGGTGCCCGCAGCATGACGAGAGAACTGGCTCTTACGGGGTAGCACTGCCTCAATCAGCGCCTGTTTTGTTTCGAGATGGACCTGAATGACAACCCAATCCCCCACTGCTGGAAAGTCCGTAGGAGTTTGGGCATGGTGTCTAAATTTGCCGGTCAGTGCGGCGCTCAGATCGCCCTGCTCGGTGTAGAGATGGTACTGGCTGCGATGCACCACAGCAACCCGTCCGACACGATACCCCTGAACCGCGTAGGGAGCAAAGCTGTGGGCGAAGATATCGCTCCAGCCTAGATCAGCTAATTTCACTGGTTTTAAATCCTCTAGGTCAAATGAAGTTAGGGGCCTACCGGATAACCGGTAGACCCTCGCCTTAGAGGAATGCGCTTAGAGTATCGCCTTAAGATTTAAGGATGCATTCCCTACGGCTGTGGGGATGTAGCAATCAGGGTTACCGACTCAGTCATAAGGGGTCAACTCCTAACGTGTAGGGACAGAATGCACCTAAGTATAGCGAGGATAATCAGGTTCGTCGAAATACTAAAGTTTATCAACGCCCCGCCATGACCCCTCCATCCACTGGCAGGACCGTGCCAGTGATCCAAGCCGCGTCTTCAGAGGCTAAAAAGAGAATGGCATTGACCACGTCATCGGGCTGGCCGTTGCGGCCCAGGGGGTGGAACGTATTAAATGAGGGCAACACCTCTGCCACCTGTTCTGGGCTCATAAAAGTGTCGTAGGCCGGTGTTTCTACCACTGCTGGAGCCACGGCATTGATCCGGATGTTGTCACCGGACAGCTCAATGGCAAGATTTTTTACCATCTGGTGCACCCCCGCGTTGGCAACAGAATAAGCGCTGGATGGGGTTGCCGCCACGGCCTGTAGTGCCCACATGGAGCCTGTCTGTACGATTGCGCCACCCCCGCGCTGCTGCATAGCTTTGGCGGCAGCCTGGGCAGTAAAAAATTTGCCCTTCAAAATAGTGTCTACAAATCGGTCATACTCGGCCTCGGTGTGCTCTAAAAAAGGCTTGGGGGCAAATATGCCCGCGTTGTTTAGCAAAATATCGACGCCCCCAAATTTTTCAACAGCAAAGGCTATTAACCCGTTTGCCACCTCTGTTTTGCCAATGTCTCCGGGATAGGTTGCCACTCGTTTACCCGTGGGATCAATGGCCTGGGCCGTAGCTGCCAACTTTTCTTCTGTACGTCCGTTGATGACGACACAAGCCCCTTCTTTGACTAAACGCTGGGCCGCTGTTTGACCAATACCCGAACCGCCGCCGGTAATTACCGCTACTTTATTTGTAAATCGCATTTAATTTGCCTATCAACTACTAGGTAGATACTCATTTAGGTTAATCTCCCTTGCTGGTCGTGTCAACCCCTATCTAGTGGTTGGTAGGTAGATTTCGCGGTAATATGAAAGTCTCTAAGCTTGCTATCCCTATGTCTAACGTTCAGCCCAACGCCCAAAAGGCAGCCCTATCCCGATCCGACGAGATTCTGGCTGTGGCTCAAGATTTGATTCAAACTCGGGGGTACAACGGGTTTAGCTATCGCGACATTGCCGCCGCCATTGGGATTAAAAGCGCCAGTATTCACTATCATTTTCCGACCAAAGGGAACTTGGGACAGGCGGTGACGGCGCGATATTGCGATCGCTTTTCCCAAGCGTTAGACTCGCTCATCGCGGATAGTGCCCGGTC
>JBCCAQ010000265.1:0-7330 GCA_039814735.1 Cyanobacteria bacterium P01_A01_bin.15
ACTTTGTAGCCGCATAGAGCCGCTTTTTACCACCCCAGATCGACAGCAGCAGATAGACCGGCAGCAGCTCCAGCTCCCACACCAGGAAGAACAGCAGCATATCCTGCACGGCAAATACGGCAATCTGCGCGCCGTACATTGACAGCAGCAAAAAGTAGAAAAGCTTGGGCTTTAGGGTTACCGGCCAGGCCGCCAGGGTGGCCAGGGTGGTAATAAACCCAGTCAGCAACACCAGGGGCATGGAAAGGCCATCTACACCCACCGACCACTTGAGGTCGAGGGCAGGTACCCAGCTGTAGCTTTCCACCAGCTGCATGCCGGAGGTGCTGGGGTCATAGTAGTTGACAAAGGCAGTGACTATCAGGGCAAAGTCAATCAGCCCAACGATTAGGGAATACCACCGCACCGTTTTGCCATCCGTGTCGGGGATGAGCGGTAGCAGCAGTGCCGCCACAATCGGCAGCAAAATAATGGTGGTTAACCAAGGAAATGTTGCAAAGTCCATAAATAAGGCCGGTTTTTATAGCATTAGCCACATCGCCCGGGGCATCCATTGACCCCTAAAACGGCTGGAGCAACGGCGAGATAGCTGTGTAAATCGGCTGTCGCACAGCTGCTGTGGTCTCAGCAGCCGTTAGGCCTTGCTAACCACTGTAAGAATAAAAATATTGATCCCCAGATCATCTGCGGGATTTCTTAAAGGTGTGTAATGGGGATCGTTACATATCGTTAATCTGTGGCCCGACGCTATTGCTTTTTTGCAATGACAACACGGTGTCTGGCACTATTTTGAGCTTCCGTTGGTTGGGCAAACCCTCTATCTACCAGGGCCTGATGTAAGTCTAGGGAAAAGTATTGGTCCAGATAGGGCTCGGTACTTTTGAGTAGGGTCAGCACATAGGGCGGCATTTTTTTGTAAACCTCCGAGCGGGGGTTCATCTCCATGATGGTGAAATGACCGCCGGGCCGCAAAATCCGATGGGCTTCCTGGATGACGGCTAGGATGGCTGCCTGGGGTAGCTCATGGAAAACTAACGAAGCAGACACCAGATCGATAGAGCTATCGCCCAGGCCAGTTGCCTCAGCCGCCCCATGTTGCCAGGTAATGGGTGGATGCTCGCTACCCACCTGGGCGGTCGTTTGATATTGGGCCACCGTCAGAAAATAATCAGACAGATCTACGCCCGTAAGCTTGGCCTCAGGATAGGTCCGCTGTAGGGCATAGGTGCTCAGTCCCGTGCTGCAGCCCAGATCCACAATGGTTTTGGGTGGTTGGGGCAGCTGCCCTAATAAAACGTCCGTATAGCTCTGGCGCAGACGGCTATCGCCACGGGCATCACCCTCGGGCCAGAGGCGAGCATGGACGGCTTTGGCGGCTACGCTGGCTTCTAGGGCGGGCTCCCAGCCCAGGTTGCCTTCGTCGTAGGCGTGGAAGCTGGTGAGATAGTAGTCGGGGTAGTGGAGGGTGCGATCGCAAATTCCTTCCCTTTCTTTCTCCCACACCGGGTTAAATGCGGTATCTGCGCCCCGCGCCCTCAGCTGGGCCACCTCATCTAGCCAGTACACCCCGATAGATTCAGCCCGTTTGATCATCATGTTGCGAGCCCGGTCTTTGGCAAAGTTGGCCAGGGGCTTTATGGCCAGGGCTCCATTGATCAAGCGATTAATTGAGCGAGTAGCGATGGCATTCATGGGCTAGATGGCAGGGGTAGATGGGAGCAGTTTAAACAGGTGTGGAAACAGTTTAATTATCCCAAAGCACAGCAGCGTATTCTTTGAGAAAACGTTAACCTAGGTTGCTAATGCTGGGCAGTTAAACCCTCGCCCCTGTGCCCCCATTCCACCCCAAATTTCTATGTCTGTCGCCGCCTATTTCAACGCCGATGAAAACGGCCACAAGTCCTTTGAGCTACCCGGTGCCTCGCCCCACTACAACCCTGATCGCCCCGGTCAGGTCGAGCACATCGCCCTCGACTTAGACTTTGATATTCCTCAAAAAAGCTACAGCGGCACCTGTGCCATCACCCTCAACCCGGTGCGCGATGGCGTCGATAGCCTCACCCTAGATGCCGTCAGTCTGACCATCGACTCGGTCACCGTTGATGGCGAACCCCAAACCTTTGACTACGACGGTGAGCAGCTACACATTCACCTGGGTAAGCCCACCCTGGCGGGGCAGCCCGTTACCCTCACCATCGCCTACGCGGTCAAAGAGCCCCAGCGCGGCATCTACTTTATTGCCCCCGACGAGCACTATCCCGACAAGCCCTACCAGGTCTGGACCCAGGGTGAAGACGAAGACTCCCGGTTCTGGTTTCCCTGCTTTGACTATCCCGGACAGCTGGCCACCTCCGAAGTGCGGGTACGGGTACCCAAAAAGTACTTTGCCCTATCCAATGGCGACCTGATTGCTACCGAAGAAGACGGCAAGGCCAAAATCTACCACTGGAAGCTGGACAAGGTACACCCCAGCTATCTGATGACCCTGGCCATCGGCGAATACGACAGCATCGAAACCGAGTGGCGCGGTCGCCCCGTACGCTACTACGTGGCCAAGGGTCGCAAAGACCAGATTGAGCTAACCATGGGCAAAACGCCCCAAATGATGGAGCGATTTAGCCAGGTGTTTGGCTACGACTATCCCTTCTCTAACTACGACCAGGCCTGCCCCGCCGACTTTATCTTTGGCGGCATGGAGAACACCACGACAACACTGCTCACCGACCGCTGTCTGCTAGACAAGCGGGCCGCCCTCGACAATCTGCGGTCTGAAACGCTCGTTGCCCATGAGCTAGCCCACCAGTGGTTTGGCGACCTGATTGTGATCAACCACTGGTCCCATGCCTGGGTCAAAGAGGGCATGGCCACCTACTCCGAGGTGCTATGGCTAGAGGAAGCCTACGGTCGAGACGAGGCCATGTACTACCACCTCAACCACGCCCGCGACTATCTAGCCGAAGACGCCAGCCGCTACCGGCGGCCGCTAGTTACCCATATTTATCGTGAGCCCATTGAGCTATACGACCGCCACATTTACGAAAAGGGCTCCTGCGTTTACCATATGATCCGCCAGGCCCTAGGCGATCGGCTGTTTACCCAAATGCTGCAAACCCTGCTGAGCGACAATGCCCACAGCACCGTGGAGACCGTGGATGTGCTACGGGCCATTGACAAAGCCACTGGCAAAAACCTGCGCTATTTGTTTGATCAGTATGTCTATCGCGGTGGCCATCCCGACTATGCGGTGACCTACAGCTGGGACAGCGGCAGCAGTCTGGTCAAGCTGATGGTCACCCAGACCCAGGTAGCCGATGGCAAATCCCAGGTTCAAGAAGGTTTGTTTGACCTCAAGATTCCCATTGGCTTTGGCTATGTCGATCAGGGCAGCGCCAACGTCCAAACCGTCACCGTCAGAATCCATGAACGTCAGCAGGCGTTCTACTTCCCACTCCAGAAAAAGCCTGACTTTATTAGCTTTGATGTGGGCAACCACACCCTCAAAACCGTCAAGCTGGAGTATCCGCTCAAGGAACTCCAGGCCCAGCTGAACCATGACCCCGACCCCATTTCTCGGCTGTATGCCGCCAAAGCCATCGCTAAAAAAGGCAGCCTAGAAGCGGTGGAAACCCTGAACGCGGCGTTGGTAAACGATCCCTTCTGGGCCGTCCGGGCTGAAGTGGCCGAAGCCCTGGCCACCATTCAGCTGGCCCAGGCCGTTGACGGTCTGCTAAAAGGCCTGGGAGACAAACACCCCAAGGTGCGGCGGGCGGTGGTCAATGCCCTGGCTGGTGTGAAAACCGCTAAGAGCTACAAGGCCCTAAAAACAGTCGTAAAAAACGGCGACGCCAGCTACTACGTTGAAGGGGCCGCCGCGACAGCCCTGGGCAAGGTGGGCTCTAGCACCCTGGACAATGGCAAAAATAAGGAAAAGAAGACCCTAAAGCTATTGGCAATGGTTTTAGAAAAGCGCTCAGGCTGGAATGAGGTGGTGCGCTCGGGGGCCATTGGTGGTTTGAGTGTATTCAAATCATCGGAGGCTGCCTTGGATTTGCTGCTGCCCTATACCGAGATCGGGGTGCCCCAGGCACTGCGGCTAATGGCGATTCGGTCATTGGGTCGAATTGCGGCGGGGCAGAGTAAGGTGGGATGCGATCGCATCCTAGACCGCCTCGCCGCCATCGCCCGCGAAGAGTTCTTCCTGACCCAGGTTGCCGTCGTCATGGCCCTGGGCCAAATGGAAATTCCAGGGGCCGTGCAGGTACTCCAGAGCCTCGCCGAACAAAGCCCTGACGGTCGCGTCAAACGCCGCGCCGAAGAAGCCATGGGCAAGGTCCGCAAAGCCATCGGTGCAGACAAAGCCGTCAGCGAGCTACGCAAAGACCTCGACCAGCTAAAACAGCTAAACCGCGACCTAAAAAGCCGCCTAGAAACCCTAGAAGCCAAGTCAAAGGCAGACAAAAAAGCTGACATTTGATGGGTCAGAAAAAACCCCTCCCTGACGGTTCCCCTTACCAAGGGGAACCGTCAGGGAGGGGTTTTCCGCACATAGCGCTATCGGTCAAGACCCCTCCGCCTACGGCACCTCCCCTTGCCAAGGGGAGGATTGTGTTAGAAATCGTTCACCAAGGGGGGATTCATTCACTCCAATTTTTCTGTACGGAGCAACCGTGCGTCCCTACCAGCCCATCGCCGTCAGCTGCGATGTCTGATCAAATGCCTCGACCGCCTCATTCTCGGCCAACGGCGTCACCTCCACCGGCTCACCTGCCACCAGCCGCGTCTCCGCACAAAAAGATGCCGTACTAAGCCCACCAAACCGTCTCACGATGCTGCTACGCATCCGCAACTCAGGCGTCACAAACCAGAACCGCTCCACAGAGCTCATGGTCTCGTACTCCGTTTCTAGAATTAGACCATCCTCTTCATCCATCTCGTACCGGCCCACCACAGGCACAATTTCAGCGTAGCCCCGCTCCCGCAGCAGACGGCCCTTACGGGGATTATCCTCATCAGGAACCAGGGCAAAAATCGTGGTGCCCGCATGGTTTTCTTCATCCCGGTCCCAGGCCATTTCACCATTCCAGGCCACATAGGCACCCCCCACCGCCAAGGCTGGGTCAATTTCATGAAGTTCGCAAATAGCGATGATTTTTTCGTGGCTTTTATCGAGGGCCTCAACGGTAATGTTAGAACCCCCTAGCTCCGCCCGGCGGAAGGGCAGATGGTGGGTAGTCCGCTGGGATTGCCATTGTCCAGCACTGTGCTGGAAAAATTCCATTACATTCATGGAGCGCGATAAAGATTAATGCTTTCCTCTATGATAAACCGCTGGTGAGAGGGTTTTGCTGGTGGGTTACCGTGGGGCCAGCTAAAATCAGGCTGAGCCGGAGTTTCACGCTCAACAAAACCGTGACCACAACTGTCACCACAGGAAATAACTAAGGCGCAGCTACCCAACTACGCTCAAACTTATATTCAGCCAGATAAGCTGACTAGGTATCTACTCTCTGAGGTTCACCCTGTTGGTAAAGCAAAGGCTAAATTTTTCAGAGGTTTAGGTTTTAATGATGGCAATGTAGCCCTGCTTGAAAAGGGACTATTGAATCTAGACAGCTCGTCCTTACAAGGCCGATACAAGCTCAGGATCATAAACCGATGATTAAAGAACTCGATATTATTACCTTGACACGCGATCTTGAGGAATATGGGTTGACCAAGGGCCGCCGTGGCGCAGTAGTTCATTGCTACAGCGATGGCCAAGGGTTTGAGGTTGAGTTTGTAGATAACTCGGGTGAAATGTCCAATGTGCTGACGTTGGAAAGAACCGACATTCAACTAGAAAGAACGATCGTTCAAGAACAAGTTATCGAGCTACTTAGCTATCTACCAGAGGACCTATTGGCTGAAGTTCGAGATTTTGCAGAATTTCTCAAACAAAAACAGCAACGCAAAGTGGGCTAGACTCAGCTGCCTACGTTGGCCCAGACTAGGGCTCACGTAGGATTTGATCGCCATTTAGTCAGTGCGATAAATATAGGTCTCATTTGTTTCGGTGTCTGTAGCCTCAATTTGCCAGCCTTCGGTTACTGCCGTGAGGCCTCTTTCGGCGGGTCCGCCAAGACCGAGGCAGCTATTGGACCAGGTCTGACGGCTATGGCTTTGGCTAGTGATTTGCTCCGAAGGAACGCTGAGATGGGTCGCAAGGTTGGTGCGGACCTGGGTTTGAATGCTATCGGGCAGAGCATCTTGGGAGACGTCAGCCCTGGTGGCAACGTCAATGGTCTCTACCGGAGGTCTTCCCAGCTTTGGATAATGGTCTGGAGCTGGATGGGGAGATCGGCTAAGTGAGCCTCAGTGTAGACAACTACGCCAGTGGGGTCCATTAGGGCCATGTAGCGGTTGTCGCTTTCATCTGTTTTGGGCTGATAATACAAACCAACAAAGCTGTGAAAATTGTTGTCTGCTAGCTGGCTAACAAAATTATCAGTTTGTTGTTGGCTAAGCTCAATGGTGTTTTCTTCTGGAGGTCCGCTACTCGGTCTTCGGGTATACAATAGCTGGCCGCTGGTGTTTAAAGTAGCGGTTTCATAAGGTTTGTCAAAGTGCTCTACAGCCAGGCTTTGAAAGATGCTTTCAGGCACTAGTAGAGTATCCAGCACCTCCCTGGCGTCGGGCATAAAGGTGGGAATAGCTGTGTTGGTACTGGCCGCTTCGTTGAGGAGAATAGTGTTGCCAAGGTTGTCGGTGTGGTAAATCCAATAGTGGTCGCCATCGGTGACAATGGCGCGCCAGCCGTAGATGGCAATTTCAGTACAGGCATCGCCAGGTAGGCCGTAGCAGCCGTCCCACAGTTCAGGTTGGGCATCGGTAACGGAGAATTCTTCACCCAGGCCTGCGGTTTGGGCCATTTGGAAAATATGGGCTTCGAGGGAAGGGGGCAGGTTGTGGTCTAAGGTGGAGCGACGAATTTGGTCGCCGCTGAGGTCGGTGCGGTAAAAGTAGCTGTCGCCCGTGGGTGCGACGGCTTCGACCTGCCAGCCTTCGGTCAGGGCCATCAGACACGCCTCGGCTGGGCCACCGAGGCCAAGACAGCCGTCGAACCAGGTTTCATGGCTGTGGCGCAGGATGCTGATTTGGCTGGGGGGGAGGCTGAGATGGTTGGAGAGGTCTGTTTGGATGCGGCTACGAACAGCATCGGGTAGGGGTTGCGCCTCGATGGGCTGTTCGACTTCGGGGCTGGGGCTAGGCGCATTTTCGGGGATTGGGGCCTCGGTGAGGAGACAGCTTGTGAGGAGTGGGGCGGCCAGAATGAGGGGGCAAAGCATAGATA
>JBCCAQ010000403.1:0-2287 GCA_039814735.1 Cyanobacteria bacterium P01_A01_bin.15
ATGGGTGAGTCTGGGAGCCAGGGCAGGAATGACCCACTACTACAATCACTAGATGACGACTTTCAGGCATTACAGCAGCATTTTGCCAACCAGCTGGCAAAGGATATTGAGTACCTGCAGACAGAAAAGCAGCGCCTGATTGGCAATCTGGAGACGCTGCGTGGGGAGTATGACCAGCTTTATATCGACTACCAGTCCCTTAAGAATGAAGCAGATGCTACCCTCTCCCAGCGGCAGCTAGCTCAGCAAAATGCCTGGGCAAAGCGACTAGCCCAGGTGCTCGCCCAAAATCTGCGGAACGATCTCCATGACTATGTGACCAACTCTGTCGAGCTGCCCACACCGACCCAGGACTGGCTCCATTCCCTAGATGACACCCTCAATCGCAGTGTCAAAACCCTACAGCAGGATCTCAGCAGCTATCAAAGCGCCATTGCTCAGCAGCTGACGCGCATGCAAACCATGGAACAGCAGGGAGAGGTCATTTTAGAAAACCTGGTGGAACGTCTGAGCGGACAGCTAGGTGCTCATTTAGCAGAGTCTTCGCCCCGCCGCCTATCTAATACCCTGGATAATCGCCCCCTTGTGGATGGTAGCCCTGTGGTAGGGGGACGAACCTATATAGAACGACCGCGCCCCGATCAGGTGGTGGGGGATACTCGCCGGGTTGTCCCTCCCTACGGCGGGCAAACGGTGCAGCCTGCATTGGTATCAGCAGTCGGTCGCGATCGCCCGCCCGCCCGCTCCCTAAAAAAAGGGCTGGTGCTCTGCGCAATTGCCACCCTTTGCTTTAGTGCAATTACGGTACTCGTGGGCGGCCTGAGCCTGGGCGGTAACCTGTTTGGTATAGAGCTAATTGGCCGCAATAGCTTTAGCTTTTTCAATGCGAATACCCTGCTATGGCTGCAGCTGATTGTGCTGATACCCACATTGGCGGTTTTAGCTCCCCAGCTGTACCGGCCGGTATGGCGAGATATCGGGCAGTCGCTGCGCTCAACGCCCCAGCTCTTCGCCCTGATTGGGGGAGGCGTCTTTTACTTCTTTGCTCAGGTTTTATTGTTCCAGGCAGCTGGTACCCTGGGTCCGGCCACGGCGGCTCCGCTGCTATTCGCCTATCCGCTGCTGGCGGTCCCCCTGCTGTGGTGGATCAACGGTGAGCGCCCCAACCTGCTGAGAGGTGTCGTCATGCTGGCGATTGCCATGGGCGCGGTTTTAATTTTGCGGCCCCTATCGGCGGCCAGTGCCGGGGCCGCGCTGCTATCGGCGGTGGCCTTCGCCCTATATATTGTCACCAGCAGTTTGAGTCGCCAAAGCCACCCCATATCGGCAGGCATTATTCAGTACTGCATTATGGCCATTCTCAGCAGCATTATCCTACTGCTCCGTCCCCTGGTAGTGACCCAGGACCTGACGGCTCAATTTGTTGTGGGAGGACTGGGGTTAGGAGCGTTAGCGGGTCTGAGCCACTTATTTCACTACTCGGGGTTGCGGCTCGTGGGCGGTTTACGGACAGCTATGCTGACGGCCGCGACACCGCTCCTAGTAGCCCTACTAACAGCTTTACTCTCCATCAATCAGCCCACACTACACATGATCCAATGGGCTGGCATCGTGCTGATCACCCTTGGCGGTATGACCCTAGCTCGAGATCGCCTCAGCCGTCAGCAGCAGACTGTCTAAGCCCTCACATCTGGGGCTCTCCCACGTGGACCAGCACTTTTTTAGCTGCACTTCAGTTGAACGGAGAGAGAGGGATTCGAACCCTCGAATGAGTCACCCCATTACAGCATTTCCAGTGCTGCGCCTTCGACCACTCGGCCATCTCTCCAGGGCTATAGTTGCCATAAGGTTAAATCCCTATAGCCAAAGTATACTAGCAGAAAGTGACACGTATTTCATGCGACCATTGCAGGGCGCACACCCCATTTGGTTCCATGCCCAAAACTTACACCATCCAAATTCACCATCGTCAGAAGGATCGCCACTACACGGCCCGCGTACCTGACGACCGCTATATCCTGCAAACGGCCGAAAACCAGGGAGCCGATCTGCCCTTTGCCTGCCGGAATGGAGCCTGCACCACCTGTGCAGTGCGCATTCTTTCAGGTGAAGTTGACCAGCCTGAAGCCATGGGGCTTTCCCCTGACCTGCGGCAACAGGGATATGCTCTGCTATGTGTCAGCTATCCCCGCACCGACCTAGACGTCGAGACCCAGGACGAAGATGAAGTTTACGAACAGCAGTTTGGCCGCTACTTTGGCAAAGGCAAAGTGCGCTTTGGTCTGCC
>JBCCAQ010000320.1:0-5038 GCA_039814735.1 Cyanobacteria bacterium P01_A01_bin.15
GATTTTTTACGACAGGTTAGCTTTGGATGTTTGCTGCTGGCCAATCTTTACTTGGTTAGCCTCAAAAAACGAGCGGCGAGTACTAACTCCACAAAGCTGTCTCCTAATACTTCCCGCCTGATAACCGGAGGTGCAGCAGGTTTTATGGCGGGTTTATTTGGCGTCGGTGGCGGGGTGATTATGGTGCCACTCCAGCTGCTGCTGCTGAATACAGAAATAAAACAGGCCGTGCGTAATAGCCTCGGGGTAATTGTGTTGACCTCACTGATTGCCTGTATTCATAACTCAATCAAGGGGGACATCGTCCCACTGGCCGGTGTGCTCATGGGACTCGGTGGACTTGTGGGTGTTCAGATCAGCACGCGGTTTTTACCCAAACTGCCTGGACAGATCGTGACCAAACTCTTTCGCAGTTTGTTACTGATCTTGGCAGCCTATATCTTTTGGCAAGCCTGGTCTGGCAGCCGTTAGGGGCGTTGACCCCATGACTAGAAAGACCTCGATATTTTTTGGATATTTGTTTGGGTAGGTGCGATCGCACCTGCCCCTATGCAGGCGCCCATCGGTCCCGGTCGGTAAAGCCAGCTATGTGCCCATTGCAACACCAATGTCATTAATCACTACTAATGACATTGGTGTTGCAATGGGATCGCTTTTTATATAGACTTCAATCAATGAAGATTTTTATTTCATTAACTCAAGTCTATGAATAGATTCTCCCTTGCCACCTAGCCATAGCGATCCCCGCCCCCACGCGGTGATTTACTTATCTCGGCAGCTGTAGGAAACTCAGTAGAAATACAACCCAGCCGTTTTAATTCACAGCTTGTCTGTCAACCCAAGTTAACTCGGTGATTTAGTGAGTTAGGTGCCCGTATCATGCAATTGACCAATAGGATTCACTTTCGAAATTTACGTGGCGATATTTTTGGAGGTGTCACCGCCGCCGTAATCGCGCTACCCATGGCCTTAGCCTTTGGTGTTGCCTCCGGAGCCGGGGCTGCATCTGGTCTCTGGGGTGCTGTGCTAGTCGGCTTTTTTGCCGCTTTATTTGGTGGTACACCCACCCTAATTTCTGAGCCGACAGGCCCCATGACCGTGATCATGACGGCGGTGATCGCAAACCTGACGGCCGCCGACCCCGAAAATGGTATGGCGATGGCTTTTACCGTCGTTATGATGGCCGGGGTGTTCCAAATCATTTTTGGTAGCCTCAGGCTCGGCAAATACGTCACCATGATGCCGTACACCGTAATTTCCGGCTTTATGTCTGGAATCGGTATTATCCTAGTGATTTTGCAGCTAGCTCCCTTTATGGGTCAGGCCAGTCCCGCAGGGGGCGTGGTGGGTACCCTGCAATCGATACCGGCACTGCTAGGCAATATTCAACCGGCTGAAACCATGCTGGCTGCAACCGCAGTTGCCATCATCTGGTTTATGCCAGCTAAGATCAAGCGATTAGTTCCCCCACAGTTAGTGGCGCTCATCGCAGGAACAGTTCTATCGCTAGTATTGTTCCCCGACCTAGATATTCGCCGCATTGGCGAAATTCCCACCGGGTTTCCTGCTATCCAGCTACCCACCTTTAGTCTTGACAAGCTCCAACTCATGATGGTGGATGCAGCCGTATTAGGCATGCTGGGCTGTATTGACGCCCTACTGACATCGGTTGTCGCTGACAGTTTGACTCGAACAGAGCATAACTCCAACAAAGAGCTGATTGGTCAGGGTCTTGGTAACGTCATGTCCGGTCTGTTTGGTGGCATTGCCGGTGCTGGGGCCACCATGGGTACGGTGGTCAACATCCAAACCGGGGGTAGAACAGCACTTTCTGGATTGGTGCGGGCAGCCGTTCTACTGGTGGTTATTTTAGGAGCAGCCAATCTAGCCGCTACGATTCCCCTCGCCGTCTTAGCAGGTATTGCCCTCAAGGTAGGTATCGACATCATTGATTGGGACTTTCTCAAACGTGCCCATCAGATTTCCATTAAGGGTGCCCTGATTATGTATGGGGTCATTCTTCTAACTGTTCTTGTGGATCTAATTGCAGCGGTAGGCATTGGTGTCTTTGTTGCTAATATTCTCACCATTGATCGGATGAGTGCCCTGCAGTCAGAGTCTGTACAAGCCATCAGCGATGCCGACGATACCATCTTGCTGAGCGGAGATGAAAAACGCTGGTTAGATGAAGCCAACGGTCGCGTGCTGTTGTTTCAGCTGGGTGGCCCTATGATCTTTGGTGTGGCTAAGGCCATTGCCCGTGAGCACAACGCCATTGGGGACTGCGATGCGATCGTTTTTGATATCAGCGATGTCCCCCACCTAGGTGTGACAGCGTCCTTAGCGTTGGAAAACGCTATCCAGGAGGCCGTTGAAAAAGATCGACAGGTTTTTATTGTCGGTGCAGCTGGCCAAACTAAGCGTCGCCTAGAAAAACTAGGCATCTTCAACCATATTCCCGCTGAAAATCTCTATGTGAGCCGTGCAGAGGCCCTAGGCCGTGCGGTGTCTGGTCTATTTCCAAAAGCTGAGGAAGCCAAACCTGAAGAATCCGCTCCAGGTTTTGATGTTTCCACGGCTGTTTAACTTGAGGAATATGTCAACGAATGCGTTCAATTTAAGGAGAAGTTTGTCGTGCTAAACGTTGGGTTTGATATATCCCTAAGCCAGTTGATGGACGCTTGGCCATCGGTGCCCTGGGTTGTTGCTACAACACCGCCTTCCGAATACGGTTCCTGGGTGCTAGCAGGGGTGCTGCTAAGTTTAGTTACCATTTATCTCGCCAGCAAGCTGGGGGGAGAACTCTCAAAGCGGCTAAACTTACCACCCGTTTTAGGAGAACTGGTGGGGGGTGTTGTCATCGGCATCTCGGCGTTGCATTTGATAATGTTTCCTGAAAACACTCTAGGCGCTAATAACTCAGTCATTATGGGTGCTCTGCAGTGGCTAGGAGATCTCGATGAGCAAGCCATCGTTCATATTTTTCAAAGTGAGAGCGAGGTAATTTCAGTCCTAGCAGAGCTGGGGGTGATTATTTTGCTGTTTGAAATTGGTTTGGAATCTGACCTGCGAGAGCTGGGCAAAGTAGGCTACCAGGCCGCCATCGTAGCGGTTGTTGGTGTAGCAGCTCCGTTTTTGCTGGGAACCGTAGGTCTCGTCAGCCTCTTTAGTGTGTCGGTGATTCCAGCCGTTTTTGCTGGGGCTGCCCTAACAGCAACGAGTATTGGCATTACCTCCAAGGTGTTGTCGGATCTAGGGCATCTTAAATCCACCGAGGGACAAATCATCGTCGGTGCTGCCGTCATTGATGACGTGTTGGGAATTATTGTCCTGGCCGTCGTGGCTAGCTTGGCCAAGACGGGTGAGGTTGATTTACTTAATGTGGTTTACCTGATCGTGGGAGCAAGCGCGTTTTTGCTAGGCTCTATTCTATTGGGTAAGTTTTTTAACACCAGTTTTGTAGCCATTGCCGACAAGCTGCAAACCAGAGGGGCACTGCTGATTCCAGCCCTAACCTTTGCTTTAGTGATGGCGTTTTTAGCCAGTGTGATCCATCTAGAGGCCATTTTAGGGGCATTTGCAGCCGGGCTAGTGCTGGATGAAACCGACAAACGCAAAGAATTAGACCAGCAGGTCATGCCAATTTCAGACATTTTGGTTCCTATCTTCTTTGTCACAGTGGGTGCAAAAGCCGATCTGGGTGTGCTGAACCCTGCTGTCGCTGAAAATCGGGCGGGGTTGATCATCGCTGCGTTTTTGATTGGGGTGGCCATTGTCGGTAAGCTAGTGACAGGCTGGGCCGTGTGGGGTAAGCCCGGTATCAATCGCGCGGCCATCGGTGTAGGGATGATCCCTCGGGGGGAAGTGGGCTTAGTCTTTGCTGGCATTGGCTCTGCTAGCGGAGTATTGGATCGCCCCCTAGAAGCTGCCATTATTGTGATGGTCATTATCACCACGTTTTTAGCACCTCCTTTGCTGCAGCTTACGCTGAAAGACCAGTCAGGGGCTGAGGCGATAACAGGTGATCCCCTGTCTGCAACTGAGTGAGGCATAGGCTGTGGTTTTACTGGAAGCGTTTATATTCGCTACCGTTCTGTGTGGTTTCTTTGGCATTATTTTCAAGCAAAACTTGATGATGAAAATCATCGCCATGGATGTCATGAGCACCGGGGTGATTGCCTATTATGTTTTGGTCGCGGCCCGGGGCGGCTTTGTAACTCCAATTGTTGTACCCCCCGTTTCTTTAGAACAGGAGACTACAGCCTACGCTGATCCTGTACCCCAGGCGGTGATTTTGACAGCGATTGTGATTGGGTTTTCGATTCAGGCGCTGATGCTCGTCGGGGTGATGAAATTAGCTCGCGATAATCCCACTCTGGAAACCCAGGAGATTGAGAAGGGAAGCCAGTTATGACCAGTGCCATCACGACGACGATTGTTTGGATGGTGGTGCCGCTATTTTTAGGGTTTAGCGGTTACCTGGTGCCTCAGTTAGGCCGTGTTTTTGCCCTGAGTGTGGCCCTCCTATCCCTAGGCTATGGGTTGGGGCATATTATTGAGCCCTCTGTTTTAAGCTGGCAGCTGTTAGATAGTTTTGGTGTCAGCCTGAGGGTAGACAGCCTGAGCGGTTACTTTATTGTCACCAATGCATTGGTGACAGCAGCGGTGGTGATGTACTGCTGGCAGCAGGGTAAAACGGCCTTTTTCTACGCCCAAGTTACCCTGCTGCATGGCAGCATGAACGCCATCTTTATCTGCAACGACTTTATTAGTCTGTATGTAGCCCTTGAGGTGATCAGCATTGCTGTCTTTTTGCTGATTGCCTATCCACGGGATGACCGCTCTATTTGGATCGGTTTGCGGTATTTGTTTATCAGCAATACGGCCATGCTGTTTTACCTGATTGGAGCGGTATTGGTCTATCAGACAAGCAATTCGTTTGCATTTGCTGGATTAGAGGGAGCACCCTATGAAGGCTTGGCGCTAATTTTTCTGGGATTGTTGACCAAGGGGGGCGTATTCGTATCAGGTCTTTGGC
>JBCCAQ010000054.1:0-22344 GCA_039814735.1 Cyanobacteria bacterium P01_A01_bin.15
CCCAATGATTTTAAGAGTTTTAGCCATTCTCTCTGACTTATGTATACACGGTAGCCCAATCTTGGGGAAACCACAGTATGCCTAATAGGGGCAATAGAGTTATTTCCATAAAAGGGGGGGGCCTTCAACCGGTATGACCTTTCTGAGAAAATACCTAAACTTGAGAAACATCGGCCCATTGATGAGTACTGGAGCTAACGTTGTGCAAAGCCCTGTGTGATGCGTCGCTAGATAGCGGTGGTTTGTCTTGCTATTTTGTAATCAATAGTCCTTGAAACTATGAGGCATTGACGGAGCATTGGGTTAGAGTGGTATTGCTTGTCTGGAGTATTAAAGCCCAGGCGTTAAACTTGTTGATGTCAACACTGTTTGGACGTTTACTATGCAGCCTGCCCTTACCGTCGGTGCTCTTTTGCAAAATCGATACCGGATTGTACAGTTGCTCGGTCAGGGTGGATTTGGACGCACCTACTTAAGCAAGGATCAGGGGCGCTTTGATGAACAGTGCGTGATCAAAGAGTTTCTGCCGATAGCGGGTAGCGATCGCTTTTCTAGTAAGGCTGCTCAGCTATTTCAGCGGGAAGCTGAAACCCTATATCAGATTAGCCATCCACAAATTCCACAGTTTCGGGCTACGTTTGAAGAGAACCAACGCTTGTTTTTGGTGCAGGATCATATTGAGGGATTGACCTACCGAGAGATCCTGCAACAGCGACCGGGCCAGGCATTCTCAGAAACTGAAATCCGGGCTTTTTTAGGCCAGATGCTGCCGGTCTTGGCCCATATTCATGCTAAAGGGATTATTCATCGAGACATTAGTCCTGACAACATTATTTTGCGGCGTAGCGATCAAAAACCTGTGCTGATCGATTTTGGTGTAGTAAAAGAGGTAGTCACTCGCCTGCAAACAAGCACAACAGCAGCACAAGCGACAACCGTAGGTAAAGCGGGATATGCGCCTAGCGAACAGCTACAGTCTGGGAGGGCCTATCCCAGTAGCGATCTCTATGCCCTAGCGGTGACAGTCTTGGTATTACTAACGGGGAAAGAGCCCCACGAGCTATTTGATGATACTAATTTGAGCTGGCATTGGCGCTCGTTGGTCCAGGTTAGCGATCAGCTAGCGGCGGTATTGGATCGAGCCTTGAGCTATCGACCCGGCGATCGCTACCAGTCAGTCAGTGACATGACCAGGGCACTGCAGGGCGGAGCCGCTCCTACTCCAGCAAAGCCCACCCAAGGGTCGACCGCTAAATCCCAGTCACCACCCATGTCTGAGATGCGTACGGTTGCCGTGGGCAGACCCATCGCCACTACAGCCGCCTCAGCGACAAGGCAGCCAACCACCCGTACGTCTAGAACCCAAGTGGTAACGTCGGCCAAACGTCAGGGGCCCATGGATAATCCGCTGGCGCTGACAGCCATGTTTTTGGGGGCGACTGCCCTGGCCGGTATTGGCGGGTGGGCCACGGTTAACTATATTTTGAGACCATCTCCACCGGTAGTGTCGGAGGAAGGGGTACAGCCGCTACCTCTCCCCGAAGAGCTAGAGGGGCAGTCCAATCAGGCTGAAACCCAATCACCTGAACCGCTGGAGCCAATCGATGAGGTGCCAGCTGACTTTACAACGGCCCTAGACATAGCAGCCGGCGATCAGCAAACCGTTGAGGGTGGAATCAAACAGGGTGAAACCGTTAGCTATCAGTTTGAGGGCAAAGCTGGACAGACACTACAGGCAGCGCTAGAGGGTGACGGGGTAGTATTTTCGGTACTGGATGCTGAAGAGAATGTACTTAGGCGTGGTCGTCAGGTGTTGGATTGGCAAGGGGAACTGCCTGAAGACGGTCGCTATACGGTAAAACTCCAGACTACCCGTGGCACGGATCAGGGCGATTATGCGTTGGATATGGCCCTAGCCGCAGCCCCTAATGAAACCACGGCTGAAGGCGGTGATGAACCGGCGGCTGAGGGCGATGCTGGCGAACAGCCAACCACTGGGGAGGGAGCTGATGATGAGCCGCCGGAGGTACAAGAGCAAGTTTCCACGCAGCGAGTCCAGTTCCCTGACGGAGAAACCGGTACCCTGCTGGCAAACTCGGTGGGGCCAGGACAGGTACAACGCTACGTAGTTAATGCTCAACAGGGGCAAATCATTACCGTGAAAATCACCCAGGCCAATGGCCCCGTCACATTTGATGTGGCGTTCCCAGGGGGTGAGCCGATCGCCGATGCCGAAGGGGTGCTGTATTGGAATAGCTATCTGCCCCTGGGGGGGGATTATGCGGTGGATGTTCGGGCGGGTAGTGCGGCGGAATTTACACTAGATGTGCAGATCGTTGGACAGGGAAGTCCGTAAAAATCTGTTGGATACCACAACAATGGAAAAGGAGTAATGGGAAAGGGGCTACTGATTGCGGCGACGGATACGGACTGTGGCAAGACGGTGTTGACCTGTGCTCTGGTCGCCTATTGGCAACAGTATTGTGCGGATTGGCGTTTGGGATTGCTGAAACCGATCCAATCCGGTGAGGGCGATCGAGAATTGTTTCAGCGGCTGTTTGATTTGGAACAGTCGCTCTCGGAGCTAAATCCGGTATTTTATCAGGCACCGTTGGCACCGCCGGTTGCGGCAGCGTTGGAGAATACGGCGGTGGATTTGGCACCTGCCTGGCAGCAATATGTCGCCTTGGACCAGCAGTGCGACTGGGTACTGGTAGAAGGTCTGGGGGGCCTGGGCTCACCGGTGACCCACGAGCTGACGGTGGCCGATCTGGCGGCGGATTGGCGGTTACCGGTGGTGTTGGTGGTACCTGTCAAGCTGGGTGCGATCGCAAATGCTGTCGCCAATGTCGCCCTGGCCCGCCACCATCGGCTCCAGCTCCAGGGCATTGTGCTCAACTGTACGAGTCCCACCGCCGAGGCTCAGTTAGAGCAGCTGGCCCCACCGGAGCTGATCGGCAATTTGACCCGTATCCCCATACTTGGGGTGCTGCCACATTTTAGCGACCCGACAGATTTGAGCCAGCTGGCGGCGGCGGCCCGAGGGCTGACCCTAGAAACGATTATGCCTGTACCCTTCTGGGCCGCCTGATTGTTGTCGAGCATTCATGGGTAAGTGTCTATATACTTACCCATAACATCTGCGTTGGCTCAGCATCCATGGTTTCCACACTGTCCATCAATACCCGCGTCTCCCCAGCGCCGCCCCAGGTACGGTCTACGATTCAAAGCCTGCAATCGTCGCTGGTACAGTGGCGACGCCACCTGCATCAGCGCCCGGAGCTAGGCTTTGAGGAGACGCTGACCGCCGACTTTATTACTCAGCAGCTTACCCAGTGGGGAATTGAGCACCAGACCGGCATTGCCAAAACCGGCATTGTAGCCACCATCAACGGCACCCGCCCCGGACCGGTATTGGCCATTCGAGCCGACATGGACGCCCTACCCATCCAAGAACTCAACCAGGTCCCCTACCGGTCGCTACACGATGGCAAAATGCACGCCTGTGGCCACGATGGCCATGTCACCATCGCCTTGGGAACGGCCCACTATCTGGCTCAACACCGCGAAACGTTTGCAGGCACGGTCAAAATCATTTTCCAACCGGCAGAAGAGGGTCCCGGCGGCGCTAAACCCATGATTGAAGCGGGGGTGCTGAGCCAGCCTGAGGTGGACGCCGTGATTGGCTTGCATATCTGGAATAACTTACCGCTGGGTACTGTCGGTGTACGCAGCGGTCCCCTTATGGCCGCCACTGAGTATTTTCACTGCACCCTTCAAGGGCGCGGTGGCCACGGTGCTTTGCCCCACCAGACCATCGACTCGATTGTGGTAGGCGCTCAGGTGGTCAATGCCCTACAGACAATTGTGGCCCGCAACATTAGCCCCATCGACTCGGCGGTGGTGACCCTAGGCGAGTTTCATGCGGGCACAGCGGTCAATGTGATCGCCGATAGCGCCCGCTTAAGCGGTACCGTGCGCTACTTTAACCCTGAGTATCGCGATTTTTTACCGGAGCGGATGGAGGCCATTATCGCTGGGGTGTGCCAGGCCCACGGAGCTAGCTACCAGTTTGACTACCACCGACTGTACCCCCCCGTGATTAACGATCCGACCATGGCCGAGCTGGTCCGCTCGGTGGCGAGCTCAGTGATTGAGACCCCGGCCGGGGTGGTCCCCGAATGCCAAACCATGGGTGGGGAAGACATGGCGTTCTTTTTGCAAGAAAAGCCGGGGTGTTATTTCTTTTTAGGGTCAGCCAATCCTGACTTGAACCTGGCCTATCCCCACCACCATCCTCGATTTGATTTTGATGAAACGGTTTTGAGTACCGGTGTGGAAATATTTGTGCGCTGTGTTGAGCGCTTTTGTACCAGCGAATGAGCACATCAACCTTGGGGAGTGCCCATCCTCTAAAAACAGATCGGCCTGCGATGGCCCCAGCCTGGCGGGGCACCCTCGACCTGCGCCTGGCTAAACTTAGGGGCAAAACATCACCCACCAAGGCCTATAGCACTGCTCCCCTGAGGGTGCAGCGGCCTTTTTATCCAGCGGCGGCCCCTGAAAATTGCCAAAGTGTCATCGTGCATACGGCAGGGGGCATGGTGGGCGGTGACCGATTGGAGATGGCCATTACCGCTGAACCTGATACCCAGGCCCTGGTCACCACCGCCGCCGCCCACAAGGTCTATCGCAGCCTGGGTAGCTGGACCGAGCAGACAATTCAGCTTACGGTTGGGGCGGGGGCCTACGTGGAATGGCTGCCCCAGGAGCTAATTTTATTTAATGGCGGGCGGTTTTGGCAGTCCGTGCGGGTGGATGTTGCACCGGGTGGGGTTTGGCTCGGTTGGGATATCACTCGCTTTGGCCGCAGCGCCAGGGGTGAAACGTTGACGACCGGGCAGTGGCGATCGCAAACTGAAATTTGGCAGCGGGGGACGCCCCTGTGGATTGACCGGCAGCAGCTCACGGGAGGATCTGAGGTGCTCAACAGCTATCACGGGTTGGCCGGGTACCCGGTGGTCGGCACATTTTTGCTGCTGGGGCAGCCGCTCTCACCAGAGCACCTAAGCTGTATTAGAAAGCTGCCGGCCTTAGCAAGCGACGCTCCCGGCGATACGGGCATTACCCTGCTAGACCAGGGGCTGGTGGCCCGCTATCGAGGACCCTCTAGCCAACAGGCGCGACAGCGCTTTATTGCTATCTGGCAATATTTACGCACGGAAGTATTAGGACAAAAAGCCTATGTGCCAAGGGTTTGGGGAGTCTAGCTGACCTGTGGTAGTTTAATATCGCTGTTGTGATCAGTCCCTTTCGCCTCCTATGCAACTCACTCCCCAAGAAAAAGACAAGCTGCTTATTTTTACCGCTGCGCTGGTGGCCGAACGGCGTAAAGACCGAGGGGTAAAGCTCAACCACCCAGAGGCCGTCGCCTATATTTCTGCCGCCATTTTAGAAGGCGCGCGGGATGGACGCACGGTGGCCGATCTGATGAGCTATGGTACAACCCTGCTAAGTCGCGATCAGGTCATGGATGGCATTGCCGAGATGATCCATGAAGTGCAGGTGGAGGCGACGTTCCCGGATGGTACTAAGCTGGTTACCGTACACAATCCAATTCAATAATTTGTAGGGGCGTTGCATGCAACGCCCCTACCGGGCGTTTTTATGGTTGAAGCGGACAATTCTCTAAATAGCAGTGGCGGTCTTCAGGATATTGACCTAGACCAGGAGAGTCGTGCCGATGTGTTAGGCGCAATTGTTGACGCCCTAGACCGCTATGCACTGCCCCAAAAGGCAGCTAAAGCCCAGGCAGATATCCAGCAGCGGCAGGCGGCGGGCGGCTATGGCGATATTGTCAGCGGGCATCAGTTTGCAGAAACCCTGACCAATCAGCTGCAAACCCTAACCACAGACCGCAGCGTGCGAGTGTACTTTAGCCCCACGCCGCTGCCGGAACTAAGCGCCGATACGCCACCAACGGCAGAGGAGCTAGCCTATCAGCAGCAGCAGAGCCAGCGTCGCAACTTTGACATCAATCGGGTAGAGCGGCTGGCGGGCAATGTGGGATTTTTACAGCTCTATGGATTTGAACCACCGGAGTTTGCCGGTGACACCCTGGCAGCCGCGATGACCTGTGTAGCCCATACCCAGGGCCTGATCATTGACCTGCGCCATAACCGGGGTGGCTCACCGGGGATGGTGGCGCTATTGTGTAGCTATCTGCTGCCGCCCTACCCAGCCGTACACCTGAGCGATGTGAGCTGGCCCGCAGAGGAACGTATTCAACAAAGCTGGACTGTGCCCCACGTAGGGGGACCGCGCTATTTGGACCGGCCTGTTTATATATTGACAGGTCCAGAGACCGCCACCGCTGCAGAGGAGTTTGCCTACGGTCTCAAGCAGCTCAAACGGGCCACGCTGATTGGGGAAACCACCGCCGGGAAGGCCAACCCAGGCACCGGGCAGCGACTGCACGAACATTTTTGGATGTTTTTACCCACCGGGCAGGTACTCAACCCAATGACAGGGGACAACTGGGAAGGCCAGGGGGTGCTGCCGGACTTTAAGGTGCCAGCGGAGTTAGCCTTAAAAGTAGCCCACTACATGGGGCTGACGGATTTGAGCAAACAGCCCCAACCACCGGGGTTACAACCGGAGCTGACGGCGGCCCTAGAAACCGTCAAAAAGCAGCTTGACCAAATGCAGCAAGATTTAATTAGCCAGCTGGGAGGATTACGATAATGTCTGATGGTTTAATCCCTGGGGAACTGTTGCCCGCAGAAGGCGACATTGAACTCAATGCCGGTCGACCAACGCTCACCTTAACGGTGGCAAATAGCGGCGATCGACCGATCCAGGTAGGCTCTCATTTTCACTTTTACGAAGTGAATGAGGCCCTGACGTTTGAGCGGGACCAGACCAAGGGGATGCGTTTGGATATTCCAGCCGGTACGGCGGTAAGATTTGAACCGGGGGATGAGCGCCCTGTGGTACTGGTGGCGCTGGCGGGAGAACGCCGAGTCTACGGTTTTAACCAACGCATAGAGGGCAGCCTGTAGGGTCTTTGGAAAAACTCAGTACTTTGGGTTAATGGCAACCCAACGAAAAATGAATTATGTCTGATCAGGGTATGGGCCGCTTGAATCAGGAAAGTATCTCCTGAAAATTGGCTTGCTGCCCGGATACAGACGACTGTCAGGGGCGGCCAGGATAACCAAATAAATACATTCGTTCTGAGACTAACTGAATTCACTATGCTACGATTTCATCATTTTGATGCGATAGCTTGCCTACATGGGGTTTTGATGTTAGGTAATGTGCCAGCGTGGGGCCAGACATCCGATAACATGTCGGGAAACCTGCCGGAGGCAGTTGACCCCGCTTTGGAAGGCATTGTGGATTTGGCTGAGACAGATCTACCCGTGGGCATCGGCTACCTTGCCCCGGCACAAGGGTCAGGGCTAAAGGCCAGCTGGCTGTCGGAAGTGGAGCTGCCCCTCTACATGGAGCCCGGTGGCGAGCACTGGGGTTGGATTTGGCAAGGGTGGCTGATTCCCAATGGCCAGCAGGCGTTTGCCATTGGCCGCGATGCTAGTTTTACGATGGTGAGCGTGGATCGACTGACGCTGGCGTTTCCAGTATGGGCGGCACGGGAAGATGGCTGGCTGCAGATGCAGTACACCGACGGCGGCAGTGCCTGGATTCACCAAGAACAGCTAGACGATCGCGGGCTGGAGCTGGACTTTTATACCTGGGGTGAACAGCTGGCTCAAGCTGAGATTTTGCGTTTGCGGGATGACGGTGATAGCCAGGTTTTGCGATCGCAGCCTGAACGGGGCCGCAACGTCCTCAGTCTGATCAGCGCCAACAGTCTGATCGAACCCTTAGAAGTGCAAGACAACTGGATCCGTGTTCGTGTCACCCGCCCGGCCAACGGCTGTGAGCCCTTAGCCGGTGCCAGTGAAGAAGAAGGCTGGCTGCAGTGGCAGGACAGCGAAGGCGAGGTTCTGATGCTGCCGAGCCGTGAGGACTGCCGGGGATAGAAAATTAAAAATGTTCGCCACATACTCGTCGGAACTCCGCCCCTAGCGTAAGCTAACCAGTGGCCCTGCTGTTTACCCCTACGCCCAGGAGATTCCGATGAGCTACCGCATGGATCGTCGCGCCTATGCCGAAACCTATGGACCAACGGTGGGAGACCGGGTGCGGCTGGCGGATACCGCCCTGGTGATCGAAGTGGAGCAGGACTTTACCACCTACGGAGACGAGGTCAAATTTGGCGGTGGTAAGGTAATTCGCGACGGCATGGGCCAGTCCCCCATTACCCGAGCTGACGGCGCGGTGGATATGGTGATCACCAACGCCCTAATTTTGGACTGGTGGGGCATTATCAAAGCCGACATCGGCATCAAAGATGGCCGCATTGCCAAAATTGGTAAGGCTGGTAACCCCTACATTCAAGACAATATCGATATCATCATCGGTCCCGCCACCGAAGCCGTGGCAGGTGAAGGGATGATTGTCACCGCCGGGGGGATTGACTCCCACATTCACTTTATTTGCCCGCAGCAGATTGAAACGGCCATCGCTAGCGGAGTGACCACCATGCTCGGCGGCGGTACGGGTCCCGCCACGGGCACCAACGCCACCACCTGCACCCCCGGAGCGTGGAATATTTACCGAATGCTGCAGGCCGCAGATGCCTTTCCAATGAACCTGGGCTTTATGGGCAAGGGCAACAGCGCCCAGCCGGACGGCCTGATAGAACAGGTGCAGGCCGGAGCCATGGGGCTAAAGCTACACGAAGATTGGGGCACGACACCGGGCACTATCGATACCTGTCTGGGGGTGGCCGATAGCTTTGATGTGCAGGTGGCGATCCACACCGATACCCTCAACGAGGCCGGGTTTGTCGAGAACACCATCGCCGCCTTTAAAAATCGGGTGATTCACACCTACCACACCGAAGGAGCAGGGGGCGGCCACGCGCCGGACATTATCAAAGTGTGTGGGGAGGCCAACGTGCTGCCCTCATCTACCAACCCAACACGACCTTACACCCGCAATACCCTTGATGAGCACCTGGATATGCTGATGGTGTGCCATCACCTCAGCCCCAGCATTCCAGAGGATGTCGCTTTTGCAGAATCCCGCATTCGCCGCGAAACCATCGCCGCCGAAGATATCCTCCACGACCTGGGGGCCTTTAGCATGATTGCCTCCGACTCCCAGGCCATGGGCCGGGTGGGGGAAGTGGTGATCCGCACCTGGCAGACAGCCCACAAAATGAAGGTGCAGCGCGGTGCCCTCCCCGAAGACTCGGAGCGCAACGACAACCACCGGGCCAAACGCTACGTGGCCAAATACACCATTAACCCCGCCATTACCCACGGCATTGGCCATGAGGTGGGCTCCCTTGAAGAGGGCAAGCTAGCGGATATCTGTCTGTGGAAGCCTGCTTTCTTTGGGGTAAAACCCGAGCTTGTGATCAAAGGGGGTGCGATCGCTTGGGCACAGATGGGGGACCCCAACGCCAGCATTCCCACACCGCAGCCGGTGCATATGCGGCCAATGTTTGGTGCCTTTGGCGGGGCGATTGCCAGCACGTCCCTAACGTTTGTTTCCCAGGCGGCGGTCGATGCTGATGTTGCCAGCCAGATCGGGCTGCAGACACCGGCGGTGGCGGTGAGTGGCTGTCGCGATTTGAGCAAAGCCGATATGAAACTCAACGACTACCTGCCCCAGATGGAGGTGGACCCTGAGACCTATGAAGTTCGCGCCGACGGCCAGCTACTCACCTGCGAACCGGCAGAGGTGCTACCCATGGCCCAGCGATATTTCTTGTTTTAATGGTTGGAAAAAGCTGTTAGCGGTATGACTAACGTCATTTTTTTTAGGAGTATCGTCACCATTTTTCATTGAGTGCAAAAAAACTGATAGCGGATGTAGTAGGCTCACACCAGGTAACAGATGCTCGTTGCCGCTTGCGCCCCCTCAGTTCAGCTGTTTTTTAGAATCTCAATGATGACATCTGCTATCAAAAGCCTAGGATTGCTCAGTTTAGCCAACGCCCTAACGTTGCTAGCTGTTGGCCCCAGCTTTGCTCAAACCGCCGAGGCCGAGGCCGCCGGGGCGGATGCCTTAGATGCCGCTAGCCTCACCCCAGACGAGGTAGTCGCCCAACGACGCTCAGATCGTGATAATCGCTTCAACTACTTTGGCATTGGTGGCACCATCGGTGTGATCGACGATGGCGATACGGAACTGGGCGATGGCGGGTTTTCCCTGGTGGGTCGGTTTTCGATTAACGAGAATCTGGCAATCCATTCGGCCTCCATTTTGGGAGGAGATAGTATATCTACCTTTGCGCTGACGACCGGCCTGCCATTTGGGGGTGAGGTTAGCGATCGCATTATCCCCTTTGTCGGAGCCGGTATCGGTGTCGAATTCGACGATTTTGAAATTAGTCCCATCGCGACCGCTGGCGTCGATGTACCTATCAATGACCTATTTACCGGCACCGCACGGGTCAATGCCGCCATCAACGATGGTGTAGATGTCGGCGTGGTCCTGGGTGTTGGGGTAGACGTATTAGATTTGTTTTAGGGCAACCCCTAAACCCTAGGAGCAAGCCCCTGTGGGTGCCCTGGCTTCACCAAGAGATGACAGGGCACACCATTCAATCAAGGAGCACTCACAGGGGAAGCCCCTACGCGCGTTTTGTCAGGAGACTAATAACGTCACCCGGATCGGGGGTCAAAATCAGCCGGTTATCGGGAACCTCGATCAGGGGGCTCCAATGGCCGGTTTCCACATAGCGCAGATTGTGCAGCAGGTGAATGGTCTGCCGAATGCTGCTAGGGCTGCCCAGCAAAATATGGCGAATAGAATCGCCCGTGGGCAAAACCGCAGAAAAATCCGCAGGCAAAAGCGGCGGCACCTGGGGTGCTTGGTCTGAATATGTCATGGGGCGTTTTCCTTATGAATAGCGAAACAGCAGGAAAGCGCCCAAAAAGATAGCCACCCCAGCAAGGCAAGAACCGGGGTGGCTGTACCATAGACACAGCCGCCGACTGCCTAGAACAGTGGGGGGTCAGTTGGATGGTAGTGGTGCGAACACCGCCATCCAACGCAGCTAAATTTTTGGGAGCAACAATAGCTAAGCCGCAGCTTTGGCTATTAGCTTTATAGGCTATCAGGCGTTACTTGAGTCAGTCAAGATGTCAGATTAGGGCAGTACCCCAGCAGCAATGACATAGGTTTGCCTGATATGGGCGCTTTTCCTCTTAGACAGCCAGAAGAGCAGCCCCTACCGCTCTGTCTTTAATTACTAGGTTTCTGCATGACTACCTTCCAATACACCAGCCTGATTGCCGCTCCCCCCGAAGCCGTCTGGCGTTTCCATGAGCGTCCCGATATCCTAAATCTGCTTACCCCGCCCTGGCAGCCCGTCGAAGCTATCCGCCGGGAGGGTGGCCTTGGCCCCGGAGCCGTCAGTGAGTTTCGCCTGTGGCTAGGTCCTATTCCCATCACCTGGCTGGCCCGCCACACCGATGAGTATGAACCCAACCGACTATTTACCGATATCCAAGCCAGCGGGCCGCTGGATGCCTGGACCCATCGCCATCGGTTTGTACCCGAGGGTAAGCACACGCGACTAACCGATGATATTACCTTTACCCTGCCAGCGGAGTGGCTAAGCGAGCCGATGATCGGCTGGTTTGTACAGCAGCGCCTGCAGGATATGTTTGAGTATCGACACAGGGTAACGCGGGAGGCGTGCGCTAGTAAGCCCACCTCAAGCACCCCCTAAAAGGGCAAACGGCTTAGGCAATATCCGTTGGGGGCTTCTCCTGTAGCTGCTTGAGCTGCTGACGTAGAACCTGTTCTAGCATGGTCCTGGGCACCTCTACGCCCTGACCCTTGCCTTTTTCCTGCATAAAAATAATGCTGTCCACCTGTTTGAGCGACAGCAGCTGAAACAGCAGATGGGTGCTTGGATGGGGCAAAGCCATCATCTGCGGATTGTTTTCCTGACCCACCGCCGCTGTGGCCAAAGATGGATAGGCATAGACCACCGTCTTAGTTGCCTTTGGATCCTGCCGCCCCCTGAGGGTTGTCATCACCCAGCCCTGACCGAGGGACTGCACTATATAATAATTTTCCTTTGGCAGCTGCCCCGCAATTTCCTTCAGCAGGGGGGCCACCAGTGAAATTGCCTGGCCGGTGGTTTCGTCCGGAGCATCATCAATCAAAGTTTGAATTTGCTGTTCAATATCCATTCGATTTTTTTGATAGTTTCGTGAAAATTACTGACTTATGTTAGAACCTGCGGAAAACTGTCTATGCTCGGGTAGGTAATGCCTGGGATATGAACGCCTTACATGACCTCTCTGCTAATGCCCGAGGAAACATCTATCACACTTGTAGAAGCACTGAATAAAGAAGTTTTGCAGTTGCTTCAGCAAGCGACTAGAACCTCTGAGCGAAGCTGTCAGGCGGTTGCCGATCGCATCTGTAGCGAATCGCTTCGTATTTGTACCGAAAGCCAGCGTATTCAAGATTCTGGAGATGTGGACAGTTGGGCATTTAACCTGGCGCGTCATCGGGTCGACCAGTGCATTCGCTATTACAAACTTAGCTCCGAACGGGGTCGGATCGAGCTGCACAGTACCCTGAGTGCCATCATCTATCGCTACATTTCTGCCCCCTACTCCCAAGCTAGCTATCAGGCCCGTCTTTCCCTAATTGAAGATTTTCTGCAAAATTTTTACAGCGAGTCGATCAATGCGTTTCGTCGAGAAAACCAGATGTCGGCTGAGTATCAGCCTCGTACAATCCTTGAGCTAGCCGAGTACATGGCCTTTACCGAGCGCTATGGCAAGCGCCGCATTCCATTGCGACGGGGCCGCAGCCAGCAGCTGATCATTTTGCGCGCTCAGACCTTTTCCAAACAGCAGCCGCCAGAGACCGCCGTGGATATTGAGCAGGCTACGGAGGCCGCCAATGAAAACGACCAGGGCTGGAAAACAGCCCCCATCCAGCGGCTGCGGGAAGAAATTTTGCTGCAGTCAGATACGCCGCCGGAGGATAACCTGCGGGAGCGCGTCGTGGATGAACTGATGGTCTACCTCAAGGAAAAAAAGCAGGAGGACTGTGCGAACTACTTTAGCCTGCGGCTGATGGACCTGCCCGCCAGCGAGATTGAAGAAGTGCTGGGTCTGACGGCACGGCAGCGAGATTATTTACAGCAGCGCTTTAAGTATCATCTGTTACGCTTTGCCCTGACTAACCACTGGGAGTTGGTCCATGAATGGCTCGGTATCGAGTTAGAAAAAAACCTAGGACTTACCCCTCAACAGTGGGATCACCTACAGGAAAAAATGGACCAGAGCCAGGCCAAACTGCTGCAGCTCAAGCAGCAGGGACTGTCCGATACAGACATTTCCCAAACCCTGGGTCTTAGTCTGACTCAAATTAGAAAACATTGGTCTAAACTGCTTGAACAGGCATGGGAATTGCGTAACCTATCAGTAGGTTAAGCGATCTGCCAGTGGGTCGTTTTTTTATGCATCCAGCCGAGCTAAATTTTTTACACTCTCGGCGTTATCATCCGGATCGGGGGCAATCAGCTATGAATAGTGAGTCAGAAAATTTAAAGCGCTTATTGCTAGAGTTCTTGACTTTTGATCGCTCGGCGTCGCCCCAATCAGGGAGTGAGCCTACCCCACCGACAGGATCCAACCCATCAGCAGTTTGTGCATCTGAAGTCGGATCTGACGCTGTATCATTTGACTTTTTATTTGAGACGGGTCAGTCGTTTAACTTCGGAGATAAAACCACTGTGCAAGATCGTTTCCACACACTTTTAAAACACCGATTCCAGACGGAGTATGCCAACCGGCCCCCGCTGTTTCCCTGGGAAGCCGAGGTGCGTGAGTACCCAGCTGAAGTACCCATGCCCGCCTACGCCCAGCCGATCAGTCGGCTGTGGCTTGAAAATCCACTCCGGTTTAGTATTTCCAGTAAACTGCCCGAAGCTGTTTTACATCGCTTGCTAGAGCGCTGCCAGAGTATGGCGCAATCTACCCAAAAGCAGGGTGTAAAGCTTGTACATATTGTAGAGTCTCTTTTTCCAGAGTCTTTAGAGGCGCTAGAACCCATTGCCAACATTGTCTTGACTCCGGCATACCGGTCTGATTCAGCCCTGGCGGAGGCAACTCTCCAACAGGAGGTTGAGCATTTAGCGGGTGGCTATGAGCAGGCCACCCCTGAACAGCAGATCGCCTTGGCCATGCTGGCATCGATGGAAATCATGTCGGCACTCACGCTGACGGTGTCTGCTACAGACCCAGCAGTCAGCCGTGACTGGGTTACACCCCAGGGGGTAGTCCATGTCGATGTGACCCATGCGGGGGCAATGTTGATTATTAATACAACCATGCCAACGGGTGGCAGCATCCAGCTCATGGGCGCTGATGCGGATAGTCAGTCGTCTCGCTCCAATGCCGGTATACTCACGCTGGCGCAGGCAGCTCCGGTGCTTGGCAATGCCTATTCTTTGGAGGTCCATCTGGATGATGATGGCCAGCGGCCCCTGAGATTTTCGGTAATGCTGGTAGAGCCATCTGTGAATTGAGCCAGCTAGGATAGAGCCACGCCAACTTAGCTGTTTGTTTGGGTGTCTTTCTTAGTATGGTTTCTCCTATTTCTACACCCCATGGTCCCCTCTCACGATGGCGGCAGCGGCTGAGTGCCCTGCCGCCGTCTGTGTCTGAAGACTCGATCGCGCTGCGGGTGCTGGTACAGGGACTGGTAACGGTGGGTATTGGCAGTCTGAGCGTGGCGGCCTCAGGGGTAACCGACACGTCAATTTGGAATTTGTTGGCAATTCCGCTGAGTGCGGCGGGGGCCTACTGGAGCTGGCGCAGCCGTCGTCGTCACAATGTGGCCGCCAAGTTTTTGATCGCCCTGGGTATGTTGGTGGCCCTGGCGTTCTTTTTGGGGCAGATGCTGCAGGTCCCTGGCGATACACGCATTGTGCTGGCGGAGCTGCTGATCCATTTGCAGGTCCTCCACAGTTTTGACCTGCCGCGCCGCAAAGATCTGGGCTATTCGATGATGATTGGGCTGGTGCTGGTGGGGGTGGCGGCCACCATCAGCCAGACCCTGACGTTTGGGCCTTTTTTGTTACTGTTTTTGCTGCTGGCGCTGCCGGTGCTGGTGTTGGACTATCGCTCTCGCCTAGGGCTGCTGGGCTGGCGCAGGCTGACGAGCGAGTTTCCCCTAAAACAGCTGGGTAAGATTGTGCTGATCGTACTGACGCTGGGTCTGGTGATTTTTGTTGCCATGCCGAGGCTGCCGGGCTATCAGCTACAGACCTTTCCAGTGAGCGGTAGCGTAGATGTGACTGGGGAGTCGACTAGCCGACGAATTTTTAATCCGGGCTATGTGAATAGCGGCAACAGCGATACCGATGATTCGACGGGGGCGGATAATAACGGCACAGGGGATAGTCCGGAAACGGGACCCGGACGGCTGAGTACCGACTTTTACTACGGGTTTAACCGCCGGATTAATCAAAACCTGCGGGGTGAACTGGAACCCCAGGTGGTGATGCGGGTGCGATCGCAGCTAGAAGGCTTTTGGCGAGTCATGGCTTTTGATCGCTACACCGGCCAGGGGTGGGAGGTATCGCGGGCTGAGTCCCTCATCAACCTGGGCCGATCGCCGCTGTCCTACCGTTTTGTGACCGTCAGACCCCGAGCCATCGGCCCCACCCGAGAGGTCGTTCAGACCTTTACCATGGTGCAGGACTTTCAGAATTTGGTACCGGTGCTCTATGCGCCTGAGTCCGTTTACTTTCCAGCCGATGAGCTATCGATGGATGCCGAGGGTGCCCTGCGCCCATCAGGGCCGCTACCTGAAGGTCTGACCTATACGGTAGTCTCTCGGGTACCCCTGCGGAATGCCGAGCGCCTTAACCAAAGCTCCACCGACTATAGCGAGCCGATTCGGCAACATTATTTACAGATTCCAGCCGAAATCCGAGACCCGGTGCGGGCCGAAACTCAGCGCTGGCTGGCCACGTCTGAGACGCCCCTAACCACACCCTACGAACAGGCCACATTTTTGGCCCAGGTGCTGAGGGAAAACTACACCATCGAAACGGATTTACCCTTTTTTGAGGAGGGTGAAGATCTAGTCAGCGCCTTTTTGTTTAAGTACAACGGGGGAGGTCGCGACCAGTTTTCCACCGTACTCACGATGATGCTACGCTCCATCGGTATTCCGGCTCGGTTGGCCACCGGGTTTGGCCCAGGGCAGTTTAATCCTTTCACCGGCTTTCATATTGTTCGCAATACCGATGCCTACGCCCTGACGGAAGTGTATTTCCCTAACCAGGGTTGGTTTTACTTTAGTCCTATTCCCAACAGCCGACTGCTATCCCCCGACGGCGGCAGCACCAATCCATTTACCGTACTGCGGCAGCTGTGGCAGCTGTTGGAGGGGGCGCTACCAGCCCCGATAGCTGGCGCTTTGCAGCGCAGTTTTCAAGCCATCCTGGGTTTGATTGGTTTTCTACTGCGGTTTTTGGGTCGATTTAATGGCCAGGGCTGGCTGAGCGTCGTCTGGTGGGCCGTGGGCCTAACCGGTGCCAGCTTTTTGGGCTGGCTGGGGGTGAAGGGCTGGCAACGATGGCGACGCCGTCTCAGACTCAGTCGCCTGGCCCCGGTTGAGCAAGTTTATCAACAGATGCTGCTGGTGCTGGCCCAGCGGGGCTATGGCAAACAGGCCAGCCAAACCCCATTGGAATACGCCGCCAGGTTACGGACACGCTCCGACTTTCGCCAGGGTAGCCTGGTCAGCCAGATGATTGCTCGCTATGTGGACTGGCGCTATGGTGGACAACCCATAGATGTAAATGGATTGAAGGCCAATTTACGGGAGCTGAGGCGGAGCGGTCGATAGGCCTAAGACATACAGGCGTTCCATGGAACGCCTCTTCATTGATTTTTCGACGTCCGGGCGTTCCATGGAACGCCTCTTTATTGAAATTTGGAGCTTGTACAATCCCTATCCCTTAATCACATCTATCGATTTCCTTGGCGGACAACGGCATTACGATTGCTTACAATCACCTAATAAAAGTTTTGCTCAAGAGGTCAGCCCGTGGTCAGCTTAAAACAGCTTGTTAAAAATCCCCTCAAGGTCTTTGGGAATAGCGTCAAATCCTCAAAACGATTTCAGCCAGAGGTATTTGACAGCCACGTGATGACCACCTACGGCCGCTTTCCGCTGGCGCTGACCCGGGGGGCGGGCTGCCGGGTGTGGGACAACCAGGGTAATGAGTATCTGGATTTTGTGGCGGGGATTGCCACCTGCACCTTGGGCCATGCCCACCCGGTGATGGTGGAGGCGGTAACCCAGCAGATTCAGACCCTGCACCATGTGTCGAACCTGTATTACATTCCCGAGCAGGGGGCGCTGGCCCAGTGGCTGACGGAGCACTCCTGCGCCGATCGGGTGTTTTTCTGTAACTCGGGGGCTGAGGCTAACGAGGGGGCGATTAAACTAGCCCGTAAGTATGGCCACACCGAGCTGGGCATCGATCAACCGGTGATTATTACCGCCAATGCCAGCTTCCACGGACGTACCCTGGCAACGATTACAGCCACGGGCCAGCCCAAATATCAAAAAAACTTTGCACCGCTAGTGCCTGGATTTCACTATGTGCCCTACAACGACAGTGGGGCATTGGAGAGTGCGATCGCAACCCTCAATGCCGACGGTCCCCGCGTCGCGGCCATTCTGCTCGAAGCGCTCCAGGGAGAAGGCGGCGTCAACCCTGGCCAGGTAGAGTACTTCCAGCGGGTGCGCCAGCTTTGCGACCAGCACAAGATTTTATTAATCTTGGACGAGGTGCAGGTGGGGGTGGGTCGTACCGGCAAGCTGTGGGGCTATGAAAACCTGGGGATTGAACCCGATGTATTTACCGTGGCCAAGGGGCTGGGGGGGGGAATTCCCATTGGGGCCATGCTGTGTAAAGCCAGCTGTGATGTGCTGAGACCCGGCGACCACGCCAGCACCTTTGGCGGCAACCCGTTTGCCTGCGGGGTAGCCCTGGCGGTATGCCAAACCGTAGAGACAGAAAACCTGATAGCCAACGCCGATGCCCGAGGACAGCAGCTGCGTCAGGGGCTGCAGCGGCTAATCAATACCCATCCCCAGCTGTTTGAGCAGGTGCGGGGTTGGGGGTTGATCAACGGTCTGGTACTCAAGACGGACGCACCGTTAAAATCCATTGATATCGTTAAAGCAGCGATGCCCCAAGGACTGTTGCTAGTGCCTGCCGGTCCCAGCGTTGTAAGATTTGTACCACCGCTAATGGTCAGCATCACCGATATTGATGAAGCCCTGGAGAAGCTGTCTATGGCAGTCAGCTCTCTTGGCTAGTTTAGAGCCAGGAGGCTAACCGATGAAACAGTCTGTTGTTCAGGTAGATGCGTTTGCAAGTCGACCCTTTAGGGGAAATCCGGCAGCGGTCTGCATCAGTAAAGCACCGATGGCCGAAGGGCTGATGCAGCAGATTGCGACAGAAATGAACCTGTCGGAAACAGCGTTTCTCTATCCGCTCAAGGAGGAAGGTAACTTTAACCTGCGGTGGTTTACCCCAACGACGGAGATTGACCTATGCGGCCATGCTACCCTGGCCAGTGCCCATGTGCTATGGACTGAAGGCCATTTAGAAAACGGTATTACGGCGCGGTTTCAGACTAAGAGCGGTGAGCTACTGGCATCCCACCAGGGCAAGTTGATTCAGATGGATTTTCCAGTCCAGCCGATGCACGATACCCTTGTTTCTCCAAAACTGGTGGCGGCAATGAACCATGCGGATATTGTTCACGGCGCTAGAAACAAAACAAACTATCTAGTCGAGCTGCGATCGCACCGGGCGGTCGCCAATCTCACCCCGGATTTTGAAAAGCTAAAAAAACTCAACTGTCAGGGGGTAATTGTCACCAGTATTGGGGATGCCCCCTACGACTTTGTTTCCCGCTATTTTCTCCCGGCCTTGGGAATTCCAGAAGATCCGGTTACCGGTGCTTCCCACTGTGCCCTCGCTCCCTACTGGCAGGCCAAGCTGGGCAAAGACAAAATGGTTGCCTACCAGGCCTCGGCCCGAGGGGGAGTACTCCAGGTCGAATGCACCCCCGAGAGAATCTACATTAGCGGTCAGGCCGTGACGGTCATGCGGGGCGACCTGCTGTTATAACACAAAGCTGTAGTATAAATTATTTAACTCGCTGCAGCATCACCGGGCTAGATCCTAACGTCACCCCCCGTCGCTGCGGTTTAACCGGCTTCTGGTTAACCAGCTCCAGGGACATTGTTTTCAGCAGCGTACTCAACACTAGCTTTAGCTCCATCTGCGCCAGGGCAGAGCCGACACAGCGTCTAACCCCGTTACCAAAGGGAATAAACTCGTAGGGCGAATAGGTCTTCTCTAAAAATCGGTCGGGGTTAAATTCCTTAGGGTGCTTATAAATCTCTGCATTTTGGTGGATGAGATAAATGCACCCCATGAGCAAAGTGCCCGGTTCAATTGGGTACCCCATCAGTTCTAGGGGTTGTTCCGCCCGACGAGGGAAGGTAAGTATCGCCACGGGATAGATGCGCAGGGTTTCGTTACACACCGCATTTAAATAGGGCAGCCGAGTCACCGCTAGGGGATCGGTGTCGTCGCAGCTACTGAGTTCCTCCATCAAACGCCGGTGGATATCTGGCCGCGAGTAAATCCAGTACAGCGCCCAGGTAAGGGCGGTGGCGGTGGTTTCATGCCCTGCCACCAGCAGCGTCATCAGCTCATCTCGCAGTGATGTGTCATCTAGCCCTTCGCCCTCTTCGTCTCGGGCCGCTAGCAACAGTGAGAGCACGTCGTCGCGATCGCTCGTATCCTGACGGCGGCGATCGCGAATTTCATCGTAAATGATGCGATCGCACATTTCAGACATCTGCCGGACCCGATGCCCCGGACTCCAGTCCCCCAGGTCCTTACTCAAAAAGGGAAAAAATATCAGCAGCGACGCCAGCGGACTCGCTACCATGTCCAAGCGACGGGCTAGCGACTGCTGCAGCTGTTCGTAGCGCTCTCCCTGACTCAGACCAAACACCGCCTGCAAAATCACCCCCATGGTAATTTTCTGCATCGACATTCGGGCAGAAAACGGCTGACCCACCTGCCAGGTAGCCGCCACCTTTTTTGTAATATTGCAAATCAGTTCGCCATAAACCCTGAGCCGCTCCCCATGGAAGGGCGGCATCACCAGCTTACGATGGCGACGGTGTTCAGCCCCGCTCAGCAAAATCAAAGAGCGGCTACCCAGCAAGGGTTCGACAATCCGATTCGCCTCACCAGGGGCCGTAATCTCAGACGTTGTGTCGTGGGTCAAAATGTACTGTAGGGCCTCTGGGTGGTTCACAAATACCAAAGGAGTCGCCGTCACCGGAGAGATCGGGGCAGCAAACAAGTGCCCGTAGCGCTGTCGATTAGTTTCCATATATCCAACAGGGTTCAGCGCCCACTGGATGGTTTGTAGCCCTTTAGGCGTCGTTGAGTATTGGATAGCTGGCATAGTTTTGGACAGTAGAGACCAGCCACTATTTTAACCGTTCAAAATTTGTTACCCAGCAAACAGAAAAACGCTTCCAACTATCCACTAACCTGGGCCGACAGCGTAGCGATGGGGCCGTCAGCTGTATGTTGTACAATCAGTAACCCTGTATGCTTCGCATCATAGCCAAAATTATGACTGCCCTCAGCGTTAACCTTAATAAAATTGCCCTCATCCGCAACTCTCGCACCATTGGCATCCCCAGCGTGGTCAAGGCGGGTGAAACCTGTATCCAAGCCGGAGCCTATGGCCTGACGGTACATCCTCGACCAGACCAGCGTCACATCCGCCGGCACGATGTGTACGACCTGGCAGAGCTGTTAAAAAGCCATCCCACCATTGAGTTTAATATCGAAGGCAATCCTTTAGAATCCGGGTTTATGGAGATCGTGCGCGACGTCACCCCCAACCAGGTCACCCTGGTCCCCGACGATCCCCAGCAGTTTACCTCTGACCATGGCTGGAACATTGCTAAAAATGGCGAAACTCTAGTACCTCTTATCAAAGAGATCCAGGCGCTAGGGGCACGGGTAAGTTTGTTTATGGACCCAGACCCGGAGCAAATTCGTTTAATAAAATCGCTGGGGGTAATGGATGGACCAACAGAAACCCGAATTGAGCTATACACCGAACCCTATGCAACGGCCTGCCGCGAAGGCACCCAAGATGAAGTGGAAACACAGCATACAAGCTACGCGGTAGCGGCCAAGGTAGCAAAGGATTGCGGTCTGGGAATCAATGCAGGCCACGACTTAAATCTGGAGAATTTACCTCAGTTTTTACGCATCCCAAATATTTTGGAAGTGTCCATTGGCCATGCGCTGACAGCAGATGCGCTAATGATGGGGCTAGAAGCAGCGGTCAAGGCCTACCTGGATGTCATTGCCACAGCCAATCAGCAACATTCTTAGGAAACAAGATTAACGAGGTTCCACGATTTGACGTACAGACGTTGCATGCAACGTCTCTCCAGTCTTCATGTACAGACGTTGCATGCAACGTCTCTCCAGCATATTCTTCAGCTCTCATACAGTCCCTATCCCTGAGCAACAACTATGGATACTCCTCCTATTTCTCGTCACTTTACGGGGACTCCTTGGGAGCCCCAGGTAGGGTATTGTCGCGCTATCCGAGCGGGTAACCAAATTTTTATTTCAGGGACAGCCCCGGTGGATGACGATGGCAATACCGTTGCCCCTGGCGATGGCTATAGCCAGGCCAGACATTGTTTTAAAATTATTCAGAAGACTCTCCAGGCCATGGGAGCCGATCTGTCAAACATTGTGCGAACACGGATGTATGTAACAGACATTAGCCGCTGGGAAGAGTACGGTCAGGCGCATCAGGAGGCCATGGGAGCCTACCCACCCGCCACCGCCATGGTGGAAGTAAGGTCGCTGATCAATCCAGACATGCTGATTGAGATTGAGGTAGATGCGCTGGTGTTTTAAGTAGCCCAGGTTGCCAATGGTCAATAGCAACAGTTCTTAGTTTCCCCAAGGCCCTTGGCATATCCGCACAGGCAACCCAGGGCCTTAGACAATTAAGGTATTTTCTCAGAAAGGTCATACCGGTTGAAGGCCCCCCTTTTATGGAAATAACTCTATTGCCCCTATTAGGCATACTGTGGTTTCCCCAAGATTGGGCTACCGTGTATACATAAGTC
>JBCCAQ010000119.1:0-14997 GCA_039814735.1 Cyanobacteria bacterium P01_A01_bin.15
AGACGACCTGGCGTGGTGCCCTGCGACAAGCGGGCCAAGGTGCTATCTGCAGATGACTGGGCCATAATTATTTAACGAGTTCGCTAAAGCTATATAAGTTAACGGGAACCAATAGTCCTTCACACTACATACAAATAGTTTAGAGGATGCTCAAAACTACCCCTAACATGCGCTGGGGTAGTTTTGATTGCAACAACCTCCCCTACAGTTTAATCAGTTTGTCCAGATTGACTAATTACCGTCTTCCTGCTCGGGCTTGAGCAACGGAAACGCGATCACATCGCGAATGCTAGGAGAATCGGTCAGCAACATGACCAGACGGTCGATCCCCATGCCCATACCGCCCGTTGGCGGCATGCCGTATTCTAAGGCGACAACAAAGTCCTCGTCTAAACTTTGGGCTTCGAGATCGCCCGCTGCTTTTTTGGCTGCCTGGGCCTCCAGCCGCTGGCGCTGATCCACCGGATCCGTCAGCTCCGAAAAGCTATTGGCCGTTTCTCGACCGACAATAAACAGCTCAAACCGCTCCACTAGACCGGCCTTGTCCCGATGGGGTTTGGCCAAAGGGGAAATCTCCACCGGATAGTCAATGATAAACGTAGGTTGGATCAAGGCGGGCTCCACCGTCTGCTCAAAGGCCTGATTGAGCACGTGGCCGATGCTGGGGCAGTCATCGATCCCCCGTAGGCCGACCCCCTTAGCAGCGGCTTTAGCGGCCTCTAGATCGGTAAATTCAGCAAAGTTCACACCGGTCTTTTCTTGAACCGCGTCGTGCATGGTGATGCGCTTCCAGGGCGTACTCAGGCTGATGGCCTCGCCCTGATAGGTAATCTGGGTAGTACCGAGCACCTCCTCGGCCGCAGTGACAATCAGGGCCTCGGTAATGGCCATCATGTCGTAGTAGTCGGCATAGGCCTGGTACAGCTCAATCGAGGTAAACTCTGGGTTGTGACGGGTGGAGATCCCCTCATTCCGGAAGATACGTCCCATTTCAAAGACACGCTCAAAACCGCCCACAATTAGCCGTTTGAGGTGCAGCTCCGTGGCAATCCGCAGATAGAGCTGCATGTCTAGGGTGTTGTGATAGGTCACAAACGGTCGAGCATCGGCTCCCCCTGGCTCCGCTTGCAAAACCGGGGTTTCAATTTCAATAAAATCCTGCCGATCGAGATAGCGTCGAATAGACGCCGTGATCAGCGCCCGTTTGCGAAAGGTTTCTCGGACATCAGGATTAACAATTAGATCCACATAGCGCTGACGGTAGCGTTTGGCCACATCGGTTAGCCCGTGCCACTTGTCAGGCAAGGGCAGCAACGCCTTGGTCAGAATGGCATAGCGGCTCACTTTGACCGACAGCTCACCCTTATCGGTGCGCTTGATGGTGCCCTGTACGCCTAGAAAGTCGCCGACATCCGTCAGCTGTTTGAGGTGGGAAAACGCCTGGTCATCCGTATCGGCCATCGCTGCTTGGATCGTCTTTTTATCCAGAAACAGCTGGATAGCCCCGGTTTCATCCTGGAGTGTGAAAAAGGCCAGCTTGCCAAACACCCGTCGGGCCATAATACGCCCGGCAATAGACACCTCTAAAACATCCTCTTCACCGTTGGGCAGCTCGATAAACTGCTGCTGGAGCACTGCCGCCTGATGGGTAATGTCCCAGGTGTAGGCATATGGATTGAGTCCCAGCTGTTTTAAGTCACTCACTTTTTGCAAACGAGCAGCGCGAATTTCGCGGGGACTTTGGTCGTCGGGCTGGGGGCTGGCCATGCGCTAGGTAATGAGGTGGAACAGAGATTAATTGTATTGGAAAAGGGAGCGGCGAGAGCTGGCAGAGCCGACGCGACCCTAACGGACAATATATTTAGTCAGTAGCTGGGTGACTTTTTCAAGCACCGGCGGTTTTGCTAAAAAATCATCGGCCCCCACCATTTTGGCGCGCATGCGATCCATCATGCCGTCGCGTCCGGTCAAAATAATAATCGGAGTTTTATAAAATGCGTCGGTGCGGCGCAAAAACTTGCATAGCTCATAGCCGCTAATGGTTGGCATCGTAATGTCAAGAAAAATCAGGTCGGGTCGATGCTGGGACAGGGTGGAAATTTGCTCCACCGGGTTAGTCACCGGCAGGACCTCATAGCCCAGGGGCTGTAGCAGCTCAGCCATGACTTTGCTCACCAGGGGGCTATCGTCAATGCAGGCAATCAGCCCCTGCCCTTTGGGAACAGCTGCTGCGGGCCGGGGGGGAACATAGGGCGCAGGAATATCGGGAATTTGCTGAAAATCAACCCATCCCTGATAAACAAACGGCACCAGCAGCTTAATCACATCCGTGAGCGAGCGCCGGGTCTGGGCGGCCATGTCCCAAAGGGTGATGTTACCTTGCATCCAGCGGGTCAGCCGCTCATATTTATCGGTGGGAAGATGAACCCGCAACCCCCGTGGATTGATCACAATGGGGGATAGATAAGGCAGCTCGTGGGGCAGGAGCGTAGGTAAATGGTCGCCGCCAATGGTTTGCCAGTGGTGGTATATTTTTTGCGATCGCACCAGGGCCCGCTGTACCGACAAAAACACCACCTGCTGGGCCACTAGCCGATTGGCCTGCCAGCGCATATCCTTGGCAGGATAGTCTATCAGCGTCAGCACGACCTCATCCACAATGCTCTGAATCACAGCCTTAGCCTGATTGAGGGAAATGTGCTGACGGTGAATGGCCTGGTTGATAAAATCCACCTCCCAGTAATCTCCGGGGGTGCGCATTTTAGTAAACCAGCTATTGGAAAACTGCTCGCTATGGCGTCGCAGACAGCGATACCAACGGCGCACCGGGTGTTGCCCCCCCGTGGCATAGATCAAGCGTCCCGAGTAAAAGTAAAGTTTCCAGGGGTCACCGGCCTCCGCTCCCACCACCAGCTCGCCGGTGCACTGCTGTTGGGAAAGGGTCAATAGGTACTCTGCTAAGGATTGGGCCTGGGTCAGCATATCACTCTACGTTAGAGGCTTTAGGCTAGACCCTAAAGCCGTTTGAATCCGATAGTTGAATCTAATGTTCGATCTGCAACTCTGGGAAATTTGGGCGGATTATGCGGATTATCCAGTAGGTTCATACCCGATATCCCAGGGTGCACCCTACGCCTAGGTTGCCCATCCTTGGCCCGACACAGCTATGCCTTGGGGCATCGACACCGGCTATATGGACCGCGCCAGTCCCTGAGCCTCAGTACTAACCGTGGTACTGCCAGTGACAGATAGGGCCGTATCGGTGGTAGTGCCGTGCTGTAGTTCCCATACCTTCAAGGTGATCAGATATTCATAAAAAGCCTGCAGCATACACCAGGTAAACCCGGCTCGACCATCCCAGATACCCCCGAGAAAAAAATACATATAGACAAACCGCACTAGCGGACGCAGCGGCAGCCGCAGCGACAAATCCTTGAGGGCCCGGCGGCGCTCTACCTCAGAACGCCCCCAAACCAGAGCCCGCCAGTCAACGCGGTGGTTTGACAGCTGCCGCAGCGTTTCAGCGGCTTCGTCGCTGGAGTACCGGTTGTGCTTTTCAATCCAGCGCCCCAGACCTTTACTACAGGTGTAGTGGGGATAGGTGGCCTGTAAAAAGCCGGTGGACCCGTCACACACTTCGCGCTCGGTGTGGCCGTAGTCATCAAACCATACCTGCTGTTTATCGAGCAGTCGCAGCTGATAGCGCGGGTATTGGGTGCTATGGCGAATCCAGTGATTCATAAACATGACTCGCTCAGCGGCGTAGTAGCCCACATGCAACCCGGCCTGAGCCGCCCCTACGCACTCATCAAACAGCTCCGGGGTCATGCGCTCGTCGGCTTCTAGAATGTAGACCCACTCGTATTTAGTAGGCACATTGCGCAACATCCAGGTGCGCTGCTGGCCGTGGCTTTCAAAGGGGTGCTGGACGGTGCGAACAGGATACTGCTGGGCGAGGTCGAGGGTGCGATCGCAGCTGTAGGAGTCAACCACAATGACATCATCCGAAACCAGGGCCGACTCAATGCAGGCCGCAATGTCTCGTTCTTCATTGTGGGTCAATATAAAAATCGAAATCATTGCGACATTCAGCAAATCGTCTAACGGCCTAAATCAGCAAGGAAGCACACAACCAGCCTGTGGGGCTGCTCTTGCCATCAGATTGCCCGTGATCGTCTGTGATCCTGCAAAAAAAGAGGGTCTCACCACACAATATTTAGTTTAGTTTGAGTGCTATGTGAAGGTCTCGCCTGATCTGGTGATGGGCACAGCTAGTCTGAATCCTTTAGCCGCTGGCACGCCGCCAGGGTAGGATTTGCGGTCTCAAAATCCATGCAGCCAATGGCGTCTTCCGAGAGGGCTTGGGTGGGATGGATCGGACACTTTAGAACGGCCTGATTAGTAAAAAAGCTACAGCTTGAGCAGGGAATGCTATGCATGGTCCGGGCTCGCTGTACGCTATCGCGCGTCGCTGCGACTACCTGCCAGATACCCAATATCACCATGGACCAAGCCACCACCAAACAGATGGGTACAAGATAGGGCTGTAGCCAACTCATTAGGTACAGCAAAAGTACATGAACCACTTGCAATAGCTGATACATAAATCCTGACTAGTTCTTTGGCTACCAGCTTAAACGCCGGGTAAAATTCGCCGCCCAAAGTAAAACTATTTGTAGCAAAGGTTTGGAATCAGACAGGTGTAAATGTAGGGTGAGGTGGCTATTTTTTCCGCTTTGGCCGACCAAACTTTATCTGTAAATCGCTCAAACTAGCTGATTTTGGTGTCGCTTTCTCTACCGCCTGCTTTTTACTTGGTCGCGGCGATACCTTTCCACTCCCATCATCCACCGCCTTTATACTCAACCCAATCCGCTTTAGATCCGCATTAATCTCCAACACCTTTACCTTCACCACCTGTCCCACTTGTACAATCTCTTTTGGATCACTCACAAACCGATTGGCCAGCTGGGACACATGCACTAGCCCATCCTGATGTACCCCAATATCCACAAACGCTCCAAAATTTGCCACGTTTGTAATCACCCCTTCTAAAACCATTCCCGCCGTTAGGTCTTTGATGGTATTCACCCCATCTTGAAACGTTGCATAGGCAAACTCTGCTCGCGGGTCTCGCCCCGGTTTCTCTAGCTCTTCGAAAATATCTCGCAGTGTGGGCAGTCCGACACTGGCAGTCACATACTTCTGCAGATCTAAATTCGCCAGGTTCAAGTCCCTCAGCCCTGCTTTCCCACCAGCTCCCCTATCTTTTAAAATAGTTGTTGCCGTAGCATAGCTTTCTGGATGTACTGCTGTATTATCCAATGGATTTTTTCCATCTCGAATGCGTAAAAACCCCGCGCACTGCTCATAGGCTTTTGGCCCCAGCTTGGCCACCTTAAGCAGCTGTCGCCGACTGTTAAAGGCTCCATTTTCATTGCGATAGCCAACAATATTGTTGGCTATCGCCGAACTCACCCCTGACACATAGGTCAACAGCTCCCGCGAAGCAATATTCAAATCTACTCCCACATAGTTCACACAGCTTTCCACCGTGGCATCCAGCTTTTGTTTGAGCAGTTTTTGGTCCACGTCATGCTGATACTGGCCTACGCCAATGGATTTGGGCTCAATTTTGACGAGCTCCGCCAGCGGGTCTTGCAGTCGACGGGCGATGCTAATGGCCCCACGCACGGTGATATCAAGATCGGGAAACTCTGCGATCGCAACCTCACTGGCTGAATAGATCGAGGCCCCCGACTCATTGACCATCACTTTGATCGGCTTTGGCTGCATCCCTCGAATAACCTCTGCAACAAATGCATCCGTTTCTCGGCTAGCTGTGCCATTGCCAATGGCGATCAGCTGAATACCATGGCGCTTAATCATATCTGAGAGAATCTTGGCCGCACTCTCCTGTTTACCCGTATGGGGAAAAATCGGCTTGTACTCTAAAAACTTTCCAGTCTCATCAATCGCCGCCACCTTACAGCCCGTCCGAAAACCAGGGTCTACTCCCAGCGTCGGTTTCATCCCCGCTGGCGCTGCCAACAACAGGTTTTTAATATTGACTGCAAAGGTATCTATGGATTCTCCATCGGCCCAGGCTTTTTTTTCTGCAATCACCTCATTGGTGAGGGAAGTCTTCATCAACCGAGAGAAGGCATCTTTGATCAGCGTCTGGTAAAACTGTCGTACGTTAGTCTGTTTAGTGCGAATCTGGCTGGATTCCAGATGCTCTAGAATTTTTGCCTCATCGCCCCCAAGACTAACTTTGAGAATGCCTTCTTTATCTCCCCGCAGCAGGGCGAGCAAATTGTGGGGAGCGAGCCTTGCGATCGCACTTTCATACCGGCGATACATCTCATACTTGGTGCTGCCCTCTGGATAGTCCGGTTTAATTTTTGAGCTGATTAGACCGGTTTTTAGCAGCGTCTGTCGTACATAGGCCCGCAGGTCTGAGCGCTCCGCAATACCCTCAGCTAAGATATCCGCCGCACCCTGTAGGGCCGCCGCTGTATCGGGCACCCCATCGGTGATAAAGTTTGCCGCCAGCTCATCCAGCGATTTTACGGCCTCGCCAGTTTTGTTGAGCTGAGCAATCTGCTGGGCTAGCGGTTCTAGCCCTTTTTCCCGGGCCACCGTGGCCCGGGTGCGCCGTTTGGGGCGATAGGGCAAGTAGAGGTCCTCTAGCTCAGTTTTACTGGTGCAGTTCTCGATGCGATCGCGTAGCGGTGGGGTCAGCTTGCCCTGGCCTTCAATGGATTCTAGTACCGTCTGTTTGCGGCTGGCTAGCTCCGTCAGGTAGGCAAACTGCTCCGCAATCTGCCGCAGCTGGCGCTCGTCTAGCTCCCCTGTTTTTTCTTTGCGATAGCGGGCAATAAACGGTACTGTCGCCCCCGTTTCTAGCAGCTCTAACGCCGCCTGTACCTGGGCGGGCCGGACGGACAGATCCTGGGCAATGACAGAAGCAAACTGCATGGGGGTCTTTGACGAAACAAGCCGTCATGATTATAGCTATCAATTTTGCTATACCTTGAACTACAGGTATTCAGGCAGCAATCCATGCAACGACCCATCGGTGTGACGGTACTCGCAATTATCAACGGTCTGCAGGCGCTGCTGCTGACACTGGTGGGTATTGCCGCTTTTTTAGTAGGGGACCTGCTGATTGACGAAATGCGTTTAGATGGCGAGATAGCAGAGCTTTTAGACCAGCTGCCGCCGGGGGTACCCGAGATATTTCCCAGGGTGCTGGGCGGCATTTTTCTGGTGATGGCCCTGGCAAATGCTGCGATCGCCATAGGACTGTGGCTGCTCCAGGCCTGGGCCTGGTACCTAAATATAGGGCTACAGGCCCTGGGTATTGTTGGCAATCTAGGTGGGTTGCTGATGGTCAACCCCATCAGTCTGCTATCCATCGCCTTTAGCGGCTTCTATATCTACTATTTTTTGCAACAGCCGGTCCAGGCGGCGTTTGGAATTCGCAATGCCTTTTAGGTGATGGGTTGTTTGGGAAGTGATTAGCTTTTCGCGGGTTACTACTGCACATTTACGCTCATTACCGACCCGTCCTGCGGCCCCAAAATGACCTCAAGCGGTCGCTGATTTGCATGGGCTTTGACCGCCTGACGGTAAACCCCATAGCTGGTGGGTAAGGTCACGGTCTGCCCCGCCTGGTCAACGCTCAGGCTGTAGTCTACGGATTTAATCAGTGCGGGGGCCTCGGACACTTCGTTTTTGTCAAGACGAGATTCGATATCATCCACCGTGGGCTCTGGGGGTAGCTCAGGCCACCAAAGCCCCTCACTGTCGGGACCGGTAACCGCTAGCCCCGGACGAACGCCATTTTGGTTATCGAGGGAGACTGACGCAAATTTTTCGACACGGGTATCGTTGGGACGATCGCGACCATCGTCGCGGTTGTAGCGGACCTGCCAAGTGTAGGTGACACTGGCGGTGGCGCTGTAGTCGCGGGTGACAAAGTTGGTGGTGACGGGGTTACAGGCTGCGATCGCAGCCAAACTGCCCAACAGCCAACGTCCCATAGGTTGTTTAGTTAGCGCCATTGATTGTCTTTGTTTCGTATAGCCGTTTATCCTATCAATTAAACAACTGACCTGCCGCTGTTTTGACCCAGCTCACACCAGTTTGCTGTTACTGGTCTCATACCGATTTTTCAACCTGACAGTTAAAAAATCGGGCTGGCGGCTCCTCGGCATGATTTCCCCTGGGAGGTATTGGCACACAGGACATTTACGCTTGTTGGTCCATCCAGCGGATCAGCAAAGGTAAAAATCGATGGGTAAATTCCACAGTAGACCAATTGCAAGTAGCATGCTAAGAAAACTAGGCCTATTAGGACTAATACTGCTGGTTAGCCTACTGTTGGCTCCCATTGCCCAAGCCGCTCCCCTTTGTCGTACGGTGGCCGACCATCAGATTTGTGTACTAAAAATCACCCGCAGTGCCAAATACTACTGGGAATATCGGGCGGTGGTCACCGTTGATGACAAGCGTCGACCCATGGCTCGTTATAACTGTCGCACCCGCGAATACATAAGTCGCGACGGTAATCACGTCCCAAACGATATGGCTACCCAGGTAATCTGTGGTTTCTTTAAGCAATAAGCTCAGAACACAGCCCGCGTCATAGTAGAATCGAAACAATTTGTTAAGCGACTCTAATAATTCTTTAACTAGACTGGCTGGAGTCGCCCCCCTCGGGGGTTAGTCCGGCGCATGCATGCTGATTCCGGCGGTATGCGCTTTTTAGTGGCTTTGCAACGGCCATGGCATACCGGGCTGCTAATTACAGATGTCCCAGTACATGAGCGGTGTCGTTGCAATCAAGTTTGTCTCAATTTGGAATGTGGAAAAAATCTATGACCGCAACACTTAAGAGGTTGTCAACCGAGCGGCCGTCAGCTGGACCGTTGGCCGATGTAACGCTCAGGGATGTGATCAGAACTATACCTAAGGAATGCTTTGAGAAGAATTCTCGCAAGGCCTGGCAACAGGTAGCCCTTAGCATCGTCATGGCGATTGTGGGGTATGTTGCGATCGCACTATCGCCCTGGTTTCTACTGCCCGCTGCCTGGTTTCTAACCGGCACAGCCCTGACCGGATGGTTTGTCGTCGGTCATGACTGTGGCCACCGTTCGTTTTCTAGACACCGCTGGGTCAATAATTTAGTAGGTCATATTGCCTTCTTACCGCTCATTTATCCGTTCCACCCCTGGCGATTGCTCCACGATCACCACCACCGTCATACCAACAAGCAAGAGGTTGACAACGCCTGGCACCCCTGGTACGTCGAGGACTTTACAGGGGAAAGCAAAGGGTTGCGACTTGCCTATTGGCTAATGCGTGGTCGGCTCTGGTGGCTGGCCTCCATCATCCACTGGGCCGGCATTCACTTTGATCTAAATAACTTTACTGAACGAGATAAGCCTAAAGCCAAAGTCTCGATTGCTGTTGTTGTTATTTTTGCTGCTATTGTCTTTCCCACCCTGATTGCCACCCTGGGCATTTGGGGCTGGGTCAAGTTTTGGCTGATGCCTTGGCTGGGCTATCATTTCTGGATGAGCACATTCACCCTGGTGCATCACACTGCCCCTGACATTCAGTTTCGTCCGACCGAAACATGGAACGAGGTCGAAGCTCAGCTGGCTGGCACAGTCCATTGCGACTATCCCAAATGGGTAGAAGTGCTATGCCATGACATCAGTGTCCATGTGCCCCACCATATTTCTACAGGTATTCCGTCCTACAATCTGCGGCTGGCACACCAGAGCCTCAAGGATGCCTGGGGCGATCGGGTACGTATTCGCGAAGAGAAGTTTACCTGGAATTTTATGCGTAGCATTGTTGATCAATGTCACCTGTATCATGCTGAGCATGCCTACACATCATTCAAATCGCTGCGCCGGAATCGGTAGGCTCATTTTTTCCGAGCGATAGCAGCCCCAAACCTATCAGGCCCTGGCATTAGCTAGGGCCTTTTTGCTGCGAGTGGTAGATACTATTCGGGCGGTATTTGTCTTTCTCTAGGTGCATGGTAAACCACCGCCTACTCTGGTCCCAAACAATCACTCCGTGACATTTACCTGGGACCAGGGAACATTCTAGACAGAGCACTTCCCTAGTTTCCCCATGAGTCAGCAGGTTTTTCAAAGGCCAAGTCCTTCTGAATATAAGCGTCTGTTTCGGGTTGCAATTTTAACGTCCACCGCCGCTGGCATGCTGGAACGGCAGCGGCGGCGACTGCGGGAACAGGTAGAAATTTTAGGGATAGAGATTGACAATATTTCCCAGCGGCAGTTTTTATCAGAGCTGACAAAGGGGGTTATTTTTACCCCCAATGTGGATCATCTAATGAAGCTGCAAGAAGATACCGAATTTCAGGCTGCCTATCGCCAGGCAGACTATAAGGTTTGTGATAGTCAAATTTTGATGTATGCATCAAAGCTATTGGGCAAACCCCTCAAGGCAAAAATTTCGGGCTCAGACCTGCTGCCTCTATTTTGTGACTACCATAGGGATAATCCTGAAATTACCCTCTTTTTGCTCGGCGGTGCCGAGGGGGTTGCCAAACAGGCCCAGGCCAATATCAATGCCAACATTGGTCGAGAGATTGTGATTGCCGCCCATTCCCCATCCTTTGGTTTTGAGAAAGACGAGGCGGAGTGTCAGGCAATTATCAACATTATTAATGACTCTGGAGCCACGGTCCTCGCGGTGGGCGTCGGTGCACCAAAACAAGAGCTGTGGATTGCCAAATACCGCAGTCAAATGCCAGGGGTAAAAATCTTTATGGCCGTTGGCGCGGCCCTGGACTTTGAGGCGGGCAACAAACCGAGAGCCCCTCAGTTTTGGAGCAATCTGGGTCTAGAATGGCTATATCGTCTGATGTCAGAACCCAAACGTCTCTGGAAGCGGTATCTGTTGGACGACCTGCCCTTTTTTAAGCTGTTGATAAAGCAAAAATTAAACCAGACTGGTAAAAAGTGATTGCTTGCACCGTTGCCACAGCGCCTAGTATCCCTTCGAAAATAGCCTGAAGTAGAGTGACTGCGCCGTCTCCTTGATTGGAAATACCACATAGGTAAGGGGATTGATGGTCACAATAATGTTCCGAATATCCCGTTTTGCCAGGGCTATAATCGCCCCGGCTACCCAGTCAGCCGACATCACCCCCACCGGGTTGAGATTGCTCTTAAAAGGCCCCAGCACTAGCTTACGAATTACACAGGGAGAGTCTTGACGTCGCAGGGTAATCAAATCTCCCAGCAGCCGTTTTGAGGTTTCATATAGCGGGCTAAAAGCAGGGTTTACCTCCGCTTCAGATGTATTGACCCACAGTTCTTTGGTGGCAGCCCCCAGGCGAGTATCCACGGTTTCTAAAAATACCTCCATCAGCCGCCAGGCGGATAGGGCATTCACCTCCAAAGAGCTGGCGATCGCAGCTGCCGTTCTTTCACCATGGACATTCACCCCATGGTTAATCACTAAAATATTGACCCGGCTCAAAGTCTCCTTGAGGGCACGTTCTTCACCTGAGCGCCAGGGAATTACCCTGATCGCCCCTTCGATGGTGTCAGCAGTAGAGCTAGTCAGGGCAATCGGTTTTGCCCCCTGGGCGGCAAACCGTCTGATCAGGGCTCGCCCCATGGTGCCGGAGGCTCCGGTCACGGCGATGGTTTTGCCCTTGAGTGATAGGGACGTACCCATGACTTTGTCCGATAGGGTGAAATAGCCAGCATAGTAGGCCGTCGTTTCATCAAAGTGATGCCGCCAGTGGTAGGTGCGGTTAACTAGCCACAGACCCGGCAGCGTGGTTAAAGGACCCGGTTCATGGGTCAGATCGGTGCCGTTGAGTAGCCCCTGCGATCGCAGCAGCGCCGCGACCAAAAAACCGGCCCCGTAGAGAAATCCCAGCCAAAATCCCCAAAGAGGCGTCAGCAAGGCCACCAGCGCCATTACGGCCATCATCACCAGGGATTCAGGCACATCGTTATATAGCTGAGCCGCTTGATACAGCTCGACACTAACGGGCGTAAAATCTTTTCGATAAGCTTTGTGATGCCAGTTATGTAGCCGCATCAGCGGTGGCCAGACATGGCTAGCAACATGGTACGTGTCCCGCACCATCTCCACCACAAACACAGATACCAAACCCCACAGCCCCTGGCGTAGCCAGACTGCCCCTAGCAGATCAGCACCCTCCACAAACCTAACCCTCTACGGCGACACCGCGCCAAAAGGCCACATAGCCCTTGATATTTTTAACGGCTTCCTTAGGCTCGGCATAGTACCAGGCAGCATCCTGATTTTGCTGACCATCAACCTCCAGGGTGTAATAGTTGGCCAACCCTTTCCAGCCACAGGTCGTCGTTTTATTGCTCGGCTTAAAATAATCCATATTGACAGAATCAGGTGGAAAATACTGGTTGCCCTCAACCACCTCACAGCTATCACTTTCCGCTAGCACAGTTCCATTCCATGTTGCTTTAGCCATCGCTCCTGTCTCCCAAGTGTTGCGATTTGTTTTGTATCTGATGGTAAATCCTAATCGAACCTGTGGGAAGGGCGGTCTCACCGGGACCGCCCTTATTTAGTCTTCGTTAGACGATGCCTGGGATTTGATCTGACTTTCTAGATATTCAATAATTTTGTTGGCAATATTGATCTCCGTGGCCCGTTCAATGCCCTCTAGCCCAGGTGATGAATTTACCTCCATAACCACAGGACCATGGTGAGATCTGAGCAAATCCACCCCGGCAATCTTTAATCCCATCGCCTTGGCTGCGCGAATAGCCGTACTGCGCTCTTCAGGGGTTAGCTTAATCTTGCTAACCGCTCCCCCCCGATGCACATTAGATCTAAATTCTCCCGGTGCTCCCTGACGCTTCATCGCCGCCACCACGCGGTTACCTACAACAAAGCAGCGCAGATCGGCCCCCTTTGCTTCTTTAATAAACTCCTGCACCAGGATATTAGCGTCCAGACCTCTAAATGCCTCAATCACTGATTTGGCCGCCTGATAGGTTTCCGCCAGTACCACACCAATGCCCTGGGTCCCCTCCAACAGCTTAATAACCAGTGGGGCTCCACCGACAAGCTCAATCACACCTTCGATATCTTTAGTAGAGTGGGCAAAACCTGTTACAGGTAGTCCCACCCCCTCCTTCGACAGCAGCTGTAAACAGCGAAGCTTGTCACGGGAACGGGAGATAGCATCAGCTCCGTTAGCTGTAAATACCCCCATCATCTGAAATTGGCGCACAACCGCTGTGCCATAAAATGTCTTAGTAGCACCAATGCGGGGAATGATGGCGTCGATATTTGCCAGCGGTTTACCCTGATAAATCACCTTCGGATCATGGGCCGTAATATCCATATAGCAGCGCATATGGTCAATAATGACCATCCTGTGCTCTCGCTGCTCCCCAGCTTCTATGAGCCGACGAGTGGAATACAAGGAAGCATCACGGGATAGTACAGCAATTTTCATAGCGGGCACAAAAGGAAGACAAGACACAATCGGTCAAATAGAGACCTAGATGTCCTATGTAAGACTATCAAGATCAGTCATCACCTTCGGCTAAATCTGTTCCCCTTTCTTTGGCAATGTTTTGACTTTGAAGATAAGACTGGCTAGGGTTGATTAAAAAGCGGTCTCGAACAGATTTACGACCCAACAGCATGCGGAATCCCATCACGTCTCTGTTGGTTAAGGTCAGCTCAATGGGCCACTGCAGGTTTCCCAAACAAATGGATGTTACGACCACAGGGCGGATCTGCTGATGACCGCCAGAATCTGTGACGGCCCGCTCCTCCAATAGCTCTGTTTCCACCATGATCAATCGCTGATCATCCGATTGGACAGGAGCGATATTAAAGCGCACTTTCTTAATGCCATGGGCCTCAAACTGTTCAATATTGGTGGCATGAATGGCAGAGGACCGGGCTCCAGTATCGACTTTGACTTTGATACTGGGGATACCTAACTTCGGCAGAGATACCCACTCACGCCAACCAATAATCGGTAACTGTTTAGGATCCATGCAACCGCTGAAATACCATGGCTAGAATAGCAAGAAGCATACCGGCTAGCTATTTTAACCCCAATGGCTGACGTTGGCCCGACGCTAGCATGGGAGCAAATCCTGCTCATATTCCACCATAAACACGTTGGAATATAGGTTGGCAATAATTTGTTTACCTTCTTGAGTAAGTGCTAAATAGCGCAAACTATCATGGATGTAGTGATGGACAACCCCCCAATAAAACTTGGGGTAGTTGCTACGCAAATCATGGGGAGTTTCGTACCTTAGCTCCTTGTTTTGGCCGGTTTCTTCAAACTCATAAAATAGGGCACTAATTTTTTTGAGATAGCGTGGATCGCTAAGCTGTCCAATCAGATCTGCTGCTCGAATCAGCCCCGGATAGTTGCAGGTATCCTGGTGGTCTTCTAATTTTGGAACCGGGAATCGAGTCAGCTCAATATTGTTTTTGATACGTTTGGCATCGATGCGCTCGTTATTTCCAAATCGCTCCTCGACAAACAGCTTGCCACGATCTACGTGGTAGGGCGTTAGCGAAGCATCGGTGGCACCGGGGGGTAGTTCCACCATCTGTCCCTGGCCAGTGGCATAGCGGTTTTCGTAGTCGCAATCGTCCCGGCAGACACCCTTGACATAGCCAATGTCATGGCAAACAAGTGAAATAATGAAATGAAGCCAATCGTCGGCAGTAACTCCCCCCTCACGGGTATGTTTACCCCTCAAAATTTCCTGACCTACCAGAGTCACTAAAATAGTGTGTTCGACGTTGTGGTAGAGAGCATCGCTGTTGGCAATATTTTCAAGGGCCATACTACCGGCCCACGCAATAATTTCTTCATAGTCATGGTGTAGCCCACCATAGGTACGTCGATAGCCAAGACGCAGTTTTTCAACAAAATCAGCGATCAGAATCTCGGTGACATTGAAC